>NZ_CP133778.1:0-305714 GCF_034347405.1 Pseudomonas sp. CCC3.1
CGCCCACTTCCGGCGCAGTCGAAACGGAAAACTCCTTGAGTATCAATGAGTTGGATTGGTTTTCGGCAGTGCCAGCTTCAAGTCATCGAAGCAGGAAATGAGGTGTTGACAGCAGCGTGTAACGCTGTAGAATTCGCCTCCCGCTAACGAGAGATCGAAAGCGCAAGTGGTTGAAGTTGTTAAAGATTTCCAAGCGAAACTTTGAAAACTTCTTAAATAACCGCTTGACAGCAACAGAGGCTGCTGTAGAATGCGCGCCTCGGTTGAGCGAAAGCTTAACCAACCGCTCTTTAACAACTGAATCAAGCAATTCGTGTGGGTGCTTGTGGAGTCAGACTGATAGTCAAAAAGATTATCAGCATCACAAGTTACTCCGCGAGAAATCAAAGATGTAACCAACGATTGCTGAGCCAAGTTTAGGGTTTTCTCAAAACCCAAAGATGTTTGAACTGAAGAGTTTGATCATGGCTCAGATTGAACGCTGGCGGCAGGCCTAACACATGCAAGTCGAGCGGTAGAGGGGTGCTTGCACCTCTTGAGAGCGGCGGACGGGTGAGTAATACCTAGGAATCTGCCTGATAGTGGGGGATAACGTTCGGAAACGGACGCTAATACCGCATACGTCCTACGGGAGAAAGCAGGGGACCTTCGGGCCTTGCGCTATCAGATGAGCCTAGGTCGGATTAGCTAGTTGGTGAGGTAATGGCTCACCAAGGCTACGATCCGTAACTGGTCTGAGAGGATGATCAGTCACACTGGAACTGAGACACGGTCCAGACTCCTACGGGAGGCAGCAGTGGGGAATATTGGACAATGGGCGAAAGCCTGATCCAGCCATGCCGCGTGTGTGAAGAAGGTCTTCGGATTGTAAAGCACTTTAAGTTGGGAGGAAGGGCATTAACCTAATACGTTAGTGCTTTGACGTTACCGACAGAATAAGCACCGGCTAACTCTGTGCCAGCAGCCGCGGTAATACAGAGGGTGCAAGCGTTAATCGGAATTACTGGGCGTAAAGCGCGCGTAGGTGGTTTGTTAAGTTGAATGTGAAATCCCCGGGCTCAACCTGGGAACTGCATCCAAAACTGGCAAGCTAGAGTATGGTAGAGGGTGGTGGAATTTCCTGTGTAGCGGTGAAATGCGTAGATATAGGAAGGAACACCAGTGGCGAAGGCGACCACCTGGACTGATACTGACACTGAGGTGCGAAAGCGTGGGGAGCAAACAGGATTAGATACCCTGGTAGTCCACGCCGTAAACGATGTCAACTAGCCGTTGGGAGTCTTGAACTCTTAGTGGCGCAGCTAACGCATTAAGTTGACCGCCTGGGGAGTACGGCCGCAAGGTTAAAACTCAAATGAATTGACGGGGGCCCGCACAAGCGGTGGAGCATGTGGTTTAATTCGAAGCAACGCGAAGAACCTTACCAGGCCTTGACATCCAATGAACTTTCTAGAGATAGATTGGTGCCTTCGGGAACATTGAGACAGGTGCTGCATGGCTGTCGTCAGCTCGTGTCGTGAGATGTTGGGTTAAGTCCCGTAACGAGCGCAACCCTTGTCCTTAGTTACCAGCACGTAATGGTGGGCACTCTAAGGAGACTGCCGGTGACAAACCGGAGGAAGGTGGGGATGACGTCAAGTCATCATGGCCCTTACGGCCTGGGCTACACACGTGCTACAATGGTCGGTACAAAGGGTTGCCAAGCCGCGAGGTGGAGCTAATCCCATAAAACCGATCGTAGTCCGGATCGCAGTCTGCAACTCGACTGCGTGAAGTCGGAATCGCTAGTAATCGTGAATCAGAATGTCACGGTGAATACGTTCCCGGGCCTTGTACACACCGCCCGTCACACCATGGGAGTGGGTTGCACCAGAAGTAGCTAGTCTAACCTTCGGGAGGACGGTTACCACGGTGTGATTCATGACTGGGGTGAAGTCGTAACAAGGTAGCCGTAGGGGAACCTGCGGCTGGATCACCTCCTTAATCGACGACATCAGCTGCTCCATAAGTTCCCACACGAATTGCTTGATTCATTGAAGAAGACGATAGAAGCAACTTTAAGCTCCACGCTGATAGCACACGCTAACGGTTGCAAGCTCGAAATTGGGTCTGTAGCTCAGTTGGTTAGAGCGCACCCCTGATAAGGGTGAGGTCGGCAGTTCGAATCTGCCCAGACCCACCAATTTTGTGTGGAAAATGCCTGTAGAAATATGGGGCCATAGCTCAGCTGGGAGAGCGCCTGCCTTGCACGCAGGAGGTCAACGGTTCGATCCCGTTTGGCTCCACCATAAACTTGCTTCTGCATCGTAAAGCTTAGAAATGAGCATTCCATCAATGTGATGGTGAATGTTGATTTCTGATCTTTTGATTAGATCGTTCTTTAAAAATTTGGGTATGTGATAGAAAGATAGACTGAATAACATTTTCACTGGTGTTTATTCAGGCTAAGGTAAAATTTGTGAGTAATTGCAAGTTTTCGGCGAATGTCGTCTTCATAGTATAACCAGATTGCTTGGGGTTATATGGTCAAGTGAAGAAGCGCATACGGTGGATGCCTTGGCAGTCAGAGGCGATGAAAGACGTGGTAGCCTGCGAAAAGCTTCGGGGAGTCGGCAAACAGACTTTGATCCGGAGATGTCTGAATGGGGGAACCCACCTAACATAAGTTAGGTATCTTAAGCTGAATACATAGGCTTAAGAAGCGAACCAGGGGAACTGAAACATCTAAGTACCCTGAGGAAAAGAAATCAACCGAGATTCCCTTAGTAGTGGCGAGCGAACGGGGACCAGCCCTTAAGCTGTATTGATGTTAGCGGAACGCTCTGGAAAGTGCGGCCATAGTGGGTGATAGCCCTGTACGCGAAAACATCTTTGCAGTGAAATCGAGTAGGACGGAGCACGAGAAACTTTGTCTGAATATGGGGGGACCATCCTCCAAGGCTAAATACTACTGACTGACCGATAGTGAACTAGTACCGTGAGGGAAAGGCGAAAAGAACCCCGGAGAGGGGAGTGAAATAGATCCTGAAACCGTATGCGTACAAGCAGTGGGAGCTCACTTTGTTGGGTGACTGCGTACCTTTTGTATAATGGGTCAGCGACTTATTTTCAGTGGCAAGCTTAACCGAATAGGGGAGGCGTAGCGAAAGCGAGTCTTAATAGGGCGTCTAGTCGCTGGGAATAGACCCGAAACCGGGCGATCTATCCATGGGCAGGTTGAAGGTTGGGTAACACTAACTGGAGGACCGAACCGACTACCGTTGAAAAGTTAGCGGATGACCTGTGGATCGGAGTGAAAGGCTAATCAAGCTCGGAGATAGCTGGTTCTCCTCGAAAGCTATTTAGGTAGCGCCTCATGTATCACTGTAGGGGGTAGAGCACTGTTTCGGCTAGGGGGTCATCCCGACTTACCAAACCGATGCAAACTCCGAATACCTACAAGTGCCGAGCATGGGAGACACACGGCGGGTGCTAACGTCCGTCGTGAAAAGGGAAACAACCCAGACCGTCAGCTAAGGTCCCAAAGTTATGGTTAAGTGGGAAACGATGTGGGAAGGCTTAGACAGCTAGGAGGTTGGCTTAGAAGCAGCCACCCTTTAAAGAAAGCGTAATAGCTCACTAGTCGAGTCGGCCTGCGCGGAAGATTTAACGGGGCTCAAACCATACACCGAAGCTACGGGTATCACTTAGGTGATGCGGTAGAGGAGCGTTCTGTAAGCCTGTGAAGGTGAGTTGAGAAGCTTGCTGGAGGTATCAGAAGTGCGAATGCTGACATGAGTAACGATAATGGGTGTGAAAAACACCCACGCCGAAAGACCAAGGTTTCCTGCGCAACGTTAATCGACGCAGGGTTAGTCGGTCCCTAAGGCGAGGCTGAAAAGCGTAGTCGATGGAAAACAGGTTAATATTCCTGTACTTCTGGTTATTGCGATGGAGGGACGGAGAAGGCTAGGCCAGCTTGGCGTTGGTTGTCCAAGTTTAAGGTGGTAGGCTGGAATCTTAGGTAAATCCGGGATTCTAAGGCCGAGAGCTGATGACGAGTGTTCTTTTAGAACACGAAGTGGTTGATGCCATGCTTCCAAGAAAAGCTTCTAAGCTTCAGGTAACCAGGAACCGTACCCCAAACCGACACAGGTGGTTGGGTAGAGAATACCAAGGCGCTTGAGAGAACTCGGGTGAAGGAACTAGGCAAAATGGCACCGTAACTTCGGGAGAAGGTGCGCCGGTGAGGGTGAAGCATTTACTGCGTAAGCCCACGCCGGTCGAAGATACCAGGCCGCTGCGACTGTTTATTAAAAACACAGCACTCTGCAAACACGAAAGTGGACGTATAGGGTGTGACGCCTGCCCGGTGCCGGAAGGTTAATTGATGGGGTTAGCTAACGCGAAGCTCTTGATCGAAGCCCCGGTAAACGGCGGCCGTAACTATAACGGTCCTAAGGTAGCGAAATTCCTTGTCGGGTAAGTTCCGACCTGCACGAATGGCGTAACGATGGCGGCGCTGTCTCCACCCGAGACTCAGTGAAATTGAAATCGCTGTGAAGATGCAGTGTATCCGCGGCTAGACGGAAAGACCCCGTGAACCTTTACTATAGCTTTGCACTGGACTTTGAATTTGCTTGTGTAGGATAGGTGGGAGGCTTTGAAGCGTGGACGCCAGTCTGCGTGGAGCCAACCTTGAAATACCACCCTGGCAACTTTGAGGTTCTAACTCAGGTCCGTTATCCGGATCGAGGACAGTGTATGGTGGGTAGTTTGACTGGGGCGGTCTCCTCCTAAAGAGTAACGGAGGAGTACGAAGGTGCGCTCAGACCGGTCGGAAATCGGTCGTAGAGTATAAAGGCAAAAGCGCGCTTGACTGCGAGACAGACACGTCGAGCAGGTACGAAAGTAGGTCTTAGTGATCCGGTGGTTCTGTATGGAAGGGCCATCGCTCAACGGATAAAAGGTACTCCGGGGATAACAGGCTGATACCGCCCAAGAGTTCATATCGACGGCGGTGTTTGGCACCTCGATGTCGGCTCATCACATCCTGGGGCTGAAGCCGGTCCCAAGGGTATGGCTGTTCGCCATTTAAAGTGGTACGCGAGCTGGGTTTAGAACGTCGTGAGACAGTTCGGTCCCTATCTGCCGTGGACGTTTGAGATTTGAGAGGGGCTGCTCCTAGTACGAGAGGACCGGAGTGGACGAACCTCTGGTGTTCCGGTTGTCACGCCAGTGGCATTGCCGGGTAGCTATGTTCGGGAAAGATAACCGCTGAAAGCATCTAAGCGGGAAACTTGCCTCAAGATGAGATCTCACTGGAACCTTGAGTTCCCTAAAGGGCCGTCGAAGACTACGACGTTGATAGGTTGGGTGTGTAAGCGCTGTGAGGCGTTGAGCTAACCAATACTAATTGCCCGTGAGGCTTGACCATATAACACCCAAGCAATTTGAGTCGAAGAGACCAGATTGCGGTGTGTGAAGACGATACAAACCGAAAGTTTGCAGCTCACAAAGCACCGATTCTATTACATACCCATTCGCTGGAGCGTTGACCGTAAGGTAAACGAGCTGGCTACCGAATTTCTTGACGACCATAGAGCATTGGAACCACCTGATCCCATCCCGAACTCAGTAGTGAAACGATGCATCGCCGATGGTAGTGTGGGGTTTCCCCATGTGAGAGTAGGTCATCGTCAAGATTAAATTCCAAAATCCCTGTCTGCTCACGCAGACAGGGATTTTGTTTTTGTGCTCGAAAAAGCTAAGCCCGCGTGGTCTGTGTGTCGTCGCCTGTCCAGTATCCGCTGCTGAGACCCATCGAAATTCTCCAATGTAGTGCCCGCCATTTATAGTTCACACTACATTAGCAGCGTATATCTATTCTCTTCGTCCCGTTCGGCGCCCCAGCTTCCTGATGGGGTTGAAGCGCCAGATCGTCTTGCTGCAGTTACTGCGATGGTACGTTGAGGTGATGACAAGTCCCAAGCACTCAGAGCACTAGTTCATGATGGGGTGGTATGGCTAGGATTTCCGCTCAACCGTTTTTGAATGGGGGCGCGTTAATCAATGGCTGAATGATGTGAGGGGCTGAATGGCAAGATGGTTAGTTTGGGCGCTTGCAGTGTGCCGGTGTCTATTCAAGAAATAAGCTGCCATTAGATCGTTCGGCGCCTGCCTTGCAGGCTTTCTATGCAATAGCCTGGCTCATCGTTATTATGCGTGCCTGATTGTGAGGCGAAACTTGCATGCTGACGTTGTTGAAACTCCTTAAAGATGGCCGTTTTCATTCTGGGCAAGCCCTGGGTGCAGCGCTAGGTATTAGCCGTAGTGCTGTATGGAAGCAGTTGCAGCGCCTAGAGGCTGACTTGAACCTGTCGATCCACAAAGTTCGTGGTCGTGGCTATCAATTAGCTTCGCCGCTTGAGCTTCTTGAGCAGGGCCAGCTTGTCGATAGCCGCTTTCCTGTGTCTATTCATGAATCCCTGGATTCGACCAATGCACAAGCATTGCGTGAAATTGCCAGCGGGCTGCCTGCGCCTTTTATAATTCTGGCTGAGCAGCAGAGTGCAGGGCGAGGTCGTAGAGGAAGGACGTGGGTTAGCCCTTTTGCTGAAAACATCTATTACAGTCTGGTTCTTCGCATGGATGGCGGGATGCGCCAGCTAGAAGGGCTCAGCTTGGTGGTTGGCTTGGCTGTATTGGGTGCGCTTCGAGATTTTGGCGACTTTGATGCGGGTTTGAAGTGGCCAAATGATATTTTGGTGGGGAATAAAAAAATTGCCGGCATTCTGCTGGAGTTAGTGGGTGACCCTGCTGATGTGTGTCACGTCGTCATTGGCATTGGTATCAACGTCAATATGATGGTTGCGAGTGATGTTGATCAGGCTTGGACATCCGTGCGTTTGGAAACTGGCCGCGATATCAATCGCAACGCGCTTATTGTTGCTCTTGGCAGGAGCTTGGAAATATATCTGAGCCGACATGAGGCTTTAAGTTTTGCTGCTATACAGGCTGAGTGGGAGCTCAATCATTTATGGCAGGGCCGCGAAGTTTCCTTGATAGCCGGCACGCACCATGTGGATGGGACTGTGATCGGTATCGATCAGCAAGGCGCATTACGTCTGAATGTGGCAGGGCAGGAAAAAACATTCAGTGGTGGCGAGCTAAGTTTGAGGTTGCGCCATGATTCTTGAGATGGACTGCGGTAACAGTTTTATCAAGTGGCGAGTGATTGATAAGGACGCAGTCATTGGGGGTGGAGTTGTTGACTCTGATTCGGCTCTGATAGATGCAATCTTGGCAAACCCTTCACTACACATTGCGCGCTGTCGGCTGGTCAGTGTGCGCAGTGATGAGGAGACATCTGGCCTTATTGCCCGCTTGGTTTCTGTTTTTGCGGTAGAGGTATTGTGTGCCGAGCCAGCTAGGGCTCTGGCGGGTGTCACAAACGGCTATGAGGACTTCGAGCGCCTTGGTCTCGATCGCTGGCTGGCTTTGGTCGGAGCGTATGAGCTGTCTAAAGGTCCGTGTCTCGTGCTTGATTTGGGGACTGCTGTTACAGCTGATTTTGTGTCTGGAGACGGACAGCACTTGGGTGGGTTTATTTGTCCTGGCCTTCCGTTGATGCGCAACCAGTTGCGTACGCATACTCGACGAATTAGATATGACAACTTGTCGGCTGAGCAGGCGCTGCAGCGCGAAACACCTGGGCGCACGACTGTTGAAGCTGTTGAGCGTGGATGTCTTATGATGCTGCGCGGGTTTACGTTGTCTCAGCTGCAATTAGCTCGTGATTACTGGGATGAGGGTTTTGTCGTGTTTCTCACTGGGGGGGATGCTGACTTGGTGGCGAGCATCGTGCCAGATGCGCGCCTCGTGAGAGATCTTGTATTCGTAGGTTTGGCTGCAGCTTGTCCTTTATTCTGAGGTTTCTATGCGTTGGCTGTTCCTGCTGCTGGTTGTGTTGAATATTTTCTACTTTGTATGGCATCAGCAAGAGGCGCCTCTTAGGGCTAAGGAGGTAGTGTCTCTATCTCTTTACAAAGGTAGTAAGCAGGAAATTAAGCTGCTTAGCGAGACGCGTCCGGACCTGCCCATAGTTCACGCGAAGAGAGACGATGGTCGTGAGAATGCTGTCTGCTTTTATTTGAGTGGGCTAGGTAATGCAGAGGTGTTGAGCAAGACCCGACAAAGTTTGGCTGATGCAGGTCTTGGAGGTGAGCTAGAGAAGGTAGGGCATTCGGATTCGGGGGAGTTTGCCTTCGTTGTGTCGCCACTCGACACGGCTCAAGCAGCTGAAAGCGTTTTGCAAAACCTTCTTAATGAATTCAATGAGTTGAAATACGAAAAAAAGCAGTGCCAGGGCTTGCAGCTATCCGATAGTTTGCATAGAATGGCGCCCGCTCCACAGTGAACACCAAATGCGGTTTTCAAGGTGGGATTAGTTGACATGCTAACTTGATGATTTTATTGAGAATAGTGGTTGACAAAGAGTTGGGATGATGTAGAATCCCGCTCAGCTCAGGAGGGGTTCCCGAGCGGCCAAAGGGATCAGACTGTAAATCTGACGTCTACGACTTCGAAGGTTCGAATCCTTCCCCCTCCACCATATTTGCGCAAATCAGCTTGATTTGCGGGTGTAGTTTAGTGGTAGAACCTCAGCCTTCCAAGCTGATGATGCGGGTTCGATTCCCGCCACCCGCTCCATTCGTTCTGATTTCTGAAAGGTTTTGCTCTTGTAGCTCAGTTGGTAGAGCACACCCTTGGTAAGGGTGAGGTCAGCGGTTCAAATCCGCTCAAGAGCTCCATATAACAAGGCAGATATGAAAATATCTGCCTTTGTTTTAACAGGCTGAATAGCTTGTCTGGAGTGTTTGCTGGCGGTGCTGATGCTTGGTATTGCTGCTCCGGTTCGTGATTGCTGTTGTGAGTGGCCTGCATTCTGCTGCTGACGTGTTGTCAGGTTGTTTTTGGTCTGGTGGCAAAAGTAATTACATTGGTTGTTGAAAAGTCTCTCTCGGGTCTGCATAATCGGCGGCTCGTTAATGTTTTAGGTCAGTAGCTCAATTGGCAGAGCGACGGTCTCCAAAACCGTAGGTTGGGGGTTCGATTCCCTCCTGACCTGCCAGATTCGCTCATTGCGTCTGGCTTTCTTTTCACAGGATCCTCTTTGATGACTCCCAAGGCTGAAGTTCAAAGCTCTCGCTTCGATCTCCTTAAGTGGCTAGTAGTAGTTGCTCTGGTGGTGGTTGGCGTTGTTGGGAATCAGTATTATTCTGGTTCGCCGATCCTGTATCGCGTCATTGCGCTTCTTGTGATTGCTGCTGTTGCTGCCTTTGTGGGTTTGCAGACAGCAAAGGGCAAGTCGTTCGCTGTCCTGGTAAAGGAAGCTCGTACTGAGATTCGTAAAGTCGTATGGCCAACTCGCCAAGAAACTACGCAGACCACGTTGATCGTGGTGGCTGTTGTTCTTGTTATGGCGTTGCTGTTGTGGGGTTTGGATTCCCTGCTCGGCTGGCTCGTTTCCTTGATTGTTGGCTAAGGGTGTCCCGTGGCTAAGCGTTGGTACGTAGTGCATGCTTATTCGGGTTACGAAAAGCATGTTATGCGCTCTTTAATTGAGCGTATTAAGCTGGCAGGCATGGAAGATGGCTTCGGCGAAATTCTGGTTCCCACTGAAGAAGTGGTTGAAATGCGTAATGGCCAGAAACGCAAAAGCGAGCGCAAGTTCTTCCCTGGTTATGTGCTGGTCCAAATGGACATGAGCGAAGGTACTTGGCACTTGGTCAAGGATACGCCCCGCGTCATGGGTTTCATTGGCGGTACCGCTGACAAGCCAGCCCCAATTACAGATAAAGAGGCAGAAGCGATTCTGCGTCGCGTTGCTGACGGTAGCGACAAGCCTAAGCCGAAGACGTTGTTCGAGCCGGGTGAAGTTGTACGTGTCACCGACGGTCCGTTTGCCGATTTCAATGGCACGGTCGAAGAAGTTAACTACGAAAAAAGTCGCATCCAAGTGGCTGTGCTTATTTTCGGACGCTCTACTCCGGTAGAGCTAGAGTTTAGCCAGGTCGAAAAGGTCTAGCTGAGCACGCATCCCAACCCCATGGCTTCGGCTGTGGGGTTTTGTCGTCACTGGGATAAACACGCAAGTAACCGGGGAGCCTTTAATTTAGGCGTCTGAACCCGTAATTGGAGTGCCTCATGGCCAAGAAGATTACCGCTTACATCAAGCTGCAAGTGAAGGCCGCTCAGGCCAACCCAAGCCCACCTGTTGGTCCAGCTCTGGGTCAGCATGGTGTGAATATCATGGAGTTCTGCAAAGCTTTCAACGCCCGTACTCAGGGTATTGAGCCAGGCCTGCCGACTCCAGTGATCATCACTGTTTACAGCGACCGTAGCTTCACGTTCGAAACTAAGTCGACCCCTGCTTCGGTTCTGCTGAAGAAGGCTGCAGGTCTGACTAGCGGTTCCGCTCGTCCAAACACCGTTAAGGTTGGCACAGTTACCCGTGCTCAGCTGGAAGAAATCGCGAAAACCAAAAACGCGGATCTGACTGCAGCTGATATGGAAGCAGCCGTGCGTACCATCGCCGGTTCTGCTCGTAGCATGGGCCTTAACGTGGAGGGTGTGTAATGGCTAAGCTGACTAAGCGTCAAAAGGCAATCGCCGGTAAAATTGAAGCTGGCAAGTCTTACAATTTCGTAGACGCTGCTGCTTTGCTGGCTGAGTTGTCGACTGTTAAATTCAGCGAGTCCTTTGACATCGCCGTTAACTTGGGCGTAGACCCACGTAAATCTGACCAGGTTGTTCGTAGCGCTACTGTGCTGCCACACGGCACTGGTAAGACTGTACGTGTAGCTGTGTTCACCCAGGGTCCAGCTGCTGAAGCTGCTCTGGCTGCTGGCGCTGATCGCGTTGGTATGGACGACCTGGCTGCCGAAATGAAAGGCGGCGACCTGAACTACGACGTAGTTATTGCATCCCCGGACGCAATGCGTGTTGTAGGTCAGTTGGGTCAAATCCTCGGTCCGCGTGGTCTGATGCCTAACCCTAAGGTTGGTACTGTAACCCCAGACGTAGCTACCGCAGTTAAGAACGCGAAGGCTGGTCAGGTTCGTTATCGCACTGACAAAAACGGTATCATCCACACTTCCGTTGGCAAGATCGGCTTCGACGCCGTTCAGCTGAAGGAAAACGTTGAAGCCCTGATCGCTGATCTGAAGCGTATCAAACCGGCTTCTTCGAAAGGTATTTACGTTAAGCGCGTTACCCTGAGCACCACTATGGGCCCAGGCTTGGTTATCGACCAAGGTTCTTTGGACGCGTAAGACATATTGGCGCAGCGTGCTGCGCCAATGAAAGATTGGGGTCCCTGCCTGGCGGGGGCTATCCAAGACCGTAGGCGGCGCAAGCCTTAAACCTCAAGCCTACGCAGATGGTGCTCCCGGTTCCTTACCGAATCAGACACCAAAACGACATCCGGCCTCGGTTGGATGAAACGGTAACAAGCAGGAGTTAAACCCGTGGCAATTAAACTCGAAGACAAGAAGGCCATCGTCGCTGAAGTCAACGAGGCTGCCAAAGTTGCTCTGTCTGCTGTTGTGGCTGATGCCCGCGGTGTGACAGTAGGCGCTATGACCGGACTCCGTAAAGAGGCTCGTGAAGCTGGCGTTTACGTACGTGTTGTACGTAACACCTTGCTGAAGCGCGCTGTTGCTGACACTGAATACAGTGTCCTCAACGACGTGTTCACTGGCCCGACCTTGATCGCATTCTCCAACGAACATCCAGGCGCTGCTGCCCGTTTGTTCAAAGAGTTCGCCAAAGGTCAGGATAAGTTCGAGATTAAGGCAGCTGCGTTCGAGGGCAAGTTCCTCGCAGCTAACCAAATCGACGTACTGGCAACACTGCCGACCCGCGACGAAGCTATTTCGCAGCTGATGAGCGTGATTCAAGGCGCTACCAGCAAGCTGGCTCGTACTCTGGCTGCAGTTCGCGAGCAAAAAGAAGCTGTTGCAGCCTAAGGCTGAGCACTTTCTCTCGCGTATTTTTGTTTATTTCGATGGCCGCGTAGGCCGTCTCCCAATTCAGGAAATACAGCAATGTCTATCTCCCAAGACGATATCCTCAACGCCGTAGCTGAAATGTCGGTTCTGCAGGTTGTTGAGCTGATCAAAGCTTTCGAAGAAAAATTCGGCGTTTCGGCTGCCGCTGCTTCTGCTGGTCCAGCTGCTGCTGCCGCTGTTGTTGAAGAGCAAACTGAATTCAACGTCATGCTGCTGGAAGCTGGCGAGAAGAAAGTTAACGTGATCAAGGCTGTTCGTGAACTGACTGGTCTGGGCTTGAAAGAAGCCAAGGCAGTAGTTGACGGCGCTCCAGCTATGGTTCTGGAAGCTGTTGCTAAAGACGCAGCTGACAAAGCCAAGGCTACCTTGGAAGAAGCAGGCGCTAAAGTCGAGCTGAAGTAAGCATCGACCTTGCGTCTCCAGCCCAAGCGTTAAGCTGAGGCTGATGGCTGGTGGCTCTTGCCACCGGCCTTTTTCCGTTATTGGCGGCCGACTAGGTCGGCGCCTTTAACGTGCTGTAACCACCCTGTGCGGTGGAGCAAACCAAGGGGTTTGCACGATTTTCTGGCTGCTCCCGTCGGGAGAGGCCAAACAAGCAGGTGACCAAGCTGGGGAACGCTGATGGCTTACTCATATACTGAGAAAAAACGTATCCGCAAGGACTTTAGCAAGTTGCCGGACGTCATGGATGTGCCGTATCTCTTGGCAATCCAGCTGGATTCGTATCGTGAATTCTTGCAGGCGGGAGCGACTAAAGATCAGTTCCGCGACGTGGGCCTGCATGCGGCCTTCAAATCCGTTTTCCCGATCATCAGCTACTCCGGCAATGCTGCGCTGGAGTACGTCGGTTATCGCTTGGGCGAACCGGCATTTGATGTCAAAGAATGCGTGTTGCGCGGTGTAACTTACGCCGTACCTTTGCGGGTAAAAGTTCGTTTGATCATTTTCGACAAAGAATCGTCGAACAAAGCGATCAAGGACATCAAAGAGCAAGAAGTCTACATGGGTGAAATCCCCCTGATGACTGAAAACGGTACCTTCGTAATCAACGGTACCGAGCGTGTAATTGTTTCCCAGCTGCACCGTTCCCCGGGCGTGTTCTTTGATCACGACCGCGGCAAGACGCACAGCTCCGGTAAGCTGCTTTATTCCGCGCGTATCATTCCTTACCGTGGTTCGTGGTTGGACTTTGAGTTCGACCCGAAAGACTGCGTGTTCGTACGTATCGACCGTCGTCGCAAGCTGCCTGCATCGGTACTGCTGCGCGCACTGGGTTATACAACTGAACAAGTGCTTGACGCGTTCTACACCACTAACGTTTTCCATGTTCAAGGCGAAAGCATCAGCCTGGAACTGGTTCCACAACGTTTGCGTGGTGAAATTGCGGCCATCGACATTACCGATGACAAAGGCAAGGTGATTGTCGAGCAAGGCCGTCGTATTACTGCTCGTCACATCAACCAGCTGGAAAAAGCCGGTGTCAAAGAGCTTGTTATGCCTCTGGACTATGTCCTGGGTCGCACAACAGCCAAGGCAATCGTGCACCCGGCCACTGGTGAAATCATTGCTGAGTGCAACACCGAGCTGACAACTGAAATCCTGGCAAAAGTTGCCAAGAGCCAGGTTGTTCGTATCGAAACGTTGTACACCAACGATATCGATTGCGGCCCGTTTGTCTCCGACACCCTGAAGATCGACTCCACCAGCAACCAATTGGAAGCACTGGTCGAGATCTATCGCATGATGCGTCCTGGCGAGCCGCCAACCAAAGACGCTGCCGAGACTCTGTTCAACAACCTGTTCTTCAGCCCTGAGCGCTATGACCTGTCTGCGGTCGGCCGGATGAAGTTCAACCGTCGTATCGGTCGTACCGAAATCGAAGGTTCGGGCGTGTTGTGCAAAGAAGACATCGTCGCGGTACTGAAGACGTTGGTCGACATCCGTAACGGTAAAGGCATCGTCGATGACATCGACCACCTGGGTAACCGTCGTGTTCGCTGCGTTGGCGAAATGGCTGAAAACCAGTTCCGCGTTGGCCTCGTACGTGTAGAGCGTGCGGTCAAAGAGCGTCTGTCGATGGCAGAAAGCGAAGGCTTGATGCCGCAGGACCTGATCAACGCCAAGCCAGTGGCTGCTGCGGTCAAAGAGTTCTTCGGTTCCAGCCAGCTGTCTCAGTTCATGGACCAAAACAACCCGCTGTCCGAGATCACCCACAAGCGCCGTGTTTCTGCACTGGGCCCGGGCGGTCTGACGCGTGAGCGTGCAGGCTTTGAAGTTCGTGACGTACACCCGACGCACTACGGTCGTGTATGCCCGATTGAAACGCCGGAAGGTCCGAACATCGGTCTGATCAACTCCTTGGCTGCTTATGCGCGCACCAACCAGTACGGCTTCCTTGAAAGCCCGTACCGTGTGGTGAAAGACGCTTTGGTCACCGACGAGATCGTATTCCTGTCCGCCATCGAAGAAGCTGATCACGTGATCGCTCAGGCTTCGGCCACGATGAACGACAAGAAAGTACTGATCGACGAACTGGTAGCGGTTCGTCACTTGAACGAATTCACCGTTAAGGCGCCGGAAGACGTCACCTTGATGGACGTTTCGCCGAAGCAGGTAGTTTCGGTTGCTGCGTCGTTGATTCCGTTCCTCGAGCACGATGACGCCAACCGTGCGTTGATGGGTTCGAACATGCAGCGTCAAGCTGTACCCACCCTGCGCGCTGACAAGCCGCTGGTAGGTACTGGCATGGAGCGTAACGTAGCGCGTGACTCCGGCGTTTGCGTCGTGGCTCGTCGTGGCGGCGTGATCGACTCTGTTGATGCTAGCCGTATCGTGGTTCGTGTTGCTGATGATGAAGTTGAGACCGGCGAAGCTGGTGTTGATATCTACAACCTGACCAAATACACCCGCTCGAACCAGAACACCTGCATTAACCAGCGTCCACTGGTTCGCAAGGGTGATCGCGTACAGCGCAGCGACATCATGGCTGATGGCCCGTCCACCGATATGGGTGAGCTGGCTCTGGGTCAGAACATGCGCATCGCGTTCATGGCCTGGAACGGTTACAACTTCGAAGACTCCATCTGCTTGTCGGAACGCGTAGTTCAAGAAGACCGCTTCACCACGATCCACATTCAGGAACTGACCTGTGTGGCGCGTGACACCAAGCTTGGGCCTGAAGAGATCACTGCGGACATCCCGAACGTCGGTGAAGCTGCACTGAACAAGCTGGACGAAGCCGGTATCGTTTACGTAGGTGCTGAAGTTGGCGCTGGCGACATTCTGGTTGGTAAGGTCACCCCGAAAGGCGAGACCCAACTGACGCCAGAAGAGAAGCTGTTGCGTGCAATCTTCGGTGAGAAAGCAAGCGACGTTAAAGACACCTCCCTGCGCGTACCTACCGGTACCAAAGGTACTGTCATCGATGTACAAGTCTTCACTCGTGACGGTGTTGAGCGTGATGCTCGTGCCTTGTCGATCGAGAAGACTCAGCTGGACGAGATCCGCAAGGATCTGAACGAAGAGTTCCGTATCGTAGAAGGCGCCACTTTCGAACGTCTGCGCTCTGCTCTGGTTGGCCATGTGGCTGAGGGCGGTGCAGGTCTGAAGAAAGGCCAGGAAATCACCAATGAAGTCCTGGACGGTCTTGAACATGGGCAGTGGTTCAAGCTGCGCATGGCTGAAGACGCTCTGAACGAGCAGCTTGAAAAAGCTCAGGCTTACATCATCGATCGCCGTCGTCTGCTGGACGACAAGTTCGAAGACAAGAAGCGCAAACTGCAGCAAGGCGATGACCTGGCTCCGGGCGTGCTGAAAATCGTCAAGGTTTACCTGGCAATCCGTCGTCGCATCCAACCGGGTGACAAGATGGCTGGTCGTCACGGTAACAAAGGTGTGGTCTCCGTGATCATGCCGGTTGAAGACATGCCGTACGATGCCAATGGCACCCCGGTGGATGTGGTCCTCAACCCGTTGGGCGTACCTTCGCGTATGAACGTTGGTCAGATTCTCGAAACCCACTTGGGCCTTGCAGCCAAAGGTTTGGGCGAGAAGATCAACCTCATGATTGAAGAACAGCGCAAGGTTGCTGACCTGCGTAAGTTCCTGCATGAGATCTACAACGAAATTGGCGGTCGTCAAGAAAGCCTGGATGACTTCTCAGACCAAGAAATCCTTGATCTGGCGAAGAACCTTCGCGGCGGTGTACCAATGGCTACCCCGGTGTTCGACGGTGCCAAAGAAAGCGAAATCAAGGCAATGCTACGCTTGGCAGACCTGCCAGACAGCGGCCAGATGGTGCTGACTGATGGTCGTACCGGCAACAAGTTCGAGCGTCCGGTTACCGTTGGCTACATGTACATGCTGAAGCTGAACCACTTGGTAGACGACAAGATGCACGCTCGTTCTACCGGTTCTTACAGCCTGGTTACCCAGCAGCCGCTGGGTGGTAAGGCGCAGTTCGGTGGTCAGCGTTTCGGGGAGATGGAGGTCTGGGCGCTGGAAGCTTACGGCGCGGCATACACTCTGCAAGAAATGCTCACAGTGAAGTCGGACGATGTGAACGGTCGTACCAAGATGTACAAAAACATCGTGGACGGCGATCACCGTATGGAGCCGGGCATGCCCGAGTCCTTCAACGTGTTGATCAAAGAAATTCGTTCCCTCGGCATCGATATCGATCTGGAAACCGAATAACACGTGACGCGAATCGAGAGCGGGGCTGTACTGCCCGCTCTCTGCTCCGCCAGGAGGAAAGGCCTTGAAAGACCTACTGAATTTGCTGAAAAACCAGGGTCAAGTCGAAGAGTTCGACGCCATCCGTATTGGATTGGCATCGCCTGAGATGATCCGTTCGTGGTCGTTCGGTGAAGTTAAAAAGCCGGAAACCATCAACTACCGTACGTTCAAGCCTGAGCGTGACGGCCTGTTCTGCGCCAAAATCTTTGGCCCGGTAAAGGATTACGAGTGCCTGTGCGGTAAGTACAAGCGCTTGAAGCACCGCGGTGTGATCTGTGAGAAGTGCGGCGTTGAAGTCGCGCTGGCCAAGGTCCGTCGTGAGCGCATGGCTCACATTGAGCTGGCCTCGCCAGTTGCACACATCTGGTTCCTGAAATCGCTGCCGTCCCGTATCGGCCTGCTGATGGACATGACCCTGCGTGATATCGAGCGTGTTCTCTACTTCGAGAGCTATGTCGTTATCGATCCAGGCATGACCACTCTTGAGAAAGGTCAGTTGCTCAACGATGAGCAGTATTTCGAAGCGCTGGAAGAGTTCGGCGACGACTTCGATGCCCGCATGGGGGCTGAAGCTGTCCGTGAACTGCTGCACGCTATCGATCTGGAGCACGAGATTGGCCGTCTGCGCGAAGAAATTCCGCAAACCAACTCTGAAACCAAGATCAAGAAACTGTCCAAGCGCTTGAAGTTGATGGAAGCCTTCTTGGGCTCCGGCAACCTTCCTGAGTGGATGGTTCTGACCGTTCTGCCGGTTCTGCCGCCAGATCTGCGTCCTTTGGTTCCGTTGGATGGCGGTCGTTTCGCGACTTCCGACCTCAACGATTTGTATCGTCGAGTGATCAACCGTAACAACCGCTTGAAGCGCCTGCTTGATCTGTCCGCTCCGGACATCATCGTGCGTAACGAAAAGCGTATGTTGCAAGAAGCCGTCGACGCCTTGCTCGACAACGGTCGTCGTGGCCGCGCTATCACTGGTTCGAACAAGCGTCCTCTGAAATCCTTGGCTGACATGATCAAGGGTAAACAAGGTCGTTTCCGTCAGAACTTGCTCGGTAAGCGTGTTGACTACTCGGGTCGTTCGGTAATTACCGTAGGTCCGACCTTGCGTCTGCACCAGTGCGGTCTGCCGAAGAAAATGGCTCTTGAGCTGTTCAAACCTTTCATTTTTGGCAAGCTTGAAATGCGCGGTCTTGCGACCACCATCAAAGCAGCCAAGAAAATGGTTGAGCGTGAGCTGCCAGAGGTTTGGGACGTTCTCGCTGAAGTCATCCGCGAACACCCGGTACTTCTCAACCGTGCGCCGACCCTTCACCGTCTGGGTATCCAGGCGTTTGAACCGGTACTGATCGAAGGTAAGGCTATTCAGCTGCACCCTCTGGTCTGTGCTGCGTACAACGCCGACTTCGACGGAGACCAAATGGCCGTGCACGTACCGCTGACACTGGAAGCCCAGTTGGAAGCGCGTGCGTTGATGATGTCGACCAACAACATCCTGTCGCCAGCCAACGGTGAGCCAATCATCGTTCCGTCGCAGGACGTTGTATTGGGTCTGTACTACATGACGCGTGAAGCGATCAACGCCAAAGGCGAAGGTCGTGTGTTCGCCGATTTGCAAGAAGTTGACCGTGTATTCCGTGCTGGCGAAGCCGCACTGCATGCCAAGGTTAAAGTGCGGATCAACGAAACCGTTAACGACCGTGATGGTGGCAGCGTAAGCAACACCCGTATCGTCGACACTACCGTCGGCCGTGCGCTGTTGTTCCAGGTTGTGCCAAAAGGTCTGTCGTACGACGTCGTCAACCTGCCAATGAAGAAAAAGGCGATCTCCAAGCTGATCAACCAGTGCTACCGCGTGGTTGGTTTGAAAGAGACCGTGATCTTCGCTGACCAGCTGATGTACACCGGTTTTGCTTACTCGACTATTTCCGGCGTTTCCATCGGTGTTAACGACTTCGTTATCCCTGATGAAAAAGCTCGCATCATCGCGGCTGCTACCGATGAAGTGAAAGAAATCGAAAGCCAGTACGCCTCGGGCCTGGTAACACAGGGCGAGAAGTACAACAAAGTGATCGACCTTTGGTCGAAAGCGAACGACGAAGTCTCCAAGGCAATGATGTCGAACCTCTCGAAAGAGAAGGTTATTGATCGTCACGGCGACGAAGTTGAGCAAGAGTCGTTCAACTCGATGTACATGATGGCCGACTCGGGTGCACGGGGTTCTGCTGCGCAGATCCGTCAGCTGGCCGGTATGCGTGGTTTGATGGCCAAGCCGGATGGCTCCATCATCGAAACGCCGATTACTGCGAACTTCCGTGAAGGTTTGAGCGTACTTCAGTACTTCATCTCGACTCACGGTGCTCGTAAGGGTCTGGCGGATACCGCCTTGAAAACTGCTAACTCCGGTTACTTGACGCGTCGTCTGGTAGACGTTGCGCAGGATCTGGTTGTGACTGAAGTCGATTGCGGAACCGAACACGGTCTGCTGATGACTCCGCACATTGAAGGCGGCGACGTTGTAGAGCCATTGGGTGAGCGCGTACTGGGTCGAGTCATCGCCCGTGACGTATTCAAGCCGGGTACCGATGAAGTTATCGTTCCAGCCGGCACCCTGGTTGACGAGAAGTGGGTTGAATTCATCGAGCTGAATAGCATCGACGAAGTGATCGTGCGCTCGCCAATCAGCTGTGAGACCCGTTTCGGTATTTGTGCCAAGTGCTACGGTCGCGATCTGGCTCGTGGTCACCAGGTGAACATCGGTGAAGCTGTCGGCGTAATCGCTGCTCAGTCGATTGGTGAGCCGGGTACCCAGCTGACGATGCGTACGTTCCACATCGGTGGTGCGGCAAGCCGGACCTCTGCTGCAGACAGCGTTCAGGTGAAGAATGGCGGTACTGTCCGTCTGCACAACCTGAAGCACGTAGAACGTGTAGATGGTTGCCTGGTAGCGGTATCGCGTTCCGGTGAGCTGGCAATCGCTGATGACTACGGTCGTGAGCGTGAGCGTTACAAGCTGCCGTACGGCGCCGTAATTTCGGTTAAAGAAGGTGACAAGGTTGACGCTGGCTCTATCGTAGCCAAGTGGGATCCGCACACTCACCCAATCGTTACCGAAATGAAAGGTACCGTGACCTACGTGGGCATGGAAGAAGGCATCACGATCAAGCGTCAGACTGACGAATTGACCGGTATGACCAACATTGAAGTGCTTGATGCCAAAGACCGTCCAGCTGCCGGCAAGGATATCCGTCCAGCCGTTAAGATGGTCGGTGTTGATGGTAAGGATCTGCTGTTGCCAGGTACCGACGTACCGGCTCAGTACTTCCTGCCAGCTAACGCTTTGGTCGGTGTAGCGGATGGTGCGGAAATCGCGATCGGTGACGTTATCGCTCGTATTCCGCAAGAAACTTCGAAAACTCGAGACATCACCGGTGGTCTGCCGCGCGTTGCTGACTTGTTCGAAGCGCGTCGTCCGAAAGAAGCCTCGATCTTGGCTGAAGTCAGCGGCACCATCGCGTTCGGTAAAGAAACCAAAGGCAAGCGCCGTCTGGTTATTACCCCGAACGACGGTAGCGATCCGTACGAAGAGCTGATTCCAAAGTGGCGCCACCTGAACGTCTTCGAAGGCGAACAAGTGAACCGCGGCGAAGTTATCTCGGACGGTCCAAGCGATCCACACGACATCCTGCGTTTGCTGGGTGTGAGTGCGCTGGCAAAGTACATCGTTAACGAGATTCAAGACGTTTACCGTCTGCAAGGCGTAAAAATCAACGATAAGCACATCGAGACGATCCTTCGTCAGATGCTGCGTAAAGTTGAAATTGCCGAGTCTGGCGATTCCTCCTTCATCAAGGGCGACCAGATGGAGTTGACGCAAGTACTGGTCGAAAACGAGCGTCTGGGTAACGAAGACAAATTTGTGTCCAAGTTCACTCGCGTTCTGTTGGGTATCACCAAGGCGTCGTTGTCGACTGAATCGTTCATCTCTGCGGCCTCTTTCCAAGAGACTACCCGCGTACTGACCGAAGCAGCGGTAACCGGCAAGCGCGACTACCTGCGCGGCCTGAAAGAAAACGTTGTCGTGGGTCGTTTGATCCCGGCAGGTACTGGTCTGGCATACCACAGCGAGCGCAAGCGCCGCCGTGAGGCTGACAAACCATTGCGCGTAAGCGCCAGTGAAGTGGAAGCAGCACTGACCGAAGCGCTGAACTCAAGCGGTAACTGAGTTCTGCGATAAATGAAGGGTAGGCCCTGACCATTCCGTTCATCGATTCGAGACATTTTGTCGAGGGTTGATGAGCGGGAAGGTCGGGGCCTTGCCTTGACTGGGGACAAGATCCTCTTTAGACTCTTGTACCCCTAAATTTGGCGGGAATTCGTTCCTGCCATTTTGCTTTTCTTGCAAGACAATAGCGTCGCAAGACAACAGTGGAGCTAGTAGATGGCAACTATCAACCAGCTGGTACGTCAGCCGCGTAAGCGTATCGTCGAGAAATCCGACGTGCCTGCGCTGCAAAACTGCCCGCAACGTCGTGGCGTATGCACCCGTGTGTATACAACTACGCCGAAAAAACCTAACTCGGCACTGCGTAAAGTATGCCGTGTGCGCCTGACCAACGGTTTCGAGGTTTCCTCGTACATTGGTGGTGAAGGTCACAACCTGCAAGAGCACAGCGTGGTACTGATCCGTGGCGGTCGTGTAAAAGACTTGCCAGGTGTTCGTTATCACACCGTTCGCGGCTCTTTGGATACTTCCGGCGTTAAAGGTCGTAACCAAGGTCGTTCGAAGTACGGTACCAAGAAGCCGAAGTAGTATTCGGTTACTGGTAAATAATGCAGATTTCTTTTTTTCTGAGTCGATAAGAGTAAGGTCGGACGTGCATCCTCTGGGTGTAATGGTTCCGAGCTAACCTGAAGACCGTTTGAGGGCTTATCCATGCCAAGAAGACGCGTAGCAGCCAAGCGCGAAGTGCTTGACGATCCAAAATACGGAAGCCAAATTCTGGCCAAGTTCATGAACCACGTAATGGAAAGCGGTAAAAAAGCCGTTGCCGAGCGTATCGTTTATGGCGCGCTGGAAAAGGTTAAAGAACGCAAGAACGGCGATCCCCTGGAACTCTTCGAGAAAGCACTCGACGCCATCGCTCCGCTGGTCGAAGTGAAGTCGCGCCGTGTAGGCGGTGCTACTTACCAGGTTCCGGTCGAAGTTCGTCCGTCCCGTCGTAACGCCCTGGCAATGCGCTGGTTGGTAGACTTCGCCCGTAAGCGCGGCGAGAAGTCTATGGCTCTGCGTTTGGCTGGCGAACTGTTGGACGCTGCTGAAGGTAAAGGTGCTGCTGTTAAGAAGCGTGAAGACGTGCACCGTATGGCCGAAGCTAACAAAGCTTTCTCGCACTACCGCTTCTAAATCCAGCGTCACTAATTTTGCGAGGGCTTTATGGCTCGTACTACTCCGATTAATCGCTACCGTAACATTGGTATCGTTGCTCACGTGGATGCTGGTAAAACCACCACCACTGAGCGCGTCCTTTTTTACACTGGCAAAAGTCACAAAATGGGCGAGGTGCATGATGGCGCCGCGACCACAGACTGGATGGTTCAGGAGCAGGAGCGTGGTATTACCATTACTTCTGCTGCTATTACCGCCTTCTGGAAAGGTTCTGCCAAGCAGTACAAAGACGAACACCGTTTCAACGTAATTGATACCCCAGGCCACGTTGACTTCACTATTGAAGTTGAGCGTTCCCTGCGTGTGCTCGATGGCGCGGTTGTGGTGTTCTGCGGTACTTCGGGTGTTGAGCCTCAGTCGGAAACCGTATGGCGTCAAGCCAACAAATACGGCGTTCCACGTCTTGTTTACGTAAACAAGATGGACCGTGCTGGTGCGAACTTCCTGCGCGTAATCGAGCAGATCAAAAAGCGTCTGGGTCACACTCCGGTGCCTATCCAGCTCGCTATCGGTTCTGAAGATAACTTCCAGGGTCAGATCGATCTGATCAATATGGAAGCTGTCTACTGGAATGATGCAGACAAGGGTATGGTCCCTGTTCGCAAAGAAATTCCAGCTGAGCTGAAAGATCTGGCTGATGAGTGGCGCGACAACATGGTTCAGGCTGCGGCCGAAGCCAATGAAGAGCTGATGAACAAGTACCTCGAAGGTGAAGAGTTCACCATCGCGGAAATCAAGGCCGCTCTGCGTCAGCGTACTATCGCTGGTGAGATCGTCTTGGCTGTTTGCGGTTCTTCCTTCAAGAACAAGGGCGTTCCCCTGGTTCTCGACGCCGTTATCGACTTCTTGCCTGCGCCTACCGATATTCCTGCTATCAAGGGTACTGACCCGGATGACGAGACTATCGAGCTGGAGCGTCATGCAGACGACAGCGAGCCGTTCTCGGCTCTGGCGTTCAAGATCGCTACTGACCCATTCGTGGGTACCTTGACTTTCGTCCGTGTTTACTCGGGCGTGTTGAACTCCGGCGACGGCGTAATCAACTCGGTTAAAGGCAAAAAAGAGCGCGTGGGTCGTATGGTGCAAATGCACGCAAACGCCCGTGAAGAGATCAAGGAAGTACGCGCTGGTGACATCGCGGCCTTGATCGGCATGAAGGACGTCACCACTGGTGAAACCTTGTGCAACGCTGACAAGCCAATCATCTTGGTTCGCATGGACTTCCCGGAGCCGGTTATTTCGGTTGCTGTTGAGCCTAAGACCAAAGATGACCAGGAAAAAATGGGTATCGCTCTGGGCAAACTTGCTCAGGAAGATCCATCTTTCCGCGTTAAAACTGATGAAGAGACTGGTCAAACGATCATCTCTGGCATGGGCGAGTTGCACCTGGACATCCTGGTTGACCGGATGCGCCGTGAGTTCAACGTTGAAGCCAACATCGGTAAGCCTCAGGTTTCGTATCGTGAGCGCATCACGAAGAGCTGTGAGATCGAAGGCAAGTTCGTTCGTCAGTCCGGCGGTCGTGGTCAGTTTGGCCATTGCTGGATCCGTTTTGCTCCTGCTGACGAAGGTCAGGAAGGTCTGCAGTTCGTGAACGAAGTGGTAGGTGGTGTGGTTCCTAAGGAATACATCCCGGCTATCCAGAAGGGTATCGAAGAGCAGATGAAGAACGGTGTTGTTGCCGGCTATCCGCTGATCGGCCTGAAGGCTACCGTGTTTGATGGTTCTTACCACGACGTCGACTCCAACGAGATGGCGTTTAAGGTGGCTGCTTCCATGGCTACCAAGCAACTGGCCCAGAAGGGCGGTGGTGAGTTGCTTGAGCCGATCATGGCGGTAGAGGTTGTTACACCTGAAGACTATATGGGTGACGTGATGGGCGACTTGAATCGTCGTCGCGGCATGATCCAGGGTATGGAAGATACGGTTTCCGGCAAAGTTATTCGTGCCGAGGTTCCGTTGGGTGAAATGTTCGGTTATGCGACCGACGTTCGTTCCATGTCTCAGGGTCGCGCAAGCTACTCTATGGAATTCAAAAAATACGATACAGCGCCGTCGCACATCGTCGAAGCTGTTACTAAAAAACAAGGCTGATTTAGTTCAGTCCTTTAGGCAAGGAGTTAATTGTCGTGGCTAAAGAAAAATTTGATCGTTCCCTACCGCACGTCAACGTTGGCACTATCGGTCACGTTGACCATGGTAAAACCACGCTGACTGCAGCTCTGACTCGTGTTTGCTCCGAAGTTTTCGGTTCGGCAATCGTTGACTTCGATAAAATCGACAGCGCGCCAGAAGAAAAAGCTCGTGGTATCACCATCAACACTGCGCACGTTGAATACAACTCGAAAATTCGTCACTACGCTCACGTTGACTGCCCAGGTCACGCTGACTACGTGAAGAACATGATCACCGGTGCTGCCCAGATGGACGGCGCGATCCTGGTTTGTTCGGCTGCTGATGGTCCGATGCCGCAAACTCGTGAGCACATCCTGCTGTCCCGTCAGGTTGGCGTTCCGTACATCGTGGTTTTCCTGAACAAGGCTGACCTGGTAGACGACGCTGAGCTGCTGGAACTGGTTGAGATGGAAGTGCGCGATCTGCTGAGCACTTACGACTTCCCAGGTGACGACACTCCGATCATTATCGGTTCTGCTCGTATGGCTCTGGAAGGCAAAGACGACAACGAAATGGGCACCACTGCCGTTCGTAAACTGGTTGAGACTCTGGACAGCTACATCCCAGAACCAGTTCGTCTGACCGACAAGCCGTTCCTGATGCCAATCGAAGACGTATTCTCGATCTCTGGTCGCGGTACTGTTGTGACTGGTCGTATCGAGCGCGGTATCGTTCGCGTTCAAGATCCGCTGGAAATCGTTGGTCTGCGTGACACTACTGTTACCACCTGCACCGGCGTTGAAATGTTCCGTAAGCTGCTCGACGAAGGTCGTGCAGGCGAGAACTGCGGCGTTCTGTTGCGTGGCACCAAGCGTGACGACGTTGAGCGTGGTCAGGTTCTGGTTAAGCCAGGCACTGTTAAGCCTCACACCAAGTTCACCGCAGAAGTTTACGTTCTGAGCAAAGAAGAAGGCGGCCGTCATACTCCGTTCTTCAAAGGCTATCGTCCACAGTTCTACTTCCGTACTACTGACGTGACTGGTAACTGCGAGCTGCCAGAAGGCGTTGAAATGGTAATGCCAGGTGACAACATTCAAATGACTGTTACCCTGATCAAAACCATCGCGATGGAAGATGGTCTGCGTTTCGCTATCCGTGAAGGCGGTCGTACCGTCGGCGCTGGCGTCGTAGCCAAAATCATCGAGTAATCGATGATTGCATGAAAAAGCCCCCGCTCAGCGGGGGCTTTTTTTATTGAGTTGACACCTAGTGGGGTCGTCTATAGAATTGCGCCTCCTTTTAACGGGCGTATTGCGCTCGGTGGGAATAGCAATCTGGAGTCTGAAATCCAATGCAAAATCAGCAAATCCGTATCAGGTTGAAGGCTTTTGACCATCGCCTGATCGACCAATCAACCCAGGAAATCGTGGAAACCGCGAAACGTACTGGTGCTCAAGTGCGTGGTCCAATTCCACTGCCTACCCGTAAAGAGCGGTTCACCGTTCTGGTCTCCCCGCACGTCAACAAAGACGCGCGTGACCAGTACGAGATCCGTACTCATAAGCGCGTTCTGGACATCGTCCAGCCAACGGATAAAACCGTTGATGCACTTATGAAGCTTGATCTTGCGGCCGGTGTGGAAGTGCAGATCAGCCTCGGCTAAGACTTGGGTCTTAGTCGTGTAACGCTCTGAAATGGGCGGCCATAGCGGGTGAAAGCCCCGTACACTCATGAGGTTTACAACATGACTATTGGTGTAGTCGGTCGTAAATGCGGTATGACCCGTATTTTCACCGAAGAAGGTGTCTCCATTCCGGTCACGGTCATTGAGATCGAACCGAATCGCGTCACCCAGTTCAAAACTGAAGAAACCGATGGCTATCGTGCAGTGCAAGTCACTGTCGGCGAGCGTCGCGCTTCGCGTGTAACAGCTGCTCAGGCGGGTCACTTCGCCAAGGCAAACGTTGCAGCTGGTCGTACCGTGCTGGAATTCCGTCTTGAAGAAGGCGAGTACCAAGCAGGCGACCTGATCAACGCTGAAATCTTCGCTGCTGGTCAACTGGTTGATGTAACCGGTCAGTCCAAAGGTAAAGGCTTCCAGGGTACGATCAAGCGTTGGAATTTCCGTGGCCAAGATAACACTCACGGTAACTCCGTTTCCCACCGCGTCCCGGGCTCTATTGGCCAGTGCCAGACTCCTGGTCGTGTATTCAAGGGCAAGAAAATGTCCGGTCATATGGGCGCTGAGCGCGTGACCGTACAGTCCCTCGAAGTAGTGCGCGTCGACGCTGAACGCAATCTGTTGTTGGTCAAGGGTGCTGTTCCTGGCGCTACTGGCGGCAACCTGGTTGTACGTCCGGCGGCCAAGGCTCGCGGTTAAGGGGAAGCTGACATGCAATTAAACGTAAATGACGCTCAAGCGATCGAAGTTTCCGAACTGACTTTCGGCGGCGAGTTCAACGAGACGCTGGTTCACCAAGCAGTCGTGGCCTACATGGCCGGCGGCCGTCAAGGTAGCAAGCAGCAAAAGACCCGTTCCGACGTTCGTGGTGGCGGTAAGCGCCCTTGGCGTCAGAAAGGTACTGGCCGTGCTCGTGCCGGTACTATCCGTAGCCCAATCTGGCGTGGCGGCGGTACCACTTTCGCAGCTCGTCCACAGGATCACTCTCAGAAGCTCAACAAGAAGATGTATCGCGCAGCAATGCGTTCCATCCTTGCTGAACTGGTGCGTACTGATCGTCTGGTCGTGGTTCAGGACTTCGCTGTTGAAGCACCGAAAACCAAAGATCTGCTGAACAAACTGACTGGCATGGGTCTGACAGACGTCCTGATCGTGTCCGAAGTTGTTGATCAGAACCTGTACCTGGCTGCTCGTAACCTGCCACACGTTGATGTACGTGACGTGCAAGGTTCCGATCCAGTTAGTCTGATCGCATACGACAAGGTGTTGATCACCGTGTCGGCCGTGAAGAAATTCGAGGAGCTGCTGGGATGAACCAGGAACGCGTATTTAAAGTTCTGCTTGGCCCGCACGTTTCCGAGAAGGCTACGGTTCTGGCAGACAAGAAAGGCCAGTTCGTTTTCAAGGTTGCTACTGATGCAACCAAGCTGGAAATCAAGAAGGCCGTCGAAAGCCTGTTCAGCGTGAAAGTTGAGCGTGTTACTACCCTGAATGTTCTGGGTAAGAGCAAGCGCACAGCTCGCGGCGTGGGCAAGCGTAATGACTGGAAGAAGGCAGTAATCTCCCTTCAGCCAGGCCAAGATCTCGATTTCAGCAGCAGTGCTGAGTAAGGAAGGGGTGCATCATGGCAATCGTTAAATGCAAACCGACTTCCCCTGGCCGCCGTCATGTGGTCAAGGTGGTCAACCAGGAGCTGCATAAAGGCGCTCCTCACGCACCGCTGCTCGAGAAAAAATCGAAGTCTGGTGGTCGTAACAACAATGGCCGTATTACCACGCGTCACATCGGTGGTGGTCATAAGCAGCATTATCGTTTGGTCGATTTCCGTCGCAACGACAAAGATGGCATTCCAGCCACTGTTGAGCGCATCGAATACGATCCAAACCGTACTGCTCACATTGCTCTTATGTTGTACGCAGACGGCGAACGCCGTTACATCATCGCCCCTAAAGGCGTGAGCGCTGGTGACCAGCTGATCGCAGGTGCTTTGGCGCCGATCAAGCCAGGTAACTCGCTGCAGCTGCGTAGCATTCCAGTAGGTAGCACCGTACACGGCATCGAATTGAAGCCGGGTAAAGGCGCGCAAATCGCACGTTCCGCTGGTGCTTCGGCTCAGCTGGTAGCTCGCGATGGTGTCTACGTGACCCTGCGTCTGCGCTCTGGTGAAATGCGTAAAGTATTGGCTGAATGCCGTGCAACGCTGGGCGAAGTCTCGAACTCCGAGCACAGCCTGCGTTCGCTGGGTAAAGCTGGTGCCAAACGCTGGCGTGGCGTTCGCCCAACCGTTCGTGGTGTTGCCATGAACCCGGTTGACCACCCACATGGTGGTGGTGAAGGTCGTACCTCTGGTGGTCGTCATCCGGTATCGCCATGGGGCTTCCCGACTAAGGGCGCGAAGACTCGTGGTAATAAGCGTACCGACAAAATGATCGTCCGTCGTCGCAAGTAAATAGAGGGATACGACAGTGCCACGTTCTCTGAAAAAAGGTCCTTTTATTGATCTTCACCTACTGAAGAAGATCGAAGTGGCGGCGGAAAAGAACGATCGCAAACCGGTGAAAACCTGGTCGCGTCGTTCGATGATCCTGCCACAAATGGTCGGTCTGACCATCGCTGTGCATAACGGTCGTCTTCATGTCCCAGTTCTCGTGAACGAAGACATGGTTGGCCATAAACTAGGCGAGTTTGCCGGTACCCGCACTTATCGTGGGCACGTGGCAGACAAGAAAGCCAAGCGTTAAGGGGTAAGGAACGATGGAAGTAGCCGCTAAGTTGTCGGGCGCTCGAATCTCCGCCCAGAAAGCCCGCTTGGTCGCCGACCAGATCCGCGGGAAGAAGGTGGGCGAAGCGCTCAACCTGTTGGCTTTCAGCAACAAGAAAGCCGCCGAGATCATCAAGAAAGTGCTGGAGTCGGCCGTAGCCAACGCCGAGCATAACGAAGGCGCTGACGTTGACGACCTTAAAGTCGCCACCGTTTTCGTCAACGAAGGGCGTTCGCTGAAGCGCATCATGCCGCGTGCCAAAGGCCGCGCTGATCGCATCGTCAAGCGGTCTTGCCATATCACTGTCAAGGTTGCTGACAAGTAACGGAGTCGAAGAGATGGGTCAGAAAGTACATCCCATTGGCATTCGCCTGGGAATCGTCAAGGAGCACACCTCCGTCTGGTACGCAGACGGTCGGACTTATGCGGACTACTTGTTCGCTGATCTGAAGGTGCGTGAATACCTCCAAGACAAACTAAAAAGCGCGTCCGTAAGCCGTATCGATATCCATCGTCCGGCCCAAACTGCACGCATCACCATCCACACCGCTCGTCCAGGTATCGTTATCGGGAAGAAAGGTGAAGATGTTGAGAAGCTGCGTCAGGACCTGACCAAGCAAATGGGTGTGCCTGTGCACATCAATATCGAAGAGATCCGCAAGCCGGAACTCGACGGTATGCTGGTTGCGCAGAGCGTAGCTCAGCAGCTGGAGCGTCGTGTAATGTTCCGTCGCGCGATGAAACGCGCTGTACAGAACGCTATGCGCATTGGTGCCAAAGGCATCAAAATCCAAGTGAGCGGTCGTCTCGGCGGTGCTGAAATTGCACGTACTGAATGGTATCGCGAAGGTCGTGTGCCGTTGCACACCCTGCGTGCCGACATCGACTATGCCAACTACGAAGCTCACACCACTTACGGTGTGATCGGTGTAAAGGTTTGGATCTTCAAAGGCGAAGTAATTGGTGGTCGCCAAGAAGAGCTGAAACCACAAGCACCAGCGCCTCGTAAAAAAGCTGCTAAGTAAGGGGTACGCCAAATGTTACAACCTAAGCGTACGAAGTTCCGCAAGCAAATGACTGGCCACAACCGTGGCTTGGCATTGCGCGGTAGCAAAGTCAGCTTCGGCGAGTATGCGCTGAAGTCTGTTGCTCGTGGTCGCCTCACCGCTCGTCAGATCGAATCAGCGCGTCGTGCACTGACCCGTCACGTTAAGCGTGGTGGCAAGATCTGGATCCGTGTATTCCCGGACAAGCCTATTTCCAAAAAGCCACTCGAAGTTCGAATGGGTAAAGGTAAGGGTAACGTCGAATACTGGGTTGCCCAGATTCAGCCAGGCAAAGTCCTGTATGAAATCGAGGGTGTTTCTGAAGAGCTGGCGCGTGAGGCTTTCGCCCTGGCTGCTGCAAAGCTGCCGCTCGCCACCTCCTTTGTTAAACGGACGGTGATGTGATGAAAGCGAATGAACTTCGTGAAAAATCCGCACAGCAGCTGAACGAGCAACTGCTCGGCTTGCTGCGCGACCAGTTCAATCTGCGTATGCAGAAAGCAACTGGCCAGTTGGGGCAGTCGCATCTGCTCTCGCAAGTTAAGCGTGACATCGCTCGCGTGAAGACTGTGCTCAAACAGCAGGCAGGTAAGTAATCATGGCTGAAGCCGAAAAAACTGTCCGTACGCTGACTGGCCGTGTTGTCAGCGACAAGATGGACAAGACCATCACCGTTCTGATCGAGCGTCGCGTTAAGCACCCGATCTACGGTAAATACGTTAAGCGTTCGACTAAGCTGCACGCGCACGACGAAACCAATCAGTGCCACATCGGCGACAAAGTCACTATTCGTGAAACTCGTCCGCTGGCCAAGACTAAGTCTTGGGCATTGGTTGATGTTCTCGAACGCGCTGTGGAAGTCTAAGGACTAGGGGTCGGAGAAATTATATGATTCAGACTCAATCCATGCTCGATGTGGCCGATAACAGCGGCGCACGCCGCGTTATGTGCATCAAGGTGCTGGGTGGCTCCCATCGTCGTTACGCTGGTATCGGTGACATCATCAAAGTTACCGTCAAGGAAGCAATTCCTCGCGGTAAAGTGAAAAAAGGCCAAGTGATGACTGCTGTTGTAGTCCGCACTCGTCACGGTGTACGCCGTGCAGATGGCTCCATTATCCGCTTTGATGGCAACGCTGCTGTTCTTCTGAACAACAAGCAAGAGCCGATCGGCACCCGTATCTTTGGGCCAGTGACCCGTGAACTTCGTACTGAGAAGTTCATGAAGATCGTCTCGCTCGCCCCAGAAGTGCTGTAAGGAGATCCGACATGCAAAAGATTCGTCGTGACGACGAGATCATCGTGATCGCCGGCAAAGACAAAGGTAAGCGCGGTAAGGTGCTTAAGGTTCTCGCTAATAACCGTCTGGTTATCGGTGGTTTGAACCTGGTTAAGCGTCATACCAAGCCTAACCCGATGTCGGGCGTGCAAGGCGGTATCGTCGAGAAAGAAGCTCCACTGGACGCTTCTAACGTGGCCATTTTCAACGGCGAAACCAACAAGGCTGATCGCGTTGGTTTCAAAGTAGAAGAAGGCAAAAAAATTCGTGTCTTCAAGTCGACCCAAAAAGCGGTTGATGCTTGAACACTGCTAGGTAGATGAGACCATGGCACGACTAAAAGAGATTTACCGGAAGGAAATCGCTCCGAAACTTAAGGAAGAACTTAAGCTTTCGAACGTGATGGAAGTTCCGCGCGTTACCAAAATCACCCTGAACATGGGTTTGGGCGAAGCGATCGGTGACAAAAAAGTCATCGAGCACGCTGTAGCTGATTTGGAAAAGATCACAGGTCAAAAAGTTGTTGTGACCTACGCTCGCAAGTCCATCGCAGGCTTTAAAGTTCGCGAAGGCTGGCCGATCGGCGTCAAAGTAACTCTGCGCCGTGAGCGTATGTACGAATTCCTGGATCGTCTGCTGTCGATCTCCCTGCCTCGGGTACGCGACTTCCGCGGCCTGAATGCCAAGTCCTTCGATGGTCGTGGTAACTACAGCATGGGCGTTAAAGAGCAGATCATTTTCCCGGAAATTGACTACGACAAAATCGATGCCCTTCGCGGTCTGGACATCACCCTGACCACCACTGCTCGGACAGATGATGAAGGTCGCGCATTGCTGCGTGCTTTCAAATTCCCGTTCCGCAACTGATTGGAGTAGGACCATGGCCAAGATGAGCATGAAAAACCGCGAGCTGAAACGTCAGCTCACGGTTGCCAAGTTCGCCAAGAAGCGTGCTGAGCTTAAAGCTATCATCGTTGATCTGAACGCAAGTCCAGAAGCGCGTTGGGAAGCTCAAGTAGCTCTGCAGAAGCAGCCACGTGACGCAAGCGCTGCGCGCATGCGTAACCGCTGCCGCCTGACTGGTCGTCCGCATGGTGTTTACCGCAAGTTCGGCCTGGGCCGTAACAAATTGCGTGAAGCAGCAATGCGCGGTGACGTACCAGGTCTGGTTAAAGCCAGCTGGTAAGGCGTACAGACAAAGTCTCGACTCTCAGGATCGCAATATCCTGACAGTCGGTGGCCTTGAATATGAATCAAGCCCCTATTGGGGCTTGATTCATTTCTGGCCTGTGTCTAGAATGACCGGCTCGCCTGAGCCCGTGCTTTTTAAGTATTGAGTCACTCGGCGATAGTTGTAGCCGCAAGGCTAATTCTTTTTGTATCAGGAGCGTCTAGCCCATGAGTATGCAGGACCCGTTAGCGGACATGCTAACTCGAATCCGTAATGCCCAGATGGCTGAAAAGTCCGTCGTAAGCATGCCATCTTCCACGTTGAAGGTAGCTGTAGCCAAAGTTCTTAAAGACGAAGGCTATATCGCGGATTATCAGATCAGCAGCGAAATCAAACCACTGCTGTCTATCGAGCTGAAGTACTTCGAAGGCCGTCCGGTTATCGAAGAAGTTAAGCGCGTTAGCCGTCCAGGCCTGCGTCAGTACAAGTCCTCCGATGATCTGCCAAAAGTTCGTGGCGGCCTCGGTGTGTCTATCGTCTCCACCAACAAAGGTGTGATGACGGATCGTGCTGCGCGCGCTGCCGGTGTCGGCGGCGAAGTTCTTTGCACTGTGTTCTAAGGGGGGATAAGCATGTCACGCGTCGCTAAGAACCCCGTTAAGCTGCCAGCTGGTGTTGAAGTAAAATTCGCCGGCCAACAGCTTTCGGTGAAGGGTGCCAAGGGCACTCTAGAACTGAACATCCATTCGTCGGTTGAAATCGTTGAAGAAGCTGGTGAGCTGCGTTTCGCTGCTCGCAATGGCGATCAACAAACTCGCGCAATGGCTGGTACCACTCGTGCGTTGGTAAACAACATGGTCCAAGGCGTAAGCCAAGGCTTCGAGCGTAAGCTCCAGCTGGTCGGTGTTGGTTACAAAGCGCAAGCAAAAGGCACAGTGCTGAACCTGGCTCTTGGCTTCTCGCACCCAGTGGATTACGAACTGCCGGAAGGCATCACCGCTGAGACCCCAAGCCAAACCGATATCCTGATCAAGGGCATCGATAAGCAGCTGGTAGGTCAAGTGGCCGCTGAGATCCGCGACTTCCGTCCACCAGAACCTTACAAAGGTAAAGGTGTGCGTTACGCGGACGAAGTCGTCCGCCGTAAAGAAGCCAAGAAGAAGTAGGGCCTAGCAAATGACCGACAAAAAAGTTACTCGACTGCGTCGCGCTCGCAAAGCACGTCTGAAAATGCACGAATTAGAAGTCGTGCGTCTCTGCGTGTTCCGCTCTTCGCAGCACATATATGCCCAGGTCATCTCGGCCGACGGCAGCAAAGTCTTGGCAAGCGCCTCGACTTTGGACAAAGAACTGCGTGATGCTGCCACTGGCAACATCGACGCGGCCACAAAGGTTGGCCAGCTGGTCGCTACGCGTGCTAAAGCCGCTGGCGTCTCGCAGGTGGCTTTCGACCGCTCTGGCTTCAAGTACCACGGCCGCGTGAAAGCGCTGGCTGAGGCTGCTCGTGAAGCTGGGCTGGAGTTCTAAGTTATGTCAAATAACGACCAAAAGCGCGACGAAGGCTACATTGAGAAGCTGGTTCAAGTTAACCGCGTAGCCAAAACCGTTAAAGGCGGCCGTATCTTCACTTTCACCGCGTTGACCGTGGTTGGTGATGGTAAAGGGCGCGTTGGCTTCGGCCGTGGCAAGTCACGTGAAGTGCCTGCTGCGATCCAGAAGGCAATGGAAGCTGCTCGCCGCAACATGATTCAAGTTGACCTGAACGGCACAACTCTGCAGTACGCAATGAAGTCCGCTCACGGCGCTTCGAAGGTGTACATGCAGCCTGCTTCTGAAGGTACCGGTATCATCGCTGGCGGCGCTATGCGTGCTGTCCTCGAAGTTGCTGGCGTTCAGAACGTTCTGGCCAAGTGCTACGGCTCGACTAACCCGGTAAACGTGGTTCACGCCACTTTTAAAGGTTTGAAAGCTATGCAATCTCCTGAGTCCATCGCTGCGAAGCGTGGCAAAAGCGTCAAGGAGATCTTCTGATCATGGCTACCGTAAAAGTAACGCTGATCAAAAGCATGACCGGCCGTATCCCTAACCACAAACTGTGCGTTAAGGGTCTGGGTCTGCGTCGCATCGGTCACACTGTAGAAGTACTTGATACTCCCGAGAATCGCGGGATGATCAACAAGGCTTACTACATGCTGCGTGTCGAGGGTTAATCGATGAAACTCAATGATCTGAGTCCAGCGCCGGGTTCCCGTCGCGAAAAGCATCGTCCGGGCCGTGGTATCGGTAGCGGTTTGGGTAAGACTGGTGGCCGTGGTCACAAAGGTCAGACCTCCCGTTCCGGTGGCACAATTGCTCCAGGCTTTGAAGGCGGTCAACAGCCGCTGCATCGCCGTCTGCCTAAGTTCGGTTTCGTGTCCCTGAAAGCTATGGATCGCGCAGAAGTGCGTTTGTCCGAGCTGGCTAAAGTGGAAGGCGACATCGTTACTCTGCAGACCCTGAAAGATGCCAACGTGATCAACGTCAACGTACTGCGTGTGAAAATCATGCTGTCCGGTGAAGTGACTCGCGCTGTCACTATCGGCAAGGGAATCGGCGCCACCAAAGGTGCGCGTTCGGCTATCGAAGCAGCTGGCGGCAAGTTCGAGGAATAAATGGCTAAGCAAGGTGCTCTCTCAGCGCTCAGCAAAGGCGGGTTGTCCGAGCTCTGGGCTCGTCTGCGTTTTCTATTCTTGGCGATTATCGTCTACCGAATAGGCGCACACATTCCAGTTCCAGGCATTAACCCGGACCGGTTGGCGGACCTGTTTCGACAGAATGAGGGGACCATACTTAGCTTGTTCAACATGTTTTCCGGCGGTGCGCTGGAGCGGATGAGTATTTTTGCGCTGGGGATCATGCCGTACATTTCGGCATCGATCATCATGCAGCTTATGTCCGCTGTCAGCCCACAGCTGGAGCAGTTGAAGAAGGAAGGTGAAGCTGGTCGTCGCAAGATAAGCCAGTACACCCGCTACCTCACTGTCGCTCTTGCTCTTGTCCAGGCTATTGGCATGTCCATTGGTCTGGCAGGGCAGGGTGTAGCGTTCACTGGTGATCTAGGCTTCCATTTCGTTGCAGTAACCACTTTTGTGGCGGGTGCAATGTTCATGATGTGGCTGGGTGAGCAGATTACTGAGCGTGGTGTTGGCAACGGTATCTCGATGTTGATTTTTTCGGGTATCGTCGCCGGTCTTCCGAGAGCAATCGGGCAGTCTTTTGAGTCTGCGCGTCAGGGCGATATCAACATCTTCGCCTTGGTTGCTATCGGTTTGCTGGCAGTAGCGATTATCGGTTTCGTGGTGTTCATTGAGCGTGGTCAGCGTCGTATTGCTGTTCACTACGCCAAGCGTCAGCAGGGCCGCAAGGTGTTTGCTGCGCAGACTAGCCACCTACCGCTGAAAGTGAATATGGCCGGTGTTATTCCGGCTATTTTTGCGAGCAGCATTTTGCTGTTCCCGGCTTCGTTGGGTGCCTGGTTCGGTCAGTCTGAAGGTATGGGCTGGTTGCAGGACATCTCGCAGTCGATCGCTCCTGGTCAGCCGTTGAATATTCTGCTGTTTAGTGCAGGGATTATTTTCTTCTGCTTCTTCTATACGGCGTTGATGTTCAATCCGAAAGACGTAGCGGAAAACCTGAAGAAGTCCGGTGCCTTTATTCCGGGTATCCGTCCAGGTGAGCAGTCGGCACGCTATATTGATGGCGTATTGACTCGTTTGACTCTGTTCGGTGCTCTTTATATGACGGCCGTGTGTCTGTTGCCCCAGTTTCTGGTGGTTGCGGCAAACGTTCCGTTCTACCTTGGCGGGACCTCGTTGCTGATCGTGGTCGTGGTTGTTATGGACTTTATGTCGCAAGTACAATCGCACCTCGTTTCGCACCAGTACGAATCCCTGATGAAGAAAGCCAACCTGAAGGGCTACGGCAGCGGCATGCTGCGCTGAAGTTCCCATAAGGTTAGAGGAGTTGGTGATGAAAGTTCGTGCATCGGTGAAAAAGCTGTGCCGTAACTGCAAGATTATTCGCCGCGAAGGTGTTGTTCGGGTAATTTGCAGCGCGGAACCACGTCACAAACAGCGCCAAGGCTGAGTGTGATCTGTTTGAAGCCCAGCAGCTAGTGCGCTGCTGGGTTGATTATTTGTTATTACAGCGATATTATCTCGCGCCCTATTTCTTGGCTTCCGGGGCGTAGGTAGCTGTCAATTGGAGTCCCACTGAATGGCCCGTATTGCAGGCGTTAACATTCCAGATAACAAGCACACTGTTATCTCGCTGACCTACATCTATGGTGTTGGTCGCACTACTGCACAGAAAATCTGTGTGGATGCTGGTGTAAACCCAGCCGCTAAGATCAAGGATCTGAGCGACGAGCAGATTGAGTTGCTGCGTGGCGAAGTGGCAAAGTTCACCACTGAAGGTGACCTGCGTCGTGAAGTCAACATGAAAATCAAACGCTTGATGGATTTGGGCTGCTACCGCGGTCTGCGCCATCGTCGTGGTCTTCCAGTGCGCGGTCAGCGTACCAAGACCAACGCGCGTACTCGCAAAGGTCCGCGTAAGCCGATCCGCAAGTAATCGCACCAGCGAATCGACAGGAATTTAGTCATGGCAAAACCTGCTGCTCGTCCTCGTAAAAAAGTAAAAAAGACAGTGGTTGATGGCATCGCCCACATCCACGCGTCTTTCAACAACACAATCGTGACCATCACCGACCGTCAGGGTAACGCGCTTTCTTGGGCTACCTCCGGTGGTTCGGGTTTCCGCGGTTCTCGCAAGTCCACCCCGTTTGCTGCTCAAGTAGCTGCTGAACGTGCTGGTCAAGCTGCGCTGGAATATGGCCTGAAAAACCTTGACGTTAACGTTAAAGGTCCAGGTCCAGGTCGTGAGTCCGCTGTCCGTGCTTTGAACGGCTGTGGCTATAAGATCGCCAGCATCACCGACGTGACGCCAATCCCGCACAACGGGTGCCGTCCGCCGAAGAAGCGCCGCGTGTAATCCAGGAGACTGTAAAGAATGGCTCGTTACATTGGTCCAAAATGCAAACTGGCACGTCGTGAAGGCACCGATCTCTTCCTGAAGAGTGGTGTGCGCGCTATCGAATCGAAGTGCAATATTGAAGCTGCTCCAGGCATCCACGGCCAACGCCGCGGTCGCCAATCCGACTACGGCACCCAACTGCGTGAAAAGCAGAAGGTCCGTCGTATCTACGGCGTTCTCGAGCGTCAGTTCAGCGGCTACTACAAACAAGCTGCTGGCAAAAAAGGTGCAACTGGCGAAAACCTGTTGCAACTGCTCGAATGCCGCCTGGATAACGTCGTATACCGTATGGGTTTCGGTTCTACTCGTGCCGAATCTCGTCAGTTGGTATCGCACAAGTCGATCAGCGTAAACGGTCAAACCGTTAACGTTCCGTCCTACCAGGTTCGTGCTGGTGACGTGGTCGCTATCCGCGAGAAAGCAAAGAACCAGCTTCGCATTGTCCAAGCTCTCGATCTGTGTGCCCAACGTGGCCGCGTAGAATGGGTAGAAGTAGACACTGAGAAGAAGTCGGGCGTTTTCAAGAACGTTCCAGCTCGCAGTGATCTGTCCGCCGACATCAACGAAAGCCTGATTGTCGAGCTCTACTCCAAGTAAGGGCTAGAAAATAGGTGCATCCATGCAGATTTCGGTAAATGAGTTCCTGACACCCCGCCACATTGATGTGCAGGTTGTCAGTCCAACCCGCGCTAAAATCACTCTCGAGCCTCTCGAGCGTGGTTTTGGCCACACCCTGGGCAACGCGCTGCGCCGCATCCTGTTGTCCTCAATGCCAGGCTGTGCAGTAGTCGAGGCCGAGATTGATGGTGTGCTCCACGAGTACAGCGCCATCGAAGGTGTACAGGAAGACGTAATTGAAATCCTGTTGAACCTTAAAGGTCTGGCTATCAAGCTGCACGGCCGTGACGAAGTTACGCTGACCTTGTCGAAGAAGGGTTCGGGGGTGGTTACCGCTGCCGATATTCAGCTGGATCATGATGTCGAGATCGTTAATCCCGATCACGTAATCGCCAACCTGGCGTCTAACGGCGCCTTGAACATGAAGCTCACCGTAGCTCGTGGTCGTGGTTATGAACCAGCCGACTCGCGTCAGAGCGATGAAGACGAAAGCCGCAGCATTGGTCGCTTGCAGCTTGACTCTTCGTTCAGCCCGGTTCGCCGTATCGCATACGTGGTGGAAAACGCCCGTGTCGAACAGCGTACTAACCTGGACAAGCTGGTTATTGATCTGGAGACCAACGGTACCCTGGATCCTGAAGAGGCTATTCGTCGTGCTGCAACCATTCTGCAACAGCAGTTGGCTGCATTCGTCGACCTCAAAGGTGACAGCGAACCAGTGGTTATCGAACAGGAAGACGAGATCGATCCGATCCTGCTTCGTCCGGTTGACGATCTGGAACTGACCGTGCGTTCGGCCAACTGCCTTAAGGCGGAGAACATTTACTACATTGGTGACCTGATTCAGCGCACCGAAGTAGAACTGTTGAAGACTCCGAACCTGGGCAAGAAATCCTTGACTGAAATCAAGGACGTTCTGGCCTCCCGTGGTCTGTCCCTCGGCATGCGCCTCGACAACTGGCCGCCTGCAAGTCTTAAGAAGGACGACAAGGCGACTGCCTGATCGTCGTAATCACCGAACGTTGTGTTTGGTAAGGAATGAACCATGCGTCATCGTAAAAGTGGTCGTCACCTGAGCCGCACTAGCTCCCACCGCAAGGCTATGTTTCAAAACATGGCAGTGTCGTTGTTCGAGCACGAGCTGATCAAAACGACTCTGCCGAAAGCCAAAGAATTGCGTCGCGTTGCTGAGCCGCTGATTACTCTGGCCAAGAATGATTGTCTGGCTAACCGCCGTCTGGCCTTCGACCGTACGCGTTCGAAAGCCATCGTTGGTAAGCTGTTCAACGATCTGGGCAAGCGTTATGCAACTCGTGAGGGTGGCTACCTGCGCATCCTCAAGTGCGGTTTCCGCGCTGGCGACAACGCGCCTATGGCGTACGTCGAGTTGGTTGATCGTCCAGTTGGCGGCGAAGCTGTATCCGCTGAGTAAGACGTCAGTCTCTACAAAGAACCGGGCCTAGTGCCCGGTTTTTTGTGTCTGTTCGATTACCATTTCCTATTGATTTCTATTATTTAATGCATTTGCCCGTATTGGCATCGTGGTCAATACTCTTCCTCAGCCGATTAGCCGGCAGCATCAAGACTGACTGAGGAAGGACTAGCATGAGCCAGACCAAAACGCTTACGACCGCCAGCGGCGCGCCTGTTGCTGATAACCAGAACTCTCGTTCAGCTGGGCCTCGTGGCCCGTTGTTGCTCGACGACTTTCACTTGATTGAAAAACTTGCGCACTTTAACCGCGAAAATATTCCAGAGCGTCGTGTGCACGCCAAAGGCTCGGCCGCACATGGCACCTTCACACTGACGCGTGACATCACTCAATACAGCAGTGCCAAACTGTTTGACACCGTCGGCAAGCAAACCCCTACCTTCTTGCGCTTCTCTACAGTGGGTGGTGAGCGAGGCTCGGCAGACACCGAGCGTGATCCGCGCGGTTTTGCCCTCAAGTTTTATACCGAAGAAGGTAACTGGGACATCGTGGGTAACAACACCCCGGTTTTCTTTATTCGCGACCCGCTCAAGTTTCCTGACTTTATCCACACCCAAAAGCGCCTGCCGCAGAGCAACCTGAAAAGCGCACAGATGAAGTGGGACTTCTGGTCGCACTCGCCTGAATCATTGCACCAGGTCACCATCCTGTTTTCGGATCGTGGTATTCCAGATGGCTATCGTCACATGCATGGCTTTGGTAGCCACACCTACAGCCTGATCAATGCCGCAGGTGAGCGTCATTGGGTCAAATGGCATTACAAAACCAAGCAAGGCATCAAGAACCTGCCGCCAGAAGAGGCTGCACGTCTTGCCGGAACGGATCCTGATTACGCCCAGCGCGACCTGTTCGATGCTATCGAGCGTGGCGACTACCCAAAATGGCGTGTGTGCATTCAGGTCATGACCGAAGCTCAGGCTGCAACACACCGGGATAACCCGTTCGACGTGACCAAGACTTGGTCGCAGAAAGAGTTTCCACTGATCGAGATCGGCGAACTAGAGCTCAACCGCAACCCGCTCAACTATTTTGCTGAAGTTGAACAGGCAGCCTTTGGTCCAAGCAACATGATCCCTGGCGTTGGCCTTTCCCCTGACCGCATGCTGCAAGGTCGTGTGTTCGCCTATGCGGATGCGCATCGTTACCGCGTAGGGACCAATCACCAGCACCTGCCTATCAATGCTCCACGCGTACCTGCGCATAATTACCAGCGTGATGGCTCGATGGCTTTTGGCAACAACGGTGGTGCTACTCCTAACTACGAGCCCAACAGCTACGCTGATGCGCCTAAGCAGGCCCCGCAGTACGCTGAGCCGCCATTAGCGCTCAGTGGTGCGGCAGACCGTTATGATCATCGCGAAGACACGGATTACTACAGCTACGCCGGTGCGCTGTTCCGCCTGATGAATGACGAGCAAAAAGCGCTGCTTATCAACAACATCGCAGGCGCCATGGAAGGTGTGACAGATGACGTCGTTCAGCGTCAACTGCAGCACTTCCTCAAGGCCGACCCTGCGTATGGTCAAGGCGTAGCCAAAGCGCTGGGTGTAACCGTGAAGTAAGTCTAAGTGAGAAGCAGAACCGCCCTCAAATGGGCGGTTTTTGCGTTATTTAGGTGTGTTTTCTCTACAAATTAGCGTTTTTATTGCGATTGAACCGTGACCTCTCAGTCAGCTTGGTTCAAACTACAGCCTTTCAAGAAGGGAGATGTGGGGCGATGCTAGGGCACCCGGACGTAATCGATTACCTCAACACGTTGTTAACCGGCGAGCTGGCTGCGCGTGACCAATATTTTGTCCATTCTCGTATGTACGAAGACTGGGGTTTCACCAAGCTGTACGAGCGCATCAACCACGAAATGGAAGAAGAGGCACAACACGCTGATGCGTTGATGCGCCGGATTCTGATGCTCGAAGGCACGCCGCGCATGCGCCCGGACGACCTCGATGTTGGCACCACCGTGCCAGAGATGTTCGCTGCCGACTTGCGTCTGGAATACAAAGTCCGCGCTGGACTCTGCAAAGGCATTGAACTGTGTGAGCTGCACAAGGACTACGTAAGCCGCGACATGCTGCGTATTCAGTTGGCAGACACCGAAGAAGATCACACTTACTGGCTTGAAAAGCAGCTGGGCCTGATCAAATCGATTGGTCTGCAGAACTACCTGCAATCGCAGTTCTGATCCGCCTGCAAAAAGCGCAAGTCCCAGAACACCAAAAAGCCCCTGTCATCATCTCGATGGCAGGGGCTTTTTCGTACCGCGATTTAAGCCTTGTCGCGTATCAACAACGGTTTCAGGTAGAACCCGGTGTGAGACTGCTTCATTTCTGCGACATCCTCCGGTGTCCCGGTCGCAATAATCTGGCCACCTTTAGAGCCGCCTTCAGGCCCAAGATCCACCAACCAGTCAGCGGTCTTGATCACGTCCAGGTTGTGCTCGATCACCACCACAGTGTTGCCGTGGTCGCGCAGTCGGTGCAGCACATCCAGCAACTGTTGGATGTCAGCAAAGTGCAGACCCGTTGTAGGCTCATCCAGGATGTACAACGTCTTGCCGGTATCACGCTTTGACAGCTCGCGGGACAGTTTTACCCGTTGTGCCTCGCCGCCTGACAGCGTGGTGGCGGACTGTCCGAGCTTGATGTAGGACAAGCCCACATCCATAAGCGTTTGCAGCTTACGCGCCAGTGCAGGTACTGCATCGAAGAACTCTCTTGCCTCTTCGATCGTCATCTCCAGCACTTCGTGGATGCTCTTGCCCTTGTACTTGATCTCAAGGGTTTCGCGGTTGTAGCGCTTGCTCTTGCACACATCGCAAGGCACGTAGATGTCTGGCAGAAAGTGCATTTCCACCTTGATCAGACCATCACCCTGACACGCCTCGCAGCGTCCGCCCTTCACGTTGAAGGAGAAGCGCCCTGGGCCGTACCCCCGAGAGCGGGACTCCGGAACACCCGAAAATAGCTCGCGGATGGGTGTAAAGAGCCCGGTGTACGTCGCCGGGTTGGAGCGTGGCGTGCGACCAATCGGGCTTTGGTCGATGTCGACCACTTTGTCCAGGTGCTCCAGCCCTTTAATGCTGTCGTGGGCCGCCGCTTCCAGCGTGGTCGCGCCATTCAGTGCTGTAGCGCTGAGTGGATAGAGCGTGTTGTTGATCAGGGTTGATTTACCCGATCCGGACACACCCGTCACACAGGTCAGCAGGCCAATCGGTATCTCAAGGTCCACATTGCGCAAGTTGTTCCCGCGAGCGCCCTTGAGCGACAGCGTCAGCTTTTTATTGCGCGGCGTGCGTTTAGCCGGCACTGCAATTTTTACCCGGCCCGACAGGTACTTGCCGGTTAGCGAGTCAGGATGTGCCATCACCTCGGCAGGCGTGCCCTCAGCAACAATATGGCCACCATGCACCCCAGCGCCCGGGCCTATATCCACCACATAGTCCGCCAGACGAATCGCGTCTTCGTCGTGCTCAACCACGATCACTGTGTTGCCGATGTCACGCAGATGTTTGAGCGTTCCCAGCAAGCGATCATTGTCGCGCTGATGCAAGCCAATCGATGGTTCATCGAGGATGTACAGCACGCCCACCAGGCCAGCACCAATTTGACTGGCTAGACGAATACGCTGAGCTTCACCGCCGGACAACGTATCGGCGCTGCGATCCAGCGACAGATAGTCGAGCCCCACATTCACCAAAAATTGCAGGCGCTCGCGAATTTCCTTGAGGATCTTGTCCGCGATCTCACCACGACGCCCGGTCAGGCTCAGCGTGCTGAAATATTCAGTCGCATCACCAATCGGCAAATTGGTCACGGCGGGTAAGGTTTTTTCACCGACCCACACGTGACGCGCCTCACGACGCAAGCGAGTGCCCCGGCAATCCGGGCAAGACTGAGTGCTCAGAAACTTGGCCAGTTCTTCGCGGACTGTGGCCGACTCAGTTTCGCGATAACGGCGCTCCAGGTTCGGCACGATGCCTTCAAACGGATGCGCACGTTTCACGATATCGCCGCGATCATTCAGATAGCGGAAATCAACGTTCTGGGTGCCACTGCCGTACAGAATGACTTTCTGCTTGTCGGCAGGCAGCTCATTGAACGGCACTTCGAGGCTGAAATCGTAATGCTTGGCCAGCGCGCCTAGCATCTGGAAGTAATAGACGTTACGCCGGTCCCAGCCACGAATCGCACCTTCGGCCAGCGTCAGTTCACCGTTCACCAGGCGTTTGATGTCAAAGAACTGCTTAACCCCAAGACCGTCACACGTAGGGCACGCGCCAGCTGGGTTGTTAAAGGAAAACAGCTTGGGCTCAAGCTCGCTGATGGCGTGGCCACAAATCGGGCAGGCGAAGCGCGCGGAGAAAATCATCTCTTCGCCCGGCTCATCATCCATGGGAGCCACCAGCGCAATGCCGTCGGCCAGCTTCAGGGCGGTCTCGAACGACTCGGCCAAGCGCTGTTGCAAGTCGGCTCGCACTTTAAAACGGTCAACCACCACATCAATGGTGTGCTTCTTCTGTTTATCGAGTTTTGGCAGTTCATCCAGCTCGCAGAGTTTGCCGTTCACGCGCGCCCGCACAAAACCCTGCGCGCGCAGTTCTTCAAACACCGACAGGTGCTCGCCCTTGCGCTCGCGAATAACAGGGGCCAGCAGCATCAGTTTGCTGCCTTCAGGTTGCGCCAGCACTAGGTCGACCATTTGGCTGACAGTCTGGGCTTCCAGTGGAATATCGTGGTCCGGGCAGCGCGGAATACCCACGCGGGCATAGAGCAGGCGCAGGTAATCGTAAATTTCAGTGATGGTGCCAACCGTGGAGCGCGGGTTGTGCGACGTCGATTTCTGTTCGATGGAAATCGCCGGTGACAGACCTTCAATCGTATCGACGTCAGGCTTTTCCATCATCGACAGGAACTGTCGCGCATAGGCCGACAGCGACTCGACATAACGCCGCTGGCCTTCGGCATACAACGTGTCGAAGGCCAGAGATGATTTGCCGGAGCCAGACAGTCCGGTGATGACGATCAGTTTGTCCCTTGGCAGGGTCAGGTCGATGTTCTTCAGGTTGTGGGTTCGTGCCCCACGTATCAGGATCTTGTCCACTGCGGCCTCGCTTGGCGGGCATAACGTAAACGACTGAGTATACGTATCTGTGTGAAAGCTGTGCAGGCTCTTGATGGCTAGATGTCATTAAGCAGACTTTCATAACTTTTACGTGACAAAGCGTCGCGCCTTGCTCGTGTGTGTGCTGTTACTCGATGGGACTGGTAGAATCGCCGCCGGTTCACATGAGGTTTTTCCATGCACGATCCCCACAGCGAACGCATGAGTGGCAGCGAGACCCGCGCAGCCAGCGGTCTGGCACTTGTGTTTGCGTTCCGTATGCTTGGCATGTTTATGGTGTTGCCGGTTTTGGCGACCTATGGGATGGACCTGGCAGGCGCGACACCTGCCTTGATTGGTTTGGCGATAGGCGCTTATGGCCTGACCCAGGCAATTTTTCAGATTCCGTTCGGGATCATTTCTGACCGCATTGGCCGACGCCCGGTGATTTACCTCGGGTTGATCGTGTTTGCCTTGGGCAGCGTTCTGGCGGCCAATTCAGACTCGATCTGGGGCGTCATTGCTGGACGCGTCCTGCAGGGTGCAGGTGCCATTTCAGCGGCCGCCATGGCTTTGCTTTCAGACCTGACCCGCGAACAGCACCGCACCAAGGCCATGGCCATGATCGGCATGACCATCGGATTGTCATTTGCCGTCGCCATGGTTGTAGGGCCGCTGCTGACTCGCGCTTTCGGCTTGTCGGGGCTGTTCCTGGCCACGGGCGCAATGGCGCTGGTCGGCATCGTGATCGTCATGTTCATGGTCCCGCGCTCAACCGGCACCTTGCAGCACCGCGAGTCCGGCGTAGCCAAACAAGCCTTGATGCCGACGTTGCGTCATCCCGACCTGTTGCGTCTGGATCTGGGCATCTTTGTGTTACACGCCATGTTGATGTCGAGCTTCATCGCATTGCCGCTGGCGCTGGTCGAAAAAGCCGGCCTGCCCAAAGAGCAGCATTGGTGGGTGTACCTGACAGCGCTGCTGATTTCCTTCTTCGCCATGATCCCGTTCATCATCTATGGCGAAAAGAAACGCAAAATGAAACGAGTTTTACTCGGCGCCGTCAGTACGTTGATGCTGACTGAGCTATTCTTCTGGCAGTTCGGCGATAGCTTGCGAGCGTTGGTGATCGGCACCGTTGTGTTCTTCACCGCGTTTAACTTGCTGGAGGCGTCATTGCCTTCACTGATCAGCAAGGTGTCACCGGCGGGCGGTAAAGGAACGGCAATGGGGGTTTATTCCACCAGCCAATTCCTCGGTTCGGCACTGGGCGGCATACTCGGCGGCTGGCTATTTCAGCATGGCGGTCTGTCGGTTGTGTTCCTGGGATGCGCAGGTCTGGCTGCACTCTGGCTGGCCTTTGCTGTTACCATGCGCGAACCGCCGTATGTGACAAGCCTGCGCTTGCCGTTGTTGCCCGAGGCTTTGCGCGAAGCAGGTCTGGCTGAGCGTTTAAAGGCTGTTGCTGGCGTTACAGATGCAGTGGTCGTAGCCGAAGAGGCTGCGATTTATATCAAATTGGACACCGAACTATTGGATCGCGCGACACTCGAGCAGTTGGTTAACCCAGCGCCGACGTGCGAAGCCTAGGAGAACGTTATGGCCCGTGGGGTTAACAAAGTTATATTGGTCGGCACATGCGGCCAGGATCCCGAAGTTCGCTACTTGCCTAACGGTAATGCCGTGACCAACCTGAGTCTGGCAACCAGCGAACAGTGGACTGACAAGCAAACTGGTCAAAAAGTCGAAAAGACTGAATGGCACCGTGTATCGATGTTCGGCAAAGTTGCCGAGATCGCTGGCGAATACCTGCGCAAGGGTTCGCAGGTGTACATCGAAGGCAAACTGCAAACCCGTGAGTGGGAAAAAGACGGCATCAAGCGTTACACCACAGAAATCGTGGTCGATATGCAAGGCACCATGCAACTGCTGGGTGGCCGTCCACAGGGTGACCAACAAAACCAGGGCGGCGGTAACAACTACCAGCAATCCGCTCCGCGTCAGCAGGCTCAACGCCCAGCGCCGCAACAGCAACAACAGCAGTCGCGTCCAGCGCCACAACAGCAGGCTCCACAGCCAGCTCCGGATTTCGACAGCTTCGACGACGATATTCCGTTCTGAATCTAACCCTCGGGTTACACACTCTGAACCACAAAAGGCCCGCCGCTGATTTAGCGCCGGGCCTTTTGTTTGGCTGATTTTTTTGCGAAATAGCAGAAGGTTTTTGAGTCAAGTTGTCGGGCCCGCGTGTCTGTTGACTACGCTGTACACAGCCAGCGTGCAGTTGGCTGTTAATCGAATGCTGTTGTTCGTGATCAAGCCACTGCTTACAGATGCTCAGGAGGACCTACGATTTTGTCCATTCTTAAAACAGTCGCCTTATTCGTCGCCTTGCTGCTCGTCGGCATGGGCTCCCTTCAGGCCGCGCCGACGCTGGCCTCTGTTATGAAAGCCGAAGAAACTGGCGGCAAGCCACCGGTGCTGGTCGATGGTGGTTTGCTGGGGGCTTTGGGGTCCAGCATGGACGCCATGCATGACCAGTTGGGCATGAGTCTGCATCTGCTGGACACATGGCGTTTGCGTACTGAGCGAGCGGCAGATGAAGCGGGGGAGTTGGCCGGGCAAGTCGTTACGCAACCTGCCAGGAGCGGGATGGGTGATCTGTTGATGCTGACAGTCCTCTGGTTCGGGTGTTTTATCGGGCTAATGCTGGCCGGCAAATTGCTGGCGCGCTACCTGAACAATAGCCGCCTGGTTCGAACCCGACCCCGCGTGTGCTTGCTCATTGGCTATGGCGTTCCGTATGTGTTACCGGCGGTACTGGCCTTGGCGCTCACACTGTATGGCAGCCGTTTTCTGGAAGATTCTTTTGGGCGCTCCCTGGCCCTCTGTCTGACTTACGCCAGCAGCGGCGGGGTATTCTGCGCGGCCTTGGTGTTATCTCTGAGCGTCATGTTTGACGTAGGGCACAAGCGGCGAGCGGTGCAGATTATTCGCCAGTATTCCCTGCGGCCATTGTTTGCGATCGGCTTTTTTGCAGCCCTGAGTGATGCGACGAACAACCCGTCCATTGCGCAAGATTTTGGCCGCAATGTCGCCAGTTGTGTGTCGGTACTGTCGGGTCTGGCCGCGTGCTTCATCTTCGCCTACCTCGCTATCAAGTTACGCCGTCCGGTGGCACACCTGATTCGAAATCGCGCATTGGCCCAGCGCCTCGGGCAACCGGCTTTGCAGGAGTCGTTGCGAATTTTTTCGATACTTTGGTATTGGCCCATCCTTCTCATGTTGCTGGTCTCGGCGCTTAACCTGCTGGGCGTAGGCGAGGGCAGTGAGCGAGCGCTGCGCAGCGCGTTGCTGACCTCCGGGCTGCTGATTGCCACGGTGTTTTTGAGCACGATTCTGCATCACTCATTCCGGACTCGCTTGCGCGCTACGGGCGCTTATAAAGAGCGTTTCCTGACGGTGATTTACGCATTGCTGCGTATTGCACTGGCCGTGGCCTTTATCGAATTGCTGGCGCAAATCTGGGGCTTCTCGCTGCTGGCGTTTGCGTCCGATAGTCACACTGGCCAAGTCATCAGTGATTCACTCGGGCACATCCTGCTGATTTTGCTGGTCACATGGCTGGCCTGGGTGGTACTCGATACGGCCATCCAGCAAGCGTTAGAGCCCTCAATCACACGGCGTGGTACCCACCAGCCGAGCACGCGGACCAAAACCATCCTGCCGTTGCTGCGCAATGCCATAAAAGTCATTCTGGTTGTGGTGTGCACCATCACCACAATGGCCAATCTGGGCGTGAACGTCGCGCCTTTCCTGGCCGGTGCTGGGGTCATCGGTCTGGCGATCGGTTTTGGTTCTCAGCAATTGGTGCAAGACGTCATTACCGGCTTGTTCATCATTATTGAAGACACCATTTCAGTCGGTGACTGGGTCGTGGTCGACTCCAACCATGCCGGCACCGTCGAGGGGCTGACCATTCGCACCTTGCGGCTGCGGGACTCGCGTGGCTACGTGCATTCGGTGCCCTTTGGCCAGATCAAGGCGGTGATCAACCATTCCCGACAATTTGCCTATGCCTTCTTTTCTATTCAGTTCACCTACGACAGCGATATGGATAAAGCCACGGACTTGATTCGCGAGGCGGGCCGGCAGATCAGCGACGACCCTTTGCTCAGCCTCAGTCTGCAGGGATCATTAACGGTTTTTGGGGTCGACAGCATGAATCTGGATGGCGTGACGATGACCGCGCAGTTCAGGACCATGTCCGGTGCGCAAAGCTCTATCTCGCGGGCGTTCAACGCCCGGCTCAAAAAGCTTGTGGATAAGTCAGTGGATGTACACTTTGCGCAACATTATCCACAGGGCTTCCTGATGCCCGTGCGTGGGCCGGATGAAAACGCGCAATCTGCCCCAGAACCGCAGCACTCCACGCTAGTGCTGCCTGACATGCCACCGCCATCACGATGATGGCCAATGACTCACTGTGCAGTTTGTCAGTGACGACAGGCATGGAAACCCGCAAAATGCGAGAGTCTTGATCATGGCCAACAGCTTCCACGGTTGGTTTTCTGGTATATATCACCGTTCTGAATAGACTGAGCCTGCACACTCTATGCGAATGCGCCTTATGTTATTGGGCGGCGGAAATGCTCTCGGGCAGGCGCTGATTCGTCTGGGTGCCGAGGAAGACATTAATTTCCTTGCCCCGCGTCCGCCGCAAGACGGCTGGGACGCTGCGAGCCTGACGCAACTGCTGGATGACACCCGTCCGGATGCCGTCATCAACCTTGCCTACTACTTCGACTGGTTTCAGGCGCAGAACGTGAGCGAGGCTCGCCTTGCTGCCCAAGAGCGCGCTGTCGAGCGTCTCTCTGAGTTGTGCCAGCACCACAGCATGACGTTGTTGCAGCCTTCCAGTTATCGAGTCTTCGATGGATCGCGAGCAACGGCTTACAGCGAAAAGGACGAACCTGTCCCGCTCGGCCTGCGCGGTCAGGCGTTATGGCGCATTGAGCAAAGTGTGCGGGCGATTTGCCCGCAACATGTGCTGCTGCGTTTCGGCTGGTTGCTGGATGACAGCCCTGAAGGCAGTTTGGGCCGCTTTTTGGCTCAAGCCGAAAAACCGGGCGAGTTGCTGATGGCCGATGATCGACGCGGTAACCCGACGCCGGTCGATGACGCAGCACGGGTCATTATTTCAGTGCTCAAGCAACTCGATTGCGCGGCGCCTCTGTGGGGCACTTACCACTACGCCGGGCATGAGGCCACCACGCCGCTGGCGTTGGGCCAGGCCATTCTTGATGAGGCGCGCCACCTGCGCCCGCTGGTCATCCAAGCTCCTACGCCTCAGGCACACGCAGCATGCCCCGATGCGGCTGAAGAACCTCAGCATGCGGTGCTGGCCTGTAAGAAAATACTTCACACCTTCGGGATCAAGCCTCGCGCCTGGCGTGCGGCGCTCCCGGCTTTACTGGACAGGTTTTATCGTCATGGTTGATGCACCCGTTTTAATCACCGGCGGTGCCGGTTTTATTGGCTCCAATCTGGTGGAAGGCTTACTGGCCAAAGGGTATGCCGTGCGAATCCTCGACGACCTGTCGACGGGCAAGCGCAGCAACCTGCCGCTTGATAACCCCAAGATCGAACTGATCGTCGGCAACGTCGCTGATGCAGCCTTGGTCAAAAGCGTGATGGTGGGTTGCGGCGCTGTGGTTCACCTGGCGGCAGTGGCCTCGGTCCAGGCCTCGGTCGATGACCCGGTGAGCACCCATCAAAGCAACTTCGTCGGCACGCTCAATGTCTGCGAAGCAATGCGTGAAGCTGGCGTCAAGCGCGTGGTGTTTGCTTCCAGCGCAGCGGTCTATGGCAACAACGGTGAAGGTGAGTCGATTGTTGAAGACACGCCTAAAGCACCGTTGACGCCTTACGCCTCAGACAAGTTGGCCAGCGAGTACTACCTGGACTTCTACCGCCGCCAGCATGGCCTGGAGCCGGTCATCTTCCGATTCTTCAACATCTACGGGCCGAAACAAGACCCGTCCTCGCCGTACTCGGGCGTGATCAGCATATTCAGCGAGCGCGCAGAGAAGGGCCTGCCGATCACCATCTTTGGTGATGGCGAACAAACCCGTGACTTCATGTACGTGGGCGACCTGGTGACCATTCTGGTTCAGGCCATTGAAGCGCCACAGGTTGAAGAAGGCGCCATCAACGTGGGCCTGAACAAAACCACTACCCTCAAGCAAATGCTTGAAGCCCTGAGTGCGGTGGTTGGCGAACTGCCACCGATCAGCTATGGCCCGGTCCGCGCTGGCGACATCCGCCACTCGCGAGCAGACAACACTCGCCTGTTGCAACGTTTCACCTTGGGTGAAACCACGCCTATGAACGTCGGGCTTGCCCGGTTGCTGGGGCGTTAACAACCCCAGTCACACTTAAACACCTTGTGGGAGCGGGCTTGCCCGCGATGGAAGCGACGCGGTTTTACAGAAAACCGTATCGTCTGCATCGCTGGCAAGCCAGGCTCCCACAGGTTTTTGAAGTGCACTTCAACAGGCGCTTTTTCTTGCCGCTTGAAGCTTTCAGCTAAGCGCTCCGCGCTTAAAACTTATAACCCAGGCCGACCATGTAAACGAACGGATCCACGTCAACGTTGACTTTGGCACGGGTGCCGTCGCCCACGGCGGAGTTGTTCACATAGGCATGCGTATCAATGTCGATATAACGCGCTTGGGCGTTGATCATGATGTTGTCAGTCAGCATGTAGTCCGCGCCGATCTGCCAGGCCACGCCCCACGAGTTGGACGCCCGGAAGTTATCAAAGCCTTCAGCGGTCGCACGGCTGCTAACGTGTTCGTCGTAGATCCAGGTGTAGTTAATACCGGCACCAACGTAAGGTTGGAACACCGACTTGGGGTCCAGCGGGTAGTAAACAACGCTCAGGGTGGGTGGCAAGTGCTTGAGGGTGCCCAGTTTGCCGTTGGCTTGAGACAGGCCGGTGTTTTTGAGTTTGACGTCATGCTCGAACGGCGTGGCGGCCAACAGTTCGATACCCACGTGATCGGTGATCATGTAGGCAAAGTTGAGCCCCAATTGCGTGTCGCTGCTCATGGTCGCCTTGCCACCCAGATCGGTGCCCGACAACGACCCGCGATCCACCTTGACGCTGGAGCTGTCGGCTTTCGGGTTCACCGTAATGGCGCCGGCACGGAGGATGATGTCACCCTCGCTGTGTGCGTGGGCGAGCGGGGCTACAACGGCGAGCGCAAGGGCGGCAGCGCTGAGCAGAGACTTGTGCATGGGAGCTCCATTGGGATATTTAAAATTTATATAACCAATGGTAATGAGCAGCCCGGCCCGCTCAGTTGACCCAGCTCAATGAAAATGTGAAGTCCGGTAAATTTGTGAAAAATTCGTGAACGTGTGGGAGCTGGCTTGCCAGCGATGCAGGCAATTTGGTTTATCTGGTCGCCGAGGTCTGCACAGTGTTAATCCGGCAATTCGTACACCACGATCTTTTGCGCATCCATCTGATAGCCCGCGTCTGCCATCTCCGTGGTGCTGGGCTTGACCTGCATTTCGCCGACGATCCAGTACGGCTGATACAACTCGTCGAGTTGAACCCCGACTTTGCTGGTGACGTGCACGATCTGATTCGACGGCGGAGGCGGCACATGGATGCACGCGCCAAAGTACGGCACCAGCAGAAAGTCCGTGGTTCGCCCCTCTTCACTGACTTCCAGCGGCACGATGTACCCCGGCAAACGAATCAGTTGGCCGTTTAGCTGCGGGACGACAGGCGCATTGGGCAAATCCTGTTTGGCCGCCGGAGCGGCCTCCATGTCGCCCATTTGTGACAAGTCATGCAGCGGCACCATATCGGGGACTTCAGGCGGCGCGTCAGCCGGGATCATCTCTGACCAGGTCAACTCTTTCGGCTCGGCCGCCCACAGCGGTGTGCTCACCATCAGTAACAGCGCCAACAGCACGCGGGACATCGCAGCTTTTTTCATCAACCTAAGCTCATAAACGAATGGACAGACCATCGGCCAGCGATTGTCGGTAGGCACGCCATGCCGGTACGCAACCCATCAGCAGGGCGGCAGCCAGAATACCGCTGAGCAGCGTCCATTCATATTCACTTGGCCAGGCCAGCGGCAAATAGATCCCGTAATTCGATTGCACATAGCCTTGAGCCAGCGCGATGCACACGTACAGCAAACCGACGCCAGCCACCACGCCTGCCAAGGCTAACGCCAAGGCTTCAAACACCAGCAAGGTCGCAATATGCCAAGGCCGTGCCCCGACCGAACGCAGAATCGCCATCTCGCGGCGCCGCTCATTGAGACTGGTCAAAATGGCCGTCAGCATGCCGATCAGGCCGGTCAGCACCACAAACAGCGACACCACAAACAGCGCCTTTTCGGCGGTGCTCATCAAGCTCCAGAGTTCTTGCAGGGCAACGCCGGGCAAAATCGCCATCATCGGTTCGCCACGGAACTCATTGATTTCGCGCTGCAAGGCAAAGGTTGAGATTTTGCTGTTCAGGCCCAGCATAAAGGCGGTGATCGCCTGCGGCGTGAGGTCCATGTTGCGGGCCTGATCGGCGCTGATGCGTGCCGCCCCCTGAGCGGGTACGCCGTTGTGCCAGTCGATGTGAATCGCTTCCATACCGCCGAGGCTGATATGCAGCGTGCGATCGACCGGCGTGCCAGTGCGCTTGAGAATGCCGACCACGGTGAACGGCTTGTCGTCATGTTTCACCAGACTGATCGCCGCCACGCCATGGGCCAGCACCAATTTGTCGCCCAGTTTGTAATGCAGCGCTTCGGCGACTTCGGCGCCGAGCACCACCTCGAAAGGGTCGGTCTGGAACGCGCGTCCAGTGGCCAATTCAAGGTTTTGCCGATGACCATATTGATAGTGTTCGAAGTACGCCTCGCTGGTGCCCATCACCCGATAGCCGCGATGGGAGTCACCCAGCGACATCGGGATCGCCCATTTCACTTTCGGGTTGTTGGCGAAATGCTCAAAGCTGTCCCAACGGATATTGTTCGTGGCATTGCCGATGCGAAACACCGAATACAGCAGCAAATTGACCGAGCCCGAGCGTGCGCCGACGATCAGATCGGTGCCGCTGATGGTGCTGGCAAAGCTGGCGCGGGCTTCAGTGCGCACCCGTTCGACCGCCAGCAGCAGGCATACCGACAGGGCGATGGCGAACGCGGTGAGTATCGCGGTGAAGCGCCGGTTGGCCAGACTGGCCAGAGCTAGACGAAACAAATACATCTCAGACCTCTGCCGGGGTGGCGGCGCGATTAAGTTCAGACAACGACAGATGGCGGTCGAAGAGCGGGGCCAGGCTTTGGTCATGACTCACAAACAGCAAGCTGGCGCCGGCCTCGCGGCACTCGGCAAACAGCAACTGGATAAAGGCTTCGCGTGCATCGGCGTCGAGGGCAGAGGTGGGCTCGTCGGCGATCACCAGCTCGGGTTGACCGATCAGTGCGCGTGCGGCGGCGACACGTTGCTGCTGGCCGATCGACAGGGCGTCGGCTCGTCGTTCCAGCAGCGCCGGGTCTTTAAGACCCAAATGTGCGAGCAGGGTTTGCGCGGCTTTATCGACACTGCCGTGGCGTTGTGCGGCGCGGCTGGCGCGCAGTTTGGAAAAGTGACAAGGCAGCTCAACGTTCTCGCGGACTGATAAAAACGGCAGCAAATTGAACTGCTGAAAAATATAGCCCGTGTGGTCGACCCGAAAACGATCGCGCGCCCCCGAGCCCAGCTCACTCAGTTCCTGGCCCAACAAACGAATGATTCCGCTGTTGGCTTTTTGTACACCGCCTAGCAAACCCAGAAGTGTGGTTTTGCCGCTGCCGCTGGGGCCTTTCAGAAACAGGGTTTCGCCGGGTTCAAGACGGAATGCAGGAATATCCAGCAGTACCGGCTGCCCGGGCCAACTGAAACTCAGGTCGCTGAGTTCGATGAGTGCTTGGGTCATGGAGAAGAGCTATCGCCTGCCAATGAGGGAGAGGGCGTAGGAGCGAGCTTGTCTCGCGATCTTTTGATCGTCTAAAAGCTCGCGAGGCAAGCTCGCTCCTACGGGATGTCAATAACTTAGAACTTCAGGCTGGATACTTTTGGCGTCAGCTCGGAGCCTTGTTGGCCGCTTCCACCGATCAGTTGCACCTTGATTTTCTGGGTGCCCGGGAAGGTCTTGAAGAACTGAGCCAGGTCCAGGGTTTTCAAGGCTTCGGGCTTGGCGCAAGTGAACGCGTAGTGGGCTTCAATATCGCTGTGATGGTGTTCCGCCTTTGCCCCGGCTGCTTCTTCAGGGGCGGCATCGAACAATGGACTTTCCAGGTCTTGTGCTTCCACTACGCACTCGGCAGCCTTCGGCAAGTTGAACAGCACCAGCGGGTTTTCCAGTTGCGCACGGGCAGAAGCGACTTTGGCCTTGTCGGCATCGGTGGTGGCGATGTGTTCAAAACCCACCAGGTTTATCGAGGGACCGTCGAGGTCCAGCTCAAGCGTCGGACCATCGAGCGCTACATTCAACGTCCCTACACCATGCTCATGGGCGCCAAGGCTGCCGTGTTCATGGTCGTGCTCGTCGTCGGCGTGGGCCATGACCAGCGGCAACAGAGCAAACGGCAGAGCAAGAAGCAAACGACGCATAGCACGACTCCAGCAATAGAAATAAAGACTTGTTATGTAATCTTATAACAAGGTTCGTGAGAGTTTGCCCGTGTGCTTGGCGTTCCGCAAGCTGCATGGGAGCATGCGGTCATGAAACTTAAGGAGCAGGACGATGGTGCGTATTCGCGGAACGATTGGCGACTGGCCAGTGGATCTGACCGTAGAGCTGGATGAGAGTGATTGGGCGAAACTGGGAGCACAATTGCCCATCAGTGAAGCGCCGAGCAGCCCTGCGCCGCTCAAGCCGGTGAGCCAGGACGATGCTGTGTGGGAAACGACCAAAGACTTGCTGCGCAAAGCCGGACAGATCAGCGGACCTGAACTGCTGGCGCAGTTAGAAGCGTTGACGGGCAGCACGGGTGCGGGCAAGCGGCTGTTAGTGCGCTTGCGTCATTGCAGCCAGGTCAACGTGCAGAGCGGCGCTGACTCCCCGCTCTATAGCTGGGTCGAGTAACATCGCAAACCGCCCTCTGTAGGAGCGAGCTTGCCTCGCGATCTTTTGATCTTTAAAAGATCGCGAGACAAGCGCCTACACAAACGCTTAATACAGCGCTGCAAACAACTTGCGACGGTAAGTCGTCACCAGCGGGTGGTCATTGCCCAGCAGGTCGAACACTTGCAGCAACGTCTTATGGGTAATGCCTTCGTTGTAGCTGCGGTTGCGAGTAAACAGCTTCAACAGCCCATCCAGAGCGCCTTCGTACTGCTGGCGTGCCAATTGTTGTATTGCCAATTGATAGGCCGCTTCATCATCCTGCGGGTTTTGCGCAACGCGGGTTTTCAAATCCGCCACATCGGGCAAATCTGCCGCCTGGCGCAGGAACGTCAATTGCGCCTTGGCACCCGCCAGTTCGGCTTTGTGCTCGTCGCTTTTAACGGCGTCCAATACCGCTTGGGCTTCGGCCAGTTCGTTGCGCTCGGCCAGGCAGCGGCCATAAAGAATCAGCGCCTTGGCGTTGGTATTGTCTTCAGTCAGGATGTTTTTGAGCAGCGCTTCGGCATCGGCAAAACGGCTTTCGGCAAACAACGCCTGAGCTTGCTCCAAAGGGTCTGCCTCGGCAGGCTCTGGCATCACAACGTGCGGCTCAAGCATGGCGCGAATGGCTGATTCGGGCTGTGCGTCCTGGAAGCCATCGACCACTTTGCCGTCTTTGAACAACACCACGGTCGGCAACGTGCGAATGCCAATGCGGCCAACCACATCTTGCTCAACATCACAGTTGACCTTGGCCAGTAGCAGTTCGCCCTGATAGTCCAAGGCGATCTGTTCCAGAATCGGCAGCATCACCTTGCACGGCGCGCACCATTCAGCCCAAAAATCCACCAGTACCGGTTGCTCGAAAGAGGCCTCAACGACCAGCTTGTCGAAGTCAGCGGAAGTCACGTCGAAGCTATAAGAAGGCGTAGTTTGAGTCATCGTGCGTCTCGAAACAGGTAAATGAAGGCAACTATAAAGGCTGAACAGGCAGGCTGAAAGCCGCACCCGTGCGTTGCGCGTGATACAGGCTCACGTTGCGAAACTCATGGGGCTCGGCAAGGTCCGGCAAGGTCAGTGCCTTGAGGCTGCCCAATTGCCGATACAACGGATGCTTGAAGTCCCGCACCCGAGAATCGGCCACCAGTGTCTGCTGGCCACGGGTTAAAAACTGATCCAGCAACGGCAGGTTTTCACGGTCGTACAGTACGTCTGCCACCAGGACCACGTCGAAGCGATCGGCTTCAGCGAAGAAATCGCTGGAGTAACTGAGTTGCACGTCATTGAGTTCGGCATTGGCTCGGCAGGCTGCCAGCGCCAAAGGATCAAGGTCGCAGGCGACCACCTCCAGCGCGCCCGCCTTGGCGGCTGCAATCGCGGCGATGCCCGAACCCGCGCCGAAATCCAGCACCCGCTTGCCTTGCACCCAGTCCGGCTGCTCGGCCAGATAACGCGCTAATGCCAGCCCGCTGGCCCAACAAAAGGCCCAGTACGGGGGCTCATAAAGAATGCGCCGGGTTTCGTCCGGGGTGAACGCGCGGTCCATGTTGTGGGCATCCATCAGCCACAGCTTGAGTGAGGTCTCAGGCAAGTCCGTGATCACCAGTCGCGCATCGCCGAGTAACGCCGCCAAAGACTGTTGCAGGTCGAGCGGTGTGTTCATGGTGCGCTGACAAACGCCAGGGTGCCCAGGGCTTGCGTGGTCGGCTGGCCGATGATTCGCGAAGGCAGGTGCAGAATCAATTGCCCGGACTGGCTGGCGCGGCCGCGTAATTCAACGCGCGCCCCGGCCGGGAAGGCGTCAGGATTAAAGCGCAACTTAAAGGGCAATGGCTGGTTATTACCGATGATCTTGCTGCTGGCCATCAGCCCTTGCGGACGCCCACGTTCGTCGACGATCAGCATCGCCAGTTCAACCTCAGCCCCCGCTGGCGCGCCCGTCAACACACCGCTCAGCTCGCGCTGATAAGCGGGCAGCGGACCCTGGTCAACCGGAGCGTCTGTTTCTGGCTGGGTCAGGACTTGGGCTTGTTGCGTTTTAGAAGGCCCACTGCTGCAGGCGACCAGCACGCTGGCAAAACACAGCAAAACAAACGTTCGTAGTGACATGGAAAGCTCCAGCGGCAGGTCAGTCGACGTAGCAAATTGTATAAAAAGGTAGTAGGCGGACTGTATACCGTAAAGCCTATGGCTTGTCTTGCCAGTGGGATGCGCTACCATGGCGCTCCCCATTTTTGTTGGCTGCCACCATGCACTGTCCCTTCTGCGGTGCCAACGACACTAAAGTCATCGACTCGCGTCTGGTTGCCGAGGGCGATCAGGTGCGCCGCCGGCGTGAATGCCTGGCCTGTGGTGAGCGTTTCACCACCTTTGAAACCGCCGAGTTGGTGTTACCGCGCCTTATCAAGCAAGACGGCAGCCGTCAGCCTTTCGATGAAGAAAAGCTGCGTGCCGGCATGCAACGTGCGCTGGAAAAACGTCCGGTGAGTGTCGAGCGCCTTGAAGCGGCGCTGGCCCATATCAAAAGCAAGCTGCGCGCCACCGGCGAACGCGAAGTCAAATCGCTGGTCGTGGGTGAACTGGTCATGGGCGAGCTGCAAAAGCTCGACGAAGTGGCCTATATCCGTTTTGCCTCTGTCTATCGGCGCTTCCAGGACCTCAACGAGTTCCGTGAAGAGATCGACCGACTCGCCCGTGAGCCTTCCAAAGAATGACTGTGTCCACTGAGCAAATCATCCTCGATGCCCATTACATGGCGCGCGCCATCGAACTTGCGCGCAATGGGCTGTACACCACTCACCCTAACCCGCGTGTGGGTTGCGTCATTGTGCGCGACGGGCAGATTGTCGGTGAAGGTTGGCACGTGCGAACGGGCGAGCCCCACGCCGAGGTTCATGCCTTGCGCGCAGCAGGCGAATTGGCGCGCGGCGCGACTGCCTACGTCACGCTAGAGCCTTGCAGCCACCACGGCCACACGCCGCCGTGTGCCGATGGCTTGCTCCATGCGGGTATCGCTCGCGTGGTTGCGGCCATGCAAGACCCCAACCCGGAAGTCGCGGGGCGCGGTCTCAAGCGTCTGGCTGACGCCGGTGTTGACGTGCGCAGCGGCGTACTCGAACAAGAAGCTCGTGCGCTGAACCCGGGTTTCCTCAAGCGCATGGAGCACGGCCTGCCGTTTGTGCGGGTCAAACTGGCGATGAGCCTGGATGGCCGCACCGCGATGGCCAACGGCGAAAGCCAATGGATCACCGGCCCGGCCGCGCGTTCTGCGGTCCAGCGTTTGCGCGCCGAGGCCAGCGTCGTGCTGACCGGCGCTGACACTGTACTGGCCGATGGCGCGCGGCTCACTGTGCGCGGGCCAGAGCTGGGCTTGAGCCCGGAATTGACAGCGCTGGCGCTCAGCCGCCCGCCGCTGCGCGTGCTGATCGACGGGCGTTTGCGCGTGCCGCTGGATGCGCCGTTTTTCAAGGCTGGCCCGGCGCTGGTTGCGACCTGCGTACCCCCGGCCGAGCAATACCGTACAGGCCCGGAATGCCTGGTGATTCATGGCGCCAACGGCCAGGTCGACATCCGTAAACTGCTGGTGGCGCTGGCCGCCCGGGGCGTCAACGAGGTACTGGTCGAAGCGGGGCCGCGTCTGGCCGGGGCCTTTGCCGAACAAGGCCTGGTCGATGAATACCAGATTTTTATCGCCGCCAAGTTCTTGGGGTCGACGGCTCGGCCTTTGCTTGAGCTGCCGCTGACCCATATGAGCGAAGCGCCATTGCTCAAAATTACTGAAATGCGCGCCGTGGGGGATGACTGGCGAGTCACCGCCATACCTGTGCCTTCAGCGAGCGTATAATTCACAGCCTTCGTTTTACGCAGGTTTTGTTTTCAAGGGGAACGTCCATGTTTACCGGCATCATCGAATCCATCGGCAGCATCCGTGCACTGACCCCCAAGGGTGGCGATGTGCGGGTTTACGTAGACACCGGCAAGCTCGACCTGAGCGATGTCAAACTCGGCGACAGCATCGCGATCAATGGCGTGTGCCTGACCGCCGTTGAACTGCCGGGCAATGGCTTTATGGCTGACGTCAGCCGCGAGACCCTCGATTGCACCGCATTCAACGACTTGAAAAGCGGCAGCCGGGTCAACCTGGAAAAAGCCCTGACCCCGACCACGCGTTTGGGCGGCCACTTGGTCAGCGGTCATGTTGACGGCGTAGGCGAAGTGATTTCCCGCGAGGAAAACGCCCGCGCCATCGAATTCCGTATCCGCGCGCCCAAAGAGCTGGCCAAGTACATTGCCCATAAAGGCTCGATCACCGTCGACGGCACCAGCCTGACGGTCAACTCGGTCAATGGCGCCGAGTTCTCGTTGACCATCATTCCGCACACCCTGAGCGAAACCATCATGGACGACTACCGTCCGGGCCGCCGGGTAAACCTTGAAGTTGACTTGCTGGCGCGCTACCTCGAACGCCTGCTGCTGGGCGACAAGGCCGCCGAGTCGACCTCGGGTGGCATCAGCGAAAGTTTTCTGGCCGCCAACGGCTACCTAAAATCCTGAATTAAGGGGGTGCCGCGTGGCGCTCAACAGCATCGAAGAACTGGTTGAAGACATCCGCCAAGGCAAGATGGTCATCCTCATGGATGACGAAGACCGCGAAAACGAAGGCGACCTGATCATGGCCGCCGAGTGCTGCAAGGCCGAGCACATCAACTTCATGGCGCGCTTTGCCCGTGGCTTGATCTGCATGCCGATGAGCCGTGAGCGCTGCGAGTTGCTCAAGCTGCCGTTGATGGCGCCGCGCAATGGTTCCGGCTTTGGCACCAAATTCACGGTCTCGATTGAAGCCGCCACCGGTGTGACCACCGGCATTTCGGCGGCTGATCGTGCGCGCACGGTACAAGCCGCTGCGGCAAAAGACGCCAAGGCTGAAGACATCGTCAGCCCCGGCCACATCTTCCCGCTGATGGCACAAGCCGGTGGCACCCTGGCCCGTGCAGGCCACACCGAAGCGGCGTGCGACCTGGCGCGCATGGCCGGTTTCGAGCCAAGCGGCGTGATCTGCGAAGTGATGAACGATGACGGCACCATGGCGCGCCGCCCGGAGCTGGAAACCTTTGCGGCCGAACACGGCATCAAAATCGGCACCATCGCTGACCTGATTCACTATCGGATGATCCACGAACGTACCGTTCAGCGGATTGCCGAGCAGCCACTGGACAGCGAACTGGGCCAATTCAATTTGGTGACCTATCGTGATTCAGTCGAAGGCGACGTGCACATGGCACTGACCCTGGGCAAAATCTGCGCCGAAGAACCGACGCTGGTCCGTGTGCATAACATGGACCCGCTGCGCGACCTGCTGATGGTCAAACAGCCCGGCCGCTGGAGCTTGCGCGCCGCCATGACCGCCGTGGCAGAGGCGGGCAGTGGTGTGGTGCTGTTGTTGGGTCACCCGCTGGACGGTGATGTCTTGCTGGCGCACATTCGCGAAACTGCCGATGCCGTGCCGGTTAAAAAACAGACCACTTACAGCATCGTCGGTGCCGGCTCGCAGATCTTGCGTGACCTCGGTGTGCGCAAAATGCGCCTGATGAGTTCACCAATGAAGTTCAATGCCATATCCGGTTTCGATCTGGAAGTTGTAGAATACGTGCCCTCCGAATAATGACCGGACATTTCCAGTCCCCAATTCGTGGCCCAATACCCTTAAAGAACGCGCGTGAGTGCGTTCTGGCTCTTTAATACGAGACATACCGAATGACCCTGAAGACCATCGAAGGTACCTTCATCGCCCCCAAAGGTCGCTACGCATTAGTAGTTGGCCGCTTCAACAGCTTCGTCGTCGAAAGTCTGGTGAGTGGTGCTGTGGATGCCCTGGTTCGCCACGGTGTGAACGAAAGCGACATCACCCTCATCCGTGCACCGGGTGCGTTCGAAATTCCGCTGGTTGCGCAAAAAGTTGCTCAGCGCAACGAGTTCGCCGCCATCATCGCCCTGGGCGCTGTGATTCGTGGCGGTACTCCGCACTTCGAATACGTTGCTGGCGAGTGCACCAAAGGCCTGGCTCAGGTGTCCATGCAGTTCGGCGTACCGGTTGCATTCGGTGTTCTGACCGTTGACTCGATCGAACAAGCCATCGAACGTTCCGGCACCAAAGCGGGCAACAAAGGCGCTGAAGCTGCGCTGTCCGCCCTCGAAATGGTCAGCCTGTTGGCACAGTTGGAGGCCAAGTGATTTCCGACGAAAGCGATCGTTTCAACCCGCGCGATCCAAAACCTGCGGATGCTGGCAAGCCATCCAAGAGCGCCAAGCGCCGTGAAGCGCGTCAACTCGCGACTCAAGCGCTGTATCAGTGGCACATGGCCAAGCAATCGTTGAACGAAATCGAAGCGCAGTTCCGCGTCGATAACGACTTCACCGACGTTGATGCGGCTTACTTCCGTGAAATCCTGCACGGCGTACCTGCGCACAAAGGCGAGATCGATGCGGCCCTGGTTCCGTGCCTGGACATCACCATCGAAGAACTCGACCCGGTTGAGCTGTCTGTTCTGCGCCTGTCCACCTGGGAACTGATCAAGCGTGTCGACGTGCCTTACCGCGTTGTGATCAACGAAGGTATCGAACTGGCCAAGGTTTTCGGCTCTACCGACGGCCACAAGTTCGTCAACGGTGTGCTGGACAAACTGGCGCCACGCCTGCGTGAAGCTGAAGTCAAGGCTTACAAGCGCTAATCCGCGCTGCTGGCCATGGGCGAATTTGAGCTGATCCGCAACTTCTTCGCTGCCGCGCCTTGCGCGCAAGGCGGCGTGGGTGTTGCTCTGGGCATCGGCGATGACTGCGCCCTGCTGGATGTTCCCTTCGGGGAACAGCTGGCGATTTCCACCGACACCCTGGTAGCCGGGGTGCACTTCGCAGATCCTTGCGACCCTTTCTTGCTCGGTCAGCGTTCGCTGGCAGTGGCGGCCAGTGATTTGGCGGCCATGGGCGCAACACCCCTCGCGTTTACCCTTGCCCTCACATTGCCGACGGTTGAAGCCGCCTGGCTGGATGCGTTTGCGCGCGGCTTGAACCTCATGGCGCAGGCATGCGACCTGCGCCTGATCGGTGGCGACACCACGCGCGGGCCACTGTGCCTGACCGTGACGGTGTTTGGGCGTGTGCCCAAAGGCCAGGCCCTTAGCCGCAGCGGTGCGCGCCCGGGGGACTTGCTGTGTGTGGGCGGGGAGTTGGGCAATGCCGCTGGCGCACTGCCGCTGGTCTTGGGCCAGCGCAGCACCACCCCGGCCATCGCCGAACCGTTGCTGGCGCATTACTGGTCGCCACAGCCGCAATTTGCGCTGGGCCAGGCCTTGCGCAGCAAAGCCACCTCGGCGCTGGACATCTCAGATGGCCTGCTGGCTGACTGTGGGCATATTGCACTGGCCTCGCGGGTGGGCTTGCAGATCGAAAACCATCGCGTACCCACCTCGTTGGCTCTGCAAGCATTTTTAGGCGACGCGGGTGCGCAGCAAGCGGCCTTGAGTGGCGGCGACGATTACGTACTGGCCTTCACCTTGCCAGCTGTTGAATTGCCGACCTTGCTTGCCGATGGCTGGCCGATCCACGTGATCGGCCGCGTGACTGAAGGGCAGGGCGTCAGCCTGATCGACGAACACGGCCAAGACATCACCCCGGCAACCCGTGGTTACCAGCACTTCGGCTCAGTCCCGTAGCAGCTGCCGCAGGCTGCGTCCGATTGCGAAGCGATCGTGAAATCAGGGTCCGCGGTTTAGCTATCAGCCCGCGTCAGCTGACTTTACGACGGCTGCGCCGCCGGACGCAGCCTGCGGCAGCTGCTACGGAATCGTGCGCAGAGCCATCAAACTTTTTGATCTTTATCTCCGATAATTCAGCCTAAGCGTCTGTAGGAACCTCCTGTTACAATGCCGCCTCTGCGAATCTCCAGTCCTCACACTGATCAGGAGCACACGGTGCCCGTCGTTTTCGTTGCCGCTTGCAAGTTACCCACCCCCTTTGCCGAATTCACCATGCATGGCTTCCTCGAGAAAGCCACGGGTCGTGAACACGTTGTGCTCAGTTTGGGCGACGTGGCGGATGGCGCTCCTGTATTGGGGCGAGTGCATTCCGAATGCCTGACCGGCGATGCCTTGTTCAGCCAGCGCTGTGACTGCGGCTCGCAACTCGAAGCCGCCTTGCAGGCCATCGCCCGCGAAGGCCGTGGCGTGCTGCTGTACCTGCGTCAGGAAGGACGCGGCATTGGTTTGCTGAACAAAGTCCGCGCTTACGAGCTGCAAGATGGTGGCGCCGACACGGTTGAAGCCAACGAGCGTCTGGGCTTTGCGGCCGATCAGCGTGATTACGCGATCTGCCTGCCAATGCTCGAACATCTGGGTGTGAAGTCGTTGCGTCTGATGACCAACAACCCGCGCAAGGTCAAAGCCTTGACCGACATGGGCATCACCGTGGCTGAGCGCGTGCCGCTGCACACGGGGCACAACCCGCACAACAAACTGTATCTGGCGACCAAAGCCAACAAACTCGGGCACATGATGGGCAATCAGCACCAAAGCGAGGCTGATCCGGCGTGACCCGGGGGCAAATCCGTCGCCGCCTGAGCTTCAGTTGGTGGCAGCAGTTGTTCCTGACGCTGCTGCCCTTGTTGCTGGTCACTCTTGTCTTTGGCACGTCTGAGCCGTTACTGCCGACACTGGCCATGCCGTTGTTTATCGCTGGCGTGGCCTCGATGTTTGTCACCCTGCGCTTTTTCGGTCCTTACAAACACGGCCTGATCGCCCTGCAAAAAGCCCTTGATACCCCGCAAGAACCCACTGCCTGGGCTGAACTGACGCGTGTTCGCCGCACGGCCTTGCTGGTCGCTGGCTTGCCGACCTGGATCGCGGCGCTGGCGGTCTTTGTCGGGCTCGAAGGTGTGCCGTTGTGTCTGCTGACCCTCTCCACGCTGGTGCTGTTTTACCTGTACCGCGTCCCGCGTCAGGTGGGCTGATGCGCCTCTGGCTGGCGGTCTTGCTGCTGGCCGTGGGCCTGCCCTGCATGGCCGCCCCCCGCGTTATCAGCCTGGCGCCGTCCTTGACTGAAACAGTGGTCGAGTTGGGGGCTGCCGATCTGTTGGTCGGTCGTCTCGATGCTGGCGAATCTTCGCCTGAACTCGCCGCCGTACCGTCTGTAGGCCGTTATGGGCAGTTGGACATGGAGCGCTTACTCAGCTTGCAACCCGACTTGATCTTGCTCTGGCCCGGCAGTGTTGGCGTTGCACAGCGCGAACAGTTGCGTCGCCTCAACATCCCGACCTACAGCGCTGAACCGAAAAGTCTCGATCAACTGGCTGACCAGGTCCAAGCCTTGGCGGATGCCTTGGGGCGCCCGCAACGTGGGCATGAACTGGCCGGGCAACTGCGTCAACGTCTGGCCCAACTGCGTGAGCAGTACGCGCGCGAAAAACCACTGCGGGTGTTTTATCAGGTCTGGGATCAGCCGTTGTACACCCTTGGCGGCGGGCAAATCATCAGTGACGCACTGGCGGTGTGCGGGGCGAGCAATGTGTTTGCTGATTTAAAACTGCCTGCGCCACAGGTCAGCATCGAGGCCGTGTTGCAGCGTAATCCCGACGTGATCATTGCCGGAACCCAGGGTCAACTGGACGCCTGGAAAGCCTGGCCGCAGATCGATGCGGTCAAGCATGGGCGCTTGTTGTTACTGAACGACAAAGGTCTGGAACGCCCGAGCGGGCAGATGCTGGAAGCGACAGGCAAGCTGTGTGAGCAACTGAAAAACACCGAACCCCTGTAGCCGCTGCCGAAGGCTGCAATGGGCTACGCAGCAGCCCCGTTTTTTGAATGTTGAGATTAAAAAGTAGGCGTCCAAGTAACAGCCAACTGCACCGAGCGTCGCGCTTCGCGATAGCCGTAATAGTTGCCGTCATAGCTGTACAACGCGCGGGTGAAGGTCTTGTCCAGCAGGTTATCGACCTTCAAATCGAGCCGGACTTCTGAGCTGGCTTCCCAGTTGCCGCGAAGCCCCAGCAGTCCATATCCGCCAATCGCTTGCGTGTTGTCTTCGTCATTAAAGCTGCTGCTCACCGCTTGCCACGTGGCGCCGACACCGAACAGGTCGAACTGGCGATCCAGATCCAGGCTCAACGTTCGGCGTGCCCGGCGGCTCAAGGTATGGCCCGTGTCGCGGTCTCGCGGGTCGATCATCGCAACGCCCAGGCTGCTCTGCCAGCCGAACCATTCCTGGCGCAAAGCACTTTCGAACCCTGTGATCCGCGCCGCGCCGATGTTCTGCGGGATAAAGTCAGCGTCGGCCACAATCGCGTCACGAATATCGGTGCGATAAAGCGACGTTTCCAGTCGGCTGGCGTCGCTCAACTGGCTGCGCCATTGCACTTCGTAGGTCTTGGAAGACTCAGGTTTAAGGTTTGGATTGCTGTAGTTCGGGTAGTACAAATCGTTGAACGTTGGCGCCCGAAACCCTTCGCTGTAAGACAGCAACACGTCGTTGTCACTGTTCAAGGGCCGCGTCAGGCTGGCGCTCCAGGTGTTGTGGCTGCCGAACTGCTGGTTCTGATCGTGGCGCAGGCCGATCTCGGTCGAAAATGAGTCGCCATGAAAGCGGTGTTGAACAAACGCGGCACGATTCCAACGGCTGTCTTCATCGAAAACGGTGCTGCTGCGCACCCTGTCTTCGTAGGCATCAGCCCCCAGAATCAGGCTGTTCTGCTCGTTCAGCGTCAGGTTGTTTTGCCAGTTCAATGACTCGCGATAGGTGTTGAAGCTATAAATGTCAGCGCTGAGCTTGTCGCGGGTCTTTTCGCGGTTTTCGCTGTGGCCCAACTCCAGACGTGAGTTCCAGTGGTCCGTCAGTTGCGCGTCGATAAAACTGCCGACACTGCTGATATCGAAATCGCTGTAGGGCTGCTGACCACTGACGCTCATCGTGTCGGGGTCCCAGCGTCCAAACGGGTTGTCGAACTCGGTTTTGCCGGTGTTCTTGATTGCCGTCAGGCCGACTTCAAGATCGTCGCTCAAGAAATGACTGAGGTTCAGGCTCAAGGACGTGTTGCGGTACGCGTCATGGTCGTTGTCGCTGGGGAAGGATGCGTGGGTACGATTAATGCCCGCCGTGCTTTCCAGGCTGCCGCTCAGGTTGTAGCGGGTTTGCGCATCGCCACCCGACACGCCGAGGCTGTTTTCTGTGCTGCCATAACTGCCCACTGCGCTGTGTAAACGCAACTGCGGCGGCTGGTCGGCGCCACGGCGGGTGAAAACCTGAATCACCCCGCCAATCGCATCGCTGCCGTAGATCGCCGAACGAGCGCCGCGCAGTACTTCCACGCGCTCAATCTGATCGATGTTCAGGTATTGCAGGTTGCTGTCGGCCGACGTGGCATTGGCCATGCGCTGGCCGTCGACCAGCACCAGGCTTTGTGCCGATTTGGTCCCGCGAATATAAATGCCCGGCAAAGAACCGCTCCCGCCACTGCTGGCCACTTGCACGCCTGGCACCCGGCTTAGCAGGTCGGTGAGGCTGGTGGGTTGCAGGCGGTCGATGTCGTCGCGGGTGAACACCGTATTGGCGCTGCTGCTGTCTGCGCGCGCTTCAACCTGGCGGCTGCCGGTGATCAATGTTTGCGGGAGTTTGAGCGCATCTTCGCGCTCAAGGGTGTCGGCCAATAAAGGGCTGGCGGGGATAAGTCCGAGTAACAGTGCGAAGTGTTTCATGGGGTCCGAACTCTGTAGTCGCTGCCGCAGGCTGCGATAAGGACCGCAGGGTCTTCGAGAAACGGGTTGCTATGCAACCCTTCGCAGCCTGTGGCAGCGACTACAGTGCTGTTTTTATAATCCCAGCAATTGCATGCGCTGGCGCACCGACGCTTCAATGCCGGCCGCATCCAGACCGCATTCAGCCAGCATCTGGCTCGGCTTGGCGTGTTCGACGTAGACGTCCGGCAAGCCCAGATGCAGCACCGACTTGAGCACGTTTTCACGGGCCAGGAACTCACTGACCGCCGCGCCTGCACCGCCCATGATGGCGTTCTCTTCAAGGGTCACCAGCAACGCATGGCTGTCAGCCATTTCGCGTACCAGCGCTTCGTCCATTGGCTTCACAAAACGCATGTCGACCACGGTGGCGTCGATTTTTTCCGCAACCTGCAGGGCTTCAGCCAATTGCACGCCAAACACCAGCATCGCCACGTTGCTGCCTTGACGACGAATCACCCCTTTGCCGATTTCCAGCGGCTCAAGGGTTTTCTCGATTGGCGCATTCGGGCCTGTGCCGCGCGGGTAGCGCACCGCTGCCGGACCGTTGTACAGATGGCCGGTGGTGAGCATTTTGCGCAATTCGTTCTCATCGCTCGGAGTCATGATGACCATGCCCGGGATGCAGCGCAGGAAAGACAGGTCGAAGCTGCCTGCGTGGGTCGGGCCGTCTTCGCCCACCAGACCGGCACGGTCGATGGCGAACAGCACGTCCAGGTTTTGCACGGCAACGTCATGCACCAGTTGGTCGTAACCACGCTGCAAGAACGTCGAATAAATCGCGACAACCGGTTTTGAACCTTCGCAGGCCATGCCCGCAGCAAAGGTGACGGCGTGCTGCTCGGCAATCGCAACGTCGAAGTAACGCGATGGGAAGCGCTCACTGAACTTGATCAGGTCCGAGCCTTCTTTCATCGCTGGCGTAATACCCACCAAGCGTTGATCTTCTGCGGCCATGTCACACAGCCAGTCGCCAAACACCGCGGAGTACTTCGGCCCACTCGATACTTTGGGTGCGACTTTTGGCGCATCCAGTGGCTCAAGCTTGGTAATCGCGTGGTAGCCAATCGGGTCGGCTTCGGCCGGGGCAAAGCCTTTGCCCTTTTTAGTCACGATATGCAGGAACTGCGGGCCTTTGAGGTCACGCATGTTGCGCAGCGTCGCGATCAGGGTCGGCAGGTCGTGGCCATCAATGGGCCCGATGTAGTTCCAGCCCAGCTCTTCGAACAGGGTGCCGGGCACCAGCATGCCTTTGGCGTATTCTTCGGTGCGGCGGGCAATTTCCCAGGCACCGGGCAGGCGCGACAGTACTTTTTTACTGCCTTCGCGCATGCTGGCGTAGGTGCGGCTCGACAGGATTTTGGCCAGGTAATTGGACAATCCACCGACATTGCGCGAAATCGACATGTCGTTGTCGTTAAGGATCACCAGCATGTTGGCATTCACTTCGGGCGCGTGGTTCAGCGCCTCAAAGGCCATGCCTGCGGTCAGTGCGCCGTCGCCAATCACCGCGATGGCCTTGCGCTCGCTGTTTTGCAGGCGGGCCGCAATGGCCATGCCCAAGGCGGCGCTGATCGAGGTGCTGGAATGGCCGACGCCAAAGGTGTCGTACTCGCTCTCGGCGCGGCGCGGGAATGCCGCAACGCCGTCCTTCTGGCGCAGTGTTGCCATCTGGTCGCGACGGCCGGTGAGGATCTTGTGCGGATACGCCTGATGACCCACGTCCCACACCAGCCGGTCATCCGGGGTGTCAAACACGTAGTGCAACGCGATGGTCAGCTCAATGACCCCAAGACCGGCACCAAAATGCCCGCCTGTCTGGCCAACGGTATAGAGCAATTCCAGGCGCAATTCATCGGCCAGGGTTTCCAGCTCGGCTTCCGCTAAACGGCGCAGGCCAACAGGCGTGCCCGCTCGGTCGAGCAGGGGCGTAGTTGGGCGCTTGCGGGGAATCTCTTGAAACGTCGTTGGCATCAGGCGAATCGTTATAGGTATAGAAAGAGGCGGCAGTTTACCTTAACGAACGTAAGCTGCCCACGCAGTCTGGTATTCCTTAGTCAGACCTTGGCATTACTTGCTGTGCGAAATAATCGCTTGCAACAGGCTTAGTGGCGGCGTTCCACGATATAACGCGCCAATTCTCTCAAGGGCTCTGCCGCTGCATCAAAAGGTCGCAGGGCAGCGAGCGCCTGATCGCGCAGCTCCAGGGCATAGCGTTTGGCTTGCTCCAGCCCCATCAGTGCCGGGTAGGTAGGTTTATCGCGTGCAACGTCAGCCCCTTGGCGCTTGCCCAGGGTGGCGGTGTCACTTTCAACATCCAGAATGTCGTCCTGAACCTGAAACGCCAGACCAATGGCCCGCGCATAGACACTCAGCGCCTGCAAGTCAGCCGGTTGTGCACAACCGCTGGCCAGAGCCCCCAGTTGCACGCTGGCTTCTATCAGGGCGCCGGTCTTGTGCCGGTGCATGTATTCCAGCGCGGTTTGATCCAGCTTGAGCCCGACGGAGCCCAGATCAATCGCTTGTCCGCCCACCATCCCTGCCGGGCCTGCTGCGAAGGCCAGGGCCGTCACCATGCGCAAGCGCGTTTCGGCATCCAGGGTATTGAGGGTGGGGTCGAGCAGGGCGCTGAAGGCCAGGCTTTGCAGGCCATCGCCCGCCAAAATTGCGCACGCTTCATCGAACGCCTTGTGGGTCGTTGGTTGGCCGCGTCGCAGATCATCATCGTCCATTGCGGGCAAATCATCATGCACCAGCGAATAGGCGTGGATCAGCTCCACCGCACAGGCCGCGCCGTTGGCCTGCTCGGGCGCACTGCCCAGGGCTTCGCAGGCGGCATAGGCCAACAACGGCCGAACGCGTTTGCCACCATTCATCACGCTATAGCGCATGGCCTCGTAAAGACGGGCCAACTCCGGCGCGGGAGCTGCAAACAAGCGCTCAAGAGCCGCGTTGACGCGGGCCTGGCTGCTGGTTTGGTAGGCATCAATCATTCTGGCTGTTCCGCATCAAAGGGCTCTTGCGCGATCTCTCCATCACGCTCAAGCAGGATTTGAACTTTCTGCTCCGCTTGAGCCAGTGCTCCCTGACAGTCACGGGTCAGGCGAATGCCTTGTTCGAAGGCGGTCAGTGAGTCTTCCAGTGACAGTTCGCCGTTTTCCAGGCGCTCAACCAGCGTTTGCAGGTCAGCAAGGGACTGCTCGAAATCCAGGGAAGCTTTTTTGCGGGCCATGGCAGCGTTCTCGGTAGGCGTTAAAACCGGCTGACACTAGCAGACAGCGGGTTTTGGGGCAAATCGAGGGGCTGTTTAACCCACCTGCGTGTGGGGCAAATCTGTTTAGTGCATGGTTTTTGTCGACACGTGATAACGATTGTTGAACCAACCCCTTCTGAATCGATACCCGCTTCATCGGCAGGGGATAAGCGAGTGCATTACTTGGCTTATTAACACTCAAACGGAGTGTGTTTTTTCGGGCTGTTTTAGGTGAGGACTTTTCTCTTCGGATTGAGGAAGCGTCTGACATTTTTCCTTTGTTCGATCACTTATGGTCTCGTCACTTGAATGGACTCGGTAATGCGCAGTGACATGTTCTTTTTATGCCTATAAAGCGTTTGTGCGGCCTTGCACATTGGGGTGCAGGCCGTCATGACGTACTCCAGCAAATTGTTTGCCCATCTGATTGCCTTGGCCAAAGCCCCTGTTTTCAAAGACAGCTTTGCCGGTAACGACGTGCGCTTCTCGAATGAGTTCGAAGCCCTTGAGCGCGAGATAGGCAAAGCGTATTCCATGACCGAAAACAACCAGATCGACTGGTTCGTTGTTCATGAGCAAAGCGAGGCCATGTTGCGCGATCAGTCCAAGGACCTGCGCGCCGCCGTCTGGCTGACATGGGCGCTTTTTCAGCGCGAGTCTTTTGCAGGGTTGCTGGCAGGTCTGGGTTTGTTGCATCACCTGTGTACCGAACAGTGGGCGCACATTCACCCGCTCAAATTGCGTACCCGTACCGCCGCTATCAGTTGGCTGGTGGGGCGCCTGGACCGGGCGCTGAACGAAAACATCCCGATCAAAGAGCAACTGCCGCTTTTTCGGCACATGGTCCAATTGCTGATGGAGCTGGAGAGCACGCTGGCCAAGTATTTGGGCGATGACGTGCCTTTATTGCTACCGATCTGCCGTCGCCTGACCCGAATGGTCCAGCGTGCAGTAGACAGCCAGCCCGAAACAGGCGTGATTGCGTCGGCGGTGGCGCAGGTCAAGCACGTTGCCACGCAGTTGATGGAGCCCAATGCGGTCATCTACAGCGAAAAAGATGCCCTCAAAGCGTTACGCCAGCAGCAAGACAGCGCGCGGGCACTGTGTATCTGGTGGTTAAAGCAAAAGGCGACGGACCTGCGTGCATTACGCCTGAATCGCACCCTGACCTGGCTGGCGATCGACACCGCTCCCGAGCGTAATGCTGAACAGATCACGCCTCTGCGCGGGGTCCCGGTCGACAGGCTTAAACGCTACAGAGAGCGATTCGAGCAGGGCCAATTTGCCGATCTGGTGGTGGACCTTGAAGCCAGCCTGGCCAAGGCCCCGTTTTGGTTCGACGGCCAGCGCATGGTCTGGGAGTGCCTGAGCGGCTTGAAGGCCGAGCTGGCGATGCGTGAAGTGGAGCTTCAATTTGCCTTGCTGCTTCAGCGTTCGCCGAACCTTGTGGACCTTCGTTTCAGCGACAACGTGCCGTTTGCCGACCAGCAGACCCGGGCCTGGATCACCGCCCAGGTCATGCCTCACCTCACCCGAAGCGAGCCGGACAGGGTCGAATCAGACACCGCATTACCCGCCTGGGAGGTTGCCCTCGAAGAGGCGCAAGAGGTGTTTCGTGTCAGTGGTTTCAAGCCAGCCGTGCAGTTGATCAAGCGTGGATTGATCCTTGCTCACGGGGAACGGTTGCGTTTTTTCTGGCAACTGGCCCTCGCCCGATTGTGCTTCCAGGCCAAGAAATACGAGCTCGCGAGGACCCAGCTCGAAATGCTCGACGAAGTGCTTCATCGCTCCGGGTTACAGACCTGGGAACCGGATCTGGTACTGGAAGTTTTGCGCCTTTTGCATCGCTGCTGCGAGCTGCTGCCGCAAAACCACGAAGTGCGAGAGCGCAAGGACGAGATGTATCGCAGGTTGTGCCACCTCGATCTTGAAGTGGTACTCGAATAGGCCTTAGGGCCACACACACGCAAGGAAAAAACGTCATGGCCAAAGAAAGCTCGGTAGCCCCCAAGGAACGGATCAACATTACGTTCAAACCCGCTACTGGCGGCGCTCAAGAAGAAATCGAACTGCCGTTGAAGCTGCTGGTGCTGGGTGACTACATCCATCGTTTTGACGAACGCAAGCTTGAGGACCGCAAGCCAATTTCCATCGACAAAATGACCTTTGACGAGGTGCTTTCCAAGCAAGGGCTGGAACTGACCTTGAGCGTGCCCAACCGCTTGCAGGGCGAGGACAGCACCTATGAGCTGGCAATTGCGTTGCGCGTCAATGCGATGAAGGACTTCAACCCGGCGAGCCTGGTTGAGCAAATCCCCGAACTGAAAAAACTGATGGAGCTGCGTGATGCCTTGGTTGCGCTCAAAGGCCCGCTGGGCAACGCCCCGAGCTTTCGCAAGGCGATTGAAGGCGTACTGGCCGACGACGTCTCGCGCGCTCGAATACTGAGCGAGCTGGATTTGCTTCCGGCATTGGACGTTTGAGCCCCCCATCAGTAAAGGAAGTCACACAATGAGCACCCATGCCGCACAGCAACAAGACGATAAAAGCACCGCATACAGCGTCCTTGACGACATCATTGCGCAAACCCGACTAACGCCCGACGACGACGCCTATGGCATTGCCAAGCGGGGTGTGGCGGCCTTTATCGAAGAACTGCTGAAACCACAAAACCAGGGTGAGCCGGTCAAGAAGGCCATGGTCGATCGCATGATCGCCGAGATTGATGCCAAGCTCAGCCACCAGATGGACGAAATCCTTCACCACCCGACGTTCCAGTCCATGGAGTCGGCGTGGCGTGGTTTGCAATTGCTGGTTGATCGCACCAACTTCCGCGAAAACATCAAGATCGAAATCCTCAACGTCTCGAAAGAAGACCTGCTGGAAGATTTTGAAGACTCGCCAGAAGTCATGCAGTCCGGCCTCTACAAACACATCTATACCGCTGAGTACGGCCAGTTCGGTGGTGAGCCGGTAGGCGCGATTATCGCCAACTACTTCATGACCCCAAGCTCGCCTGACGTGAAACTCATGCAATACGTGTCGAGCGTTGCGTGCATGTCCCATGCCCCGTTTGTGGCATCGGCCGGCCCCAAATTCTTCGGGCTCGACAGCTTCACCGGCATGCCCAATCTGAAAGACCTGAAAGACCATTTCTCCGGGCCGCAATTTGCCAAGTGGCAGAGCTTTCGGGAGTCCGAAGACTCGCGCTACATGGCGTTGACCGTGCCGCGTTTTTTGCTGCGCAGCCCGTACGACCCGGAAGAAAACCCGGTCAAATCCTTCGTGTACAAAGAAACCGTCGCCAACAGCCACGAGCATTACCTGTGGGGCAACACCGCCTACACGTTCGCCTCCAGGCTGACCGACAGCTTTGCCAAGTTCCGCTGGTGCCCGAACATCATCGGCCCACAAAGCGGCGGCGCGGTTGAAGACTTGCCGCTGCACCACTTCGAAAGCATGGGCGAAATCGAAACTAAAATTCCGACCGAAGTGCTGGTGTCTGACCGTCGCGAATACGAACTGGCCGAGGAAGGTTTCATTTCCCTGACCATGCGCAAAGGCAGCGACAACGCCGCGTTCTTCTCGGCTAACTCCGTGCAAAAGCCGAAGTTCTTCGGCAACAGCGCCGAAGGCAAAAACGCAGAGCTGAACTACAAGCTCGGCTCACAACTGCCTTACATGATGATCATCAATCGCCTGGCGCATTACCTGAAGGTTTTGCAGCGCGAGCAGTTGGGGTCGTGGAAAGAGCGCTCCGACCTTGAGATTGAACTCAACAAGTGGATTCGCCAGTACATAGCCGATCAGGAAAACCCTAGCGCCGAAATCCGTGGCCTTCGCCCCCTGCGCTCTGCGCAAATCGTCGTCAGTGACGTCGAAGGCGAACCCGGCTGGTACCGCGTCAACCTCAACGTACGACCGCACTTCAAGTACATGGGCGCTAACTTCACCTTGTCGCTTGTTGGCAAGCTGGACAAAGAGTAACGGGAGCTGGGCATGGCGGCATACGGCAGCCTTTTTGAGCGATTGGGCGGGGAGGCGGATCAACGCCTCGGCTGGAGTCGGGAAGCCAGCGCGCAGGCGTCCGTGGCTGCTCACTTGGCCAAAATGCTCAGCACCCGTGCGGGCAGCGTGCAAACGCTGCCCGACTATGGGCTCCCCGACCTTAACAACATGCGTTTGAGTCTGCATGACGCGCTTACACAGGCGCGCAAGGCCATTGAAGAATTTATAGAGCGCTATGAACCGCGCCTGAGTCAGGTGCAGGTCATCTTCTTGCCCAATGACGACGATTTGTTGCGTCTCGCTTTCAGTCTGCAAGGGTGGCTGGAAGTGGAAGGGTCCAAGCGTCAGGTCAGCTTCACCGCGCACCTCGATGGCGGTGGCCAGGTCAAGGTGCGCTAGACCGCGCGATGGTCGTGCCCAACTTCCCTGCTGCTTTCCCGCATTTGATGCCGTCGACAATTAACAGGTAGCGCCGTGTCCTTTAATCATTTTTACCAAAGCGAACTCACTGCATTGCGTCAGTTGGGGAGTCGTTTCGCCGAGCGTAACCCCGCGTTGGCCCCGTTTTTGGGGCAGGCGGGGCGTGATCCGGATGTCGAACGGCTGCTCGAAGGGTTCGCATTCTTGACGGGGCGCCTGCGTCAAAAGCTCGATGATGGACTGCCCGAGCTCACGCACTCGTTGATGCACTTGCTGTGGCCCAACTACATGCGGCCACTGCCTGCGTTCAGCATGCTGCAATTTGACCCCCTGGACCGTCCAGGGCCTGCGTTGCGCGTTGAACGCGAAACCCGTGTGGCGAGCAAGCCCATCGAGGGCGTGAGTTGCCAGTTCAGAACCTGTTACCCGACAGACGTCTTGCCGCTGCAACTGGTTGAACTGAAACACTCGTTGAACGGTTCAGGCGCCATGCTGAGCCTGCGCCTGAACATGACCTGCGGCGGTCATCTCGGCGAGTTGGCGTTGAGCCGCCTGCGCTTGCATCTGTCGGGTGAGCGTTACATCAGCCAAATGCTTTATCTCGGATTACTGCGCCACCTGCACAACGTCGAGGTGGTGCCTTTGGATGGCGAAGGCAACGTCCTGGAAAGCGACAGCCTGGCGTTCACCCTGGCCCCCAACTGCATTCAGCCAGTGGGTTTCGCTGAAGATGAAGCGCTGATCCCGTACCCGCTGAATACCTTTCGCGGGTATCGCTATTTGCAGGAGTACTTCGCCTTTCAGGACAAGTTTCTGTTTGTTGACCTCAACGGCCTTGAGCGGCTTTCCACCCTGCCCGAAGACACCCTCAAACAGGTTCGCGGGCTGGAGTTGCGCTTCGACATTCGCAATAGCAGCGCACAGCGCCTGCGCCCGACCCTGGATAACGTGAAGCTTTACTGCACGCCCATCGTCAATCTGTTCCAGCACGACGCGATGCCGGTGCGTCTGGACGGTAAGCAGGACGAGTATCTGCTGATGCCCTCAAAGTTCGGGCTTGAGCATTGCGGGGTATTTTCGGTTGATGGTGTGACCGGCTGGCGTGTCGACGGCAAGGGCTCGCAGACCTATGTGCCGTTCGAGTCATTCGAACACGACCCCAATTTTGATGTGCTCAACAAACAGGCGCATTACAGCGTCCGCCAGCGTTCGGCCCTGCTGCATGAGGGGCTCGACACCTACCTCAGCTTTGACACCTGCCAGCCCGAGGCAAGTGAAACCCTGTCGATTGAGCTGACTTGCACCAACCAGAACCTTCCCCGGCGCCTTAACCAGGGTGATATCTGCCTGCCCAGTGAAGGGATGCCCGAGTTTCTGGTGTTTCGCAACATCGGGCCCGTGACGCCCAGCTATGCACCGCCGCTCACCCGCGACTTCCTCTGGAAGTTGATCAGCAACATGTCGCTCAACTACCTGTCGCTGGCCAACGTGGATGCCCTGAAAGTCATTCTCGAAACCTACGACTTGCCGCGCTACTACGACCAGCACGCCGAGCGGGCCAGCAAAAAACTGCTGAACGGCCTCAAGTCGATTCGCCACGAGCACGTGGACCGACTCCTGCGGGGCTTGCCGCTAAGAGGCCTGCGCACCGAGCTGACGATAGATCCACAAGGTTACATCGGAGAGGGCGATCTGTTCGTTTTTGCCTCGGTGCTCAACGAGTTCTTCGCGCTTTACGCCAGCCTCAATTCGTACCACGAACTGCGGGTCAACAGCACACAGGGAGAGACCTACCAATGGACACCTCGCATGGGGTTGCAGCCCTTGCTTTAAGCGGGTTGGCCAAGAGCATACGTGAGTACTCGCTGTTTCAGGCGGTGCAGTTGGTGGTTGACCGGCTGCGTGTCGCGAACATGCATCTCTCGGAGGATGAACTCTACGACTGCGTGGAGTTTGCGGCTAACCCGAGCCTCGGGTTTCCGGGCAGCGATGTTGACACGGTGGAGTTCTTTGTCGAGCACGGCCAAGCCCGTGCGCGTCTGCGCTTAAACCTTATTGGGCTGATGGGCTCGGCTTCGCCGTTGCCTGCGTTCTATGGCGAACAGGCGCTGGGTGACTGTGACAGCGACAACCCGACGCGTCAGTTTCTGAACCTGTTCAACCATCGGCTGCAGCGACTGATGCTGCCGATCTGGCGCAAATACCGTTATCGCGCGCGCTTTGAGAGTGGCGCCATCGACCCGTTTTCCAGCCATCTATTTGCCTTGATCGGTTTGGGTGGCGAGACCATCCGTGATGCCAAGGAACTGAACTGGAAGCGCCTGCTGCCCTACCTCGGTTTGTTGAGCTTGCGTGCGCATTCGGCGGCCCTGATCGAGTCCGTGCTGCGTTACTACTTCAAGCACGCCGAACTGACGATTGAGCAGTGCATTGAGCGCCGCGTCGAGGTGCTTCAAGAACAGCGCAACTGTTTGGGGCGCGCCAATCATCAACTGAACGAAAGCCTGGTGCTGGGCACCCACGTACGCGACCGCAGCGGCAAGTTTCGCATCCATATCCGGCAACTGAGCTGGGACCGATTTCATGAGCTTCTGCCGATTGGCACGGGTTATCAGCCGCTGTGTGCGCTGGTGCGATTCACCCTGCGTGACCCGCTGGAGTACGACATTCGACTGGTGTTGCGGCACGAAGAAATCCGCGAGTTGCGCATTGCCGAGCACAACGCCTGTCGCCTTGGGTGGACCAGTTGGCTGGGCCGCGAACACGCGGACGGCGTAGTGACTCTGGGCAGCAAATTACATTAAGGACCAATGGCCATGATCAACGTAGACCTGCAACAACTGATACAGGCACTCGACGCCGACACCCGGCGTGACCTTGAGGGCAGTGCCGAGCGCTGTGTCGCACGTGGCGCAGAGCAGGTGCTGGTTGAAGACCTGCTGTTGCAATTGCTCGACCGGCCGCAGGGGCTGCTGGCGCGTGCGCTGCTGGATGCGCAAATCGATGCGGGTCACTTGAGCGCGGCCTTGCAGCCACGCAGCGAAAACAGTTCATCGCGCAACCCGGTGTTTGCGCCGCAACTGGTGCAGTGGTTACAGGACGCTTTGCTGGTCTGCACGCTCGAATTGGGGCAGAGCCAGATCGGGGAAGCCGCGCTGATCCTCGCTGTACTGCGCAACCCGTTGCGTTATGCCGGGAGTGCTTATCAAACGCTGTTGGCCAAACTCGACATCGAGCGCCTCAAAGGCTTCGCGTTGTCGCAGCAAGAACAGCCCATCCATGGCCAATCCCCGGCGCAGGGCGAGTCCCTGTTGCACCGTTTCACCCACGACCTGACCGAGCAGGCGCGGGCTGGAAAGCTTGACCCGGTGCTGTGCCGCGACGACGCGATTCGCCAGATGATCGACATCCTGGCCCGCAGGCGCAAAAACAACCCGATCGTCGTGGGCGAGGCCGGGGTGGGTAAAACCGCCATCGTTGAGGGCCTGGCCTCGCGCATCGCCGCCGGTGAAGTGCCGCCGGTGCTGCTCGGGGTTCAATTGCTCTCGCTGGACATGGGCCTGTTACAGGCGGGGGCCAGCGTCAAAGGCGAGTTTGAACGCCGCCTGAAAGGCGTGATCGACGAAGTCAAAGCGTCTCCCAGCCCGATCATTCTGTTTATCGATGAAGCCCACACCCTGATTGGGGCAGGTGGCAATGCCGGTGGTTCGGATGCGGCCAACCTGCTCAAACCCGCGCTGGCCCGTGGCGAGTTGCGCACTATTGCTGCAACCACGTGGGGTGAGTACAAAAAATACATTGAGAAAGACCCGGCGCTGGCCCGCCGCTTCCAGCCGGTGCAGCTGCATGAGCCGACCGTCAATGAAGCCGTCACCATCCTGCGCGGGTTGGCGCACGTCTACGAAAAGAGCCACGGCATTTACCTGCGCGATGACGCAGTGGTGGCTGCCGCGCAATTGTCGGCTCGCTATCTGGCGGGGCGTCAACTGCCAGACAAAGCGGTCGATGTGCTCGACACTGCGTGCGCCCGCGTGCGCATCAGCCTGGCTGCGGCCCCGGATAAGCTTGCGCAGTTGCGCGGCGAACTGGCCGAAGGCGGGCGTCAACGCCAAGCCATGCGCCGTGATGCCGAAGCGGGGTTGCGGATTGACCACGCGCAATTGGCCGCGCTGGAAGAACGCCTGCTTGAGGCCCAAAGTGAGCAGGTGGCGCTGGAAGCCCGCTGGATTGAGCAACGAACATTGGCTGAGCGTCTGTTGGCATTGCGTCAACAACTGGCCGAAGCGCGTGAAATCAGCCCGCCAGAAACGGGTGCAGAAAACAGTCAAAGCGTTCCCGCTCTGGAAGCCGACCTCAATCAAACCCATCGCGCTCTGAGCGACGCTCACAGCCAGGAGCGGCTGGTCAGTTTTGAAGTGTGCCCGCGTCTGGTGGCCGAGGTCATCAGTGCCTGGACGGGCGTGCCGGTGTCGCAACTGGCCCGCGAGCACAGTGCCAAAGTCGCCAGTTTCGGTGTCGATTTGCAGACCCGCATTCGTGGCCAGGAACAGGCCATTCATGCCCTGGACCGTTCAATGCGCGCCACGGCCGCGGGCCTTAACAAACCGGATGCCCCGGTGGGGGTTTTTCTGCTGGTCGGGCCGAGTGGCGTCGGCAAGACCGAAACCGCGCTGGCTCTGGCAGACCTGTTGTACGGCGGTGAGCGTTTTATCACTACCATCAACATGTCCGAGTTCCAGGAAAAACACACCGTGTCACGCCTGATCGGTGCGCCACCCGGCTACGTCGGCTACGGCGAAGGCGGCATGCTGACCGAAGCGGTGCGGCAAAAGCCGTACTCTGTGGTGCTGCTGGATGAGGTCGAAAAAGCCGACCCTGATGTGCTCAACCTGTTCTATCAAATCTTCGATAAAGGTGTGGCCAACGATGGCGAAGGTCGCGAAATAGACTTTCGCAACACGTTGATCCTGATGACCTCCAACCTCGCCAGCGATCGCATTAATGCGTTGTGCGAGAACGGTGCGCGACCGAGTGCCGAGGTGCTCGAACAGAGCATCCGCCCGGTACTGAGCAACCACTTCAAACCCGCACTGCTGGCGCGCATGCGCGTGGTGCCGTACTACCCGGTCAGCGGGTCGGTATTGCGTGAGCTGATCGAAATCAAGCTGCAAGGCCTGGGCCAGCGTCTGCAACGCCGACACCTGGCGTTCAGCTATTGCCAGCGTCTGGTCGATCACCTGGCCGAGCGCTGCACCCAAAGCGACAGCGGCGCGCGGCTTATCGACTACTTGCTCGACACTCACGTATTGCCCTTGATCGCCGATCGTTTGCTTGAAGCAATGGCCAACGCGCAAACCCTCACCCGCGTGCATGCAACGCTGGATTCGCAGGCCAGCGTGCACTGCGAGTTTGCCTGAGGTGGGGCACATGTTCACCCACGTAGCCAACCCTTTGCCCTATGCCGAGTCGTTGCTGCAACATTTTGCCAGCGTGGCTGGTGGTGTTGACGTCGCTGCCGTTGCCGGGCTGTGCACACGTGCGGCGGCGCAACTAAGCGCTTGCGAGTTGAGCCAGTTGTATGTGCTCGATGCAACTCACAAGCACCTTGAACTCACGGCCGAGTGGTTTGAGGGGCGCGTGCAGCCGGTGCACGCGAAGGGGCTGACCGTCGATTACACGGGCGAACAACTGCTGCAATTTTCCGTGTGCCAAAACCGTGTGATCAGTATTACTGACCTCAACGATGGCCTGCACGACACCGGCTTTTTACCCGCCCAGGGCGTCCCGTGGCGGTCGCTGTTGTGCGTGCCGTTATTGAACGCGCAACAGGCCGTTGAAGGCGTGCTGCTGGCGGCCAGTCGCGAGCCGATTGAACTGTCGGGGCATGCGCTGTCGCTGGGGGCATTGGGCGCTTTTGTGTGTGGGCAAATCCGCTTGCGGCAACAGGGTGTGCAGTCGGTGATGCCGCCTGGTCTGCGAGCCAGGGCTGCCGGGCTGATCGGTAACAGCGCCGCCATGCGCCAGGCCTGTCATTTGATCAACAAGGTCGTACACAGCGCTTACACGGTATTGCTGTTGGGTGAAACCGGCACGGGCAAGGAAGTCGTGGCCCGGGCGATTCATGACGGCGGTCCTCGTCGCGCCCAGCCGTTCATTGTGCAGAACTGCGCGGCGTTTCCCGCCGAGTTGCTCGAAAGCGAGCTGTTCGGCTACCGCAAGGGCGCTTTTACCGGTGCAGGCCGTGACCGGATCGGACTGTTTGATTCGGCTAACGGCGGAACCCTGCTGCTGGACGAAATCGGTGACATGCCGCTGTCGCTGCAAGCCAAGTTGCTGCGGGTGTTGCAAGAGGGCGAGATTCGCCCGCTGGGCTCCAACGACACCCACAAGATTGACGTGCGAATCATCGCCGCCACCCACCGTGATCTGGAGATGCTGGTGGGGCAGGGGCTGTTTCGCGAAGACCTGTATTACCGGCTCGCCCAGTTTCCCATCGCCTTGCCGGCATTGCGTCGGCGCGAGGGCGACATCCTTGATCTGGCCCGGCATTTCGCGACCCACGCCTGTGCGTTTTTGCAGCGCAAGCCGGTGCTGTGGTCCGAGTGCGCGCTGAACCAACTGGCGAACTACGCCTTTCCCGGCAACGTGCGTGAGTTAAAGGGGTTGGTTGAGCGCGCGGTGTTGCTGTGCGACGGCGACGAGCTACACGCAGAGCACTTTTCATTGCCTAGCGATGCCTGCCCTAAAACCGCCAGCCTCAGTTTGCGTGAACGCATGGAGCAGGTTGAGCGGGGACTGTTGCTCGATTGTTTACGCAAAAACGCGGGCAACCAAACCCGGGCCGCCCACGAACTGGGCGTGGCCCGCCGCACGCTGTTGTACCGCCTGGAGCGCCTGAACATCAGTTTGGACGACATAAAAAGGAGGGCGTCGTAATGCCCTTTCAATTCTTTTTGCCTGTGTCAGCGCGCCCCTCAACGGATCGCAACGTGCACCAGGCCAACCCGTGGAGACTCCCTTGATGACTGCTCGTCTCTGGTGCGCCGTATTGCTGACTTTCGCCCTTGCAGGTGGCGTGGCTGGCTGTAGCGGCAATTACAAATTTAACGACAACAGCTATCGCCCATTGGGTGATCCGCAAGCGGTCAATCGCGGCAAGTGACCGCAAGGAGCCTCAATATGGAATTGGTATTTGACCTGCTCAATACTCAAACGCGGCACGCTACGCAGGTGATGCGCAAAGTCTTCACCGAACATGGCGGCATCATTGGGCGCAATGCAGATTGCGAGTGGGCGCTGGTTGATGAGTCGAAAAATGTATCCAAGTACCACGCTGAAATCAGCTATCGGGACGGGTCATTTTTTTTCACGGACAGAAGCTACAACGGCACCGGTTTCAATCACGCCAAAACCTGCCTGACCAAAGGCCAGGTGCAGCGCATTGAGCACGGCCATGTGTACTTTCTCGGCGACTTCCAGATCCGTGCTCATCTGGAGCACGAACTGCACGCGATGCTGGAGCAGGCTGGCCGCCCTCAGCCAGCGGGCAGCATCATTCCTGATGACGCCTTTCTGACGCTGGACCCGCTCGATCGGGCTGAATTGCCCGAAATCCTGTTTTCGGTGCTGGATGAGCCCGAGGTGCCGCACCGGCAACCCGCCACCTGGGAGCAGCGGGCAGATTTCGCTCAAATTGACTATGAAAACCTTCTGGTACCGAACCTGATTGAAGCCGCGCGGGCGCCGTTGCCCACCCAGGCAACGGCCATTGAAGCACCGCGTGACGATGCGTTTTGGGGGCAGTTCGGTGCAGCGCTAGGCATTGACGTACTGGCGCTGGCGCAGGCTGATCGAGAAGCGCTGGCGCTAAAGGCTGCTCGCCTGCTTAAACAGAGCATTGCAGGTTTGCAGCAAAGCCTGTGGACCCGCAGTGAACTCAAAAACCAGCTGCGACTGGCCCGCACGGTGGCCCCGGACGCACGTCAAAATCCGCTCAAATCAACCCATGACGCGGTTGAGGCCTTAGGCCTGTTGCTGGCGCCACAAAAGCCCCACCAACTGCCGGCAGAACAGGTGATCTGGCGAGCGTTTCGCGATGTGCAGGCGCATCAGGTCGCGCTGCTGGGGGCCAGTCGAGTGGCCGTTCGCAGCAGCCTTGAACACTTCTCCCCGCAGCAACTGACCTTGCGCTTCGAGCGCGATGGCTACCGGCCGTGGATCGCGACGTCCGCCAGTCGCTGGCGAGCATTCAGCCGTTATCACCAGACCTTGCAACAAGACGATGACTGGTGTGAACGCGTGCTGGCCCGGGATTTTGCCCAAGCCTACGAAGAGCAAGTCCGGTTGATTTCCACCCTTCACAATGACCCCCAAGGATGATGCGCATGTTGCGTTGTACGCCCCTTTACCTTCGCGCCTTGCTGGCGCTGATGGTGCTGCTGTTGACCGGATGTTCGGCCTTGTCGCCGTACTCCAGCGTCACCAAGCTCGACTTAGGCTTGAGCGCCAGCGACCAGGTCAACCTCGACCTGAACGGTCGCCCGTCGCCTCTGGTGATCCGTTTGATGGAACTCAAGCATCCGGTTGCCTTTGAGAATGCCGACTTTTTCAGCCTCTATGAGCGGCCAAAAGCCTCACTTTCACCAGACCTGGTCACCAGTGAAGAGCTGGAACTGCGCCCCGGCGAAACCGTCGAGCTCAAGCTTAGCGTCGAGCCGGGCAGCCGCTATGTGGGCGTGCTCGCGGCCTACCGCGACCTGCCGCAAACGCAATGGCGCTACGTGGTTCCGGTGGCATCGGGCGAACTGACCGAGGCCCACCTGATATTCGATCAGACCGGTATTCATAACGCGAACCGGGCACTTGCGCAGGCGGACGATTGAGCATGAATGCACACAAAGTCATCTGGCGCGAGGGCATGTTGCTGCGCCCGCAACACTTTCAGCAAAGCGACCGTTACTACGACCATCAAATGAAAATCCGGACCCAATTGCTGGGGCGTTACACCTGGGGTTTTCTGCGTTTAGAGATCGACGTGCAATTTCTCAACATGGGCAAACTGGTGATCAGCCAGGCGTCGGGTGTCTTGCCCGATGGCAGCCTGTTTGAATTGGGGGGCAACACCCAGCCGCTGGTTCTGGATGTGCCGCGCAACACGGCGAGCACAGCGGTGTACCTCGCGTTACCGCTGGTCACCGGCAACCACATCGAAACCCGCCGCAGCGATCAGACCGATGTGCTGGCGCGTTATACCGCGCACGACATAAACGTGTCCGACTCCAACGCCGGTGATGACTCCAGCAGCCAGGTCAGCTGTGCCCGCCCGGATTTTCGTCTATTGCTGGGTGAACAACAGAGCGATCAGGCCAGCGTCAAATTGCAGCTGTGCCATATCCTCGACACCACCGCCGATGGCGTGATCCGGCTCGATGAGCAATTCATTCCGACCTTCATCCACGCCCATGCTTCGGGCTATGTGCTGTCGTGCCTCAAAGAAGTCATCAGCATGATCAGCAACCGGGGCGACGCGCTGGCAGATCGCATTCGCTCCAATGGCAAGGTCGGCGGGGCAGAGGTCGGTGATTTCATGATGCTCCAACTGATCAATCGCACAGAGCTGGTGTTGCGCCACTATTTGAGCCTGGAACAGCTGCACCCTGAAGAGTTGTACTGCGCGTTGCTGGCGATGCTGGGCGATCTGGCGACCTTTGGCAGCGAGAGTAAACGTCCTCAGTTGCAGAGCACCTATCAGCACAGCAACCAGGGGCAAAGCTTTCGCTCACTGATGGACTCGATTCGCCAGGTGCTGTCGATGGTGCTTGAACAGCACGCCACCGAGCTGGTGTTGGAAAACCGTCAATACGGGATTCTGGTGTCGCCGCTGACCGACCACACATTGCTCTCCACCACCTCGTTTGTATTGGCCGCTCATGCGCATTGCGACAGCGAGGAGTTGCGCCATCGCTTGCCGGCGCATCTCAAGATCGGGCCGGTCGAAAACATTCGCCAACTGGTCAACCTGCACTTGCCGGGCTTCAAGGTCAAACCGTTGCCTGTGGCGCCGCGGCAGATTCCGTTTCACTCCAACAAAACCTATTTCATTCTCGAACTCGGCAACGAAGAACTGGCACAACTGGAACGCTCCGGTGGTTTTGCCTTCCACGTGTCGGGTGAGTTTTCAGCGCTTGAACTGCAATTTTGGGCCATCAGGAACTGACCGCCATGAGTACGGATACACAACATCCAAACGATGACCGCACGGTGATGGCATTCCGTGCGGGCAAGGCATCTGAAACGGATGCACTGACCGATGTACAGGCACCGCCAAAAATCGAGCAGCTCGAAGAGCGCATGATTTATTCGGCCCGGGTCGCACCGGCGGACAAGTTCAGCGTAAGCGTCAACCCGCTGGTGGCCGCCGCCAGTGAAGTGCTGTCGCACGTGGTGCGTATCAAGCACAGCACCAGCGCAGTCACCTTGGTCGGCCTGCACGCTGTGCTTAAAGCCGCGCTGGAAGCGTTCGAAGTCAACGCTCTGTGCAACGGTGTCGATAGCCAGCAGATGATGAAAGCGCGCTACGTGCTGTGCACGGTGGTCGACGAGGCGGTGGTGACAACGGGTTGGGGCAAGGAAAGCGACTGGTCACAGAACAGTCTGCTGAGCGGTTTTCACAACGAAACCTTTGGTGGCGAAAAGGTTTTTAACGTGCTCGATCAACTGTGCAAAGACCCGGTTCACAACTTGTCGCTTCTGGAGCTGGTGTACCTGTGCCTGGCCCTGGGATTTGAGGGCAAGTTTCGGGTCGTGGAGCGCGGCATTCTGGAACTCGACAGCATTCGCGACGGGCTGTATCGGCAGATCCGGCACTTGCGCGGCGATGTTCCGCGCGAGCTGTCCCCTCACTGGCAAGGGCTCAAGTCCCACCCCAGCAGCCTGACCCGCATCGTGCCGGGGTGGTGGTTGGGGCTGTTCACGGCCGGGTGTCTGACCGTCATGTTTTCGGGCTTTGCCTGGGTGTTGGGCGAGCAGCGCGAGGCGGTGTTGCAACCGTATCAACAGCTCGACGCACCGGTTGTCCGGCCGCAGGTGTAAATAGGAATAACTGATGAAAAACGCTTTTAAAAAGGTTGGCGCCTTTCTGTGCCAGACCTGGGTCTGGACGCTGCTACTGCTGCTGTCGATTGCGCTGCTGATCTGGTGGATTGGGCCGCTGCTGGCGGTCAATGACTATAAATTCTGGGCCGATGTCAGTGCTCGACTCATCACCATCAGTGCGCTGTGTCTGATGTGGGGCCTGTGCATGGTCTTCGTCAGTTGGCGCGCCGGAGTGCGCAAAAAAGAAACCGAAGACAGTGCGACCGGCAAGGAACGCTTGCGCCGCGAAGCACTGATTGATGCATCACACAAAGAGCTGCGCACACGCTTCAAAGAGGCGCTGCGTACGCTCAAAACGTCCAGCGTGTACCGCGGGCGCAGTGAACGCTGGCGCGACGAGTTGCCCTGGTATTTGCTGATCGGCCCCACTGGCAGCGGCAAGACCAGCCTGCTGGACTTCTCGGGGCTTGATTTTCCGCTGAACAAAATTGACCGCAAGCTGACGCGCGACACCAGCGGCACCCGTCAGTGCGACTGGTATTTCGCGGAACACGGCGTGCTGATAGACACTGCCGGGCGTTACCTGACGCAGGATGAAACGGATGCCGACGCCAGTGGCTGGAGCACGTTACTCGGTTTGCTGCGCAAGCGCCGACGCGAACGGCCATTGAATGGCGTGCTGGTCACCTTGCCCGTCGACAGCTTGTTTTCAAACGATGAAGACAGCTTGTCTGACCTGGCCGAGCGGGTGCGTTTGCGACTGCAAGACATCCATCAAACCTTGCACATCGAGGTGCCGGTTTATCTGGTGCTGAGCAAGGCTGACAAACTGCTGGGCTTTACCGAGTTCTTCGAGCAATTGACCCGTGATGAAAGCGATCAGGTCTTCGGTGCCAGCTTCGCCAAAGGTCAGAGCGGCTCCGATGTGTCGTTGCTGCGCACGGAATTTGAAGCGTTACTGGGCCGTCTCAACAGTCAGATCATCACGCGCATGCACCAAGAGCGTGACAGTCAGCGTCGCGGGCGGATTCTCGACTTTCCTCACCAGTTGGCTGGCATTGGCGAGCGCCTGTGCCTGTTTGTCGACATGGCCTTTACCGGTAATCGCTACCAGCGCGCCAGTCCGCTGCGGGGCTTTTACCTGACCAGCGCGCCGCACCTGAAACAAAAACTGAACCCTACTACTGCCGATGTCGGTTCCAAAGTGGGGGTGAAAGCCCAGGTGCTGCCGACCTTGCACAGTGGGCGCTCGCACTTTATTCATCACCTGCTGAGTCGGGTGATTTTTCCCGAAGCGCAACTGGCTGGCCTGGACAAACGTGAGCGTCGGCGAATCAGTTGGGGCCAACGGGCCATGTACGCCGGGGCCTTGGTGTTGCTGAGCGGGTTGGGCCTGCTGTGGGCCGCCAGCTTTACGTCCAACCTTGACCGTCTGGATACACTGCGCGAATTGGCCCAGCAAGGGGCCAAACAGCGTTCGTTGTTGAGCCCGCGTGATGATGCCCGAGCGGTACTCAAAACCCTCGACACGCACTACGCCGCCACGCGTGTTTATCCGTCGCTGGTCGACACGCCATTGCATGAACGCACCGGCCTGTATCAGGGCGGCGTGAGTCATCCGGTGGTTTTTCAGGCATACGAACGTGAACTCGATGCGCAGTTGCTGCCGCGTGTTGCGCAGCAACTGGAAAGCCAGATCCGCGCCAACCTGAATGACCGGGATCGGCTGCTCAACAGTGTGCGTGCGTACCTGATGCTCGGCATGCCCGAACGACGGGACAATGCCTGGCTGCGGGCGTGGGTGGCTACCGACTGGTCGGCACGTTACCCCGGCAACACCGCCGTTCAGAATGGGCTGAACCAACATTTCGCGCGCTTGCTCGGCCAGACTTTTCACTACCCGCTCAATGACACGTTGATAGCCCAGGCGCGTCAGGCACTGCGCAGTGAGTCTTTGGCGTCTGTGGTGTACCGCATGCTGCGTGAGCAGGCCCACACGTTGGCGCCTTATCGTTTCGACCAGCATCTGGGCCCGCAAGGCGGCGTGTTCAGCGGTGCCGACCATGTGATTCCAGGGTTCTACACCGAGCAAGGCTACAAGCAGTATTTTTCGGTTCAGGGCGCCACTCTGGTCAGTGAAATTCTGCGTGACAACTGGGTGCTGGGCGAGGGCAACAGCATCAGCCCGATGGACATGCGCAAGCTGATGGTTGAGCTTGAGCAGCTGTACTTTCGCGATTACGCCACCTATTGGAGCGAAGCGGTCGGTCAGTTGGCCTTGCAGCCTTTCAATACGGCCGGTGAAGGCGCAGAGCAGTTTGCAGGCCTGACATCGGCCAATTCGGCGGTTGTGCAACTGTTGCTCGAAGTGCGTGCCAACACGCGTTTCCCGAGCCTGATCGAAGACCTGGAAGCCTTGCCGGTGCCTGATGACAGTGTCACGCCAGCGCTGGGGGCGCTTGGCAAGGTCGCGACTGTGGCGGCGACAGCCTCGGACGCAGTGGCAGCCAGCCTGCCGGACACGGCGAAGAAAGCCTTGCAGCGTCGGTTCGAACCCTTGCACCGCTTGCTGGATGAAAACGATGGTCCGACCGCAGACTTGATACCGGCCCTTGAAGGCCTCAATGAAGTACAGCTGCAACTGGCGGGTCTGGCTCGCGCCAGTACACCGGATCAGGCGGCGTTCGAAATGGCCAAACTGCGCATGAACGGCCAACGTGATGCCTTGAGCCAACTGCGTCAGGCTTCACAGCGCTTGCCGAGTCCGCTGAACGGCTGGTTCAACGGCCTGGCCGATGACACGTGGCGTTTGGTACTCGACGATTCGTATCAATTCATCAATCAGCGTTATCAGCGCGAGCTGTACAGCTTCTATGTGCGGGCGATCAAAAAACGTTACCCGTTCAGTGCCCACAGCAGCAGCGACGTGGCCCTGAATGACTTCCGCGAGTTCTTCCGGGCACAAGGCATCAGCGAGCGTTTCTTTGATGCGTACCTGCGGCCTTTCGTCAGCGGTGAGGCGGGCAATTACCGGCTGCGCAGCCTGGACGGGCAAGGCTTGCCGATGGCCAAAACCTACTTTGAGCAAATGGCCGCCGTGCAGGTGATTCGCCAAAGCTTCTTTGCGCAAAATCCGGCAGAGCCACAGGTGCAGTTCACCCTTGAGCCCTACAGCCTGGACTCCAGTGTCAGCCGTTCCGAGTTCCGTTTTGGCAACCAGTCAATCGAGTACCGCCATGGTCCGATTGTGCCGGTCACCTTGCAGTGGCCCACCGACGCTGAAAACGGCCGCACCAGCCTGGTCATGGAAAAAATGGTCGGACGCCCGGTCGGCATTGAGAAAAGCACCGGGCCCTGGTCATTGTTTCGGGTTCTGGACCTGATGCAGATCGACTACCTGAGCGGTCGCGATGTGATGATCCTCAAAGCCGAAGTTGGCGGGTTGCGTGCCAATTACCTGTTGATGAGCCAGCGCACCCCCAACCCGTTCGATATGGACGTGTTGCGCAGCTTCCGTCTGCCTGAGCAACTGTGATGCACGCAAGCTCACAGTGGCGCAGCGCGGCAGGCACCGACCCGGGCAAGGTTCGGGCGCGTAACGAAGATGCCGTTCTCGACTGCCCGGAGCTTGGGCTCTGGGCGGTGGCTGATGGCATGGGCGGTCATCGGGCTGGCGATATTGCCAGCCAGTTGATTGTCGACAGCCTGGGCGAACTGACACAACCACAGACCTTTGATCAGCGGCTAGAGGCGGTGCGTCAATGCCTGCACTGGCTCAACCGGCGGATGGGCCAGGAACTGACCGTCAGCGATCAGCAGGTCGACAGCCTCATGGGCAGCACCGTGGTGGCGTTGCTGCTTGAAGGCAAGCGCGCTGCGTGTGTCTGGGCCGGGGACAGCCGCTGTTATCTCTGGCGTGGGCAGCAGTTGTACCAACTGTCGCGCGATCATTCGCTTCAACAGCAACTCATGGATGAGCAACACCTGAGTTTTGAAGAGGCACTTGCCCATCCGGGCTCGCGCGCGCTGACCCGTGCAATCGGGGCGAGCGAGCATTTGAACCTGAGCGTGGTCGAGCTTGAAGTGCTGCCCGACGACGTTTTTTTGCTGTGCAGCGATGGTCTGTACCAAGGCCTTAGTCACCGCGAATTAGGCCAGGCCTTGAGCCTGATTTCGCCGCAGGTTGCGCTGGCGCGTTTGTTTGATGGTGTGCTGCGCGGCGCTGCTTGTGACAACGTGAGCGCGGTGGTGATTCGCCAATGAGCGACCTTGAAAGGCCAGCGGAAACGCCGCAGGCCCGCCCTGTTTTTCGCGCAATGCCCAAAGTGCTTGGCAAGCGTTACCGGATCGAACGTTTGCTGGGCGCGGGTGGCATGGGCACGGTGTATCGGGCGCGTGACCTGCTGCACGAACAATTCGCAGACCCGCAGCCTTACGTCGCGCTCAAAGTGCTCAGCGAAGCGTACGAACACTCACCGGACGCCAGCGCGCTGCTGTTCAATGAATTCGCGCTGATACGGCACTTGCGTCATCCCAACGTGCTGCGCGTGTACAGCTTTGAAGTCGACACGGAGCACCAGCGGGTGTTTGTGGTGATGGAGCTGTTGCGCGGCCCGACCTTGGACCGTTTGTTGTGTGAGCGGCCTTTGGGGATGGCGTGGTATGAGTTGCGCGACATTGCCTTGCCGCTGCTGGACGCCTTGGGCCATGCCCATGAACGAGGTGTGCTGCACGGCGACATCAAACCGAGCAATGTGTTGCTCAGCGAAGACGGTATCCGGTTGTTCGACTTTGGCTTGGGGCAAGCGCAAGCGGGCACATTAGACGGCCTGGCGCATGTGAGCCGTACCCGCGTCAACGCCTGGACCCCGGGCTACGCGGCACCCGAAATTCTTGAAGGGGCGCCGCTGACCCGTGCTGCAGACCTGTATGCGCTGGGCTGTTTGCTGTACGAACTGGCCAGTGGCAAGCATCCGTTCAACCGGATGCAAGCCACCGACGCCCGCGACATGCGGCCCAAAATAAAACTGAAGCGGCCCAAGCGATTGTCGCGACACGCCTGGCCTTACGTGCGCAAGGCACTGAGTTTCGACCCCGAGCAACGCAGCGTCAGCATTGCTCAATTGCGTGAGGCTCTGACGGTTAAACCGGGGTTTTGGGGGTAGGTATCAGGTGCTTCGCGCAGTTTGGCGATGAGCTTGGTCGCGAGCTGCAAGCCATTAAGCCAAGTGGCACCGAAGGGCGTTAAGGTTGGGTGCAAATACTGGATCACGGGATTGATGGAGCGGCTCGACCTTTCAACGCTGCCCTCACACCGCCTCAGTGACGGGTTTTGGGTAAAGAAGCTTCATCAAGGCAATGTCCTGTTGGCTGATCTCGGTGTTTTTGGTTGTTTCAAAATCACCGAGGGTTAATTTATTGAGGACCGCGTAATGCATGATCGATTTTGGGTCGTAAGGGGTGTGGGTCACACTTGAACGAGGCCGTTTGTTTAACACCATACGGTCGGTTTGAGCGTCAGTTAAACCGAGAGTTCTGTAATAGGCATACACTTTCGGTTTGTCCCACGGTATATCGGAATCGGGGTGCAAGTGCTCATGGGCAGCCGCTAAAGCATGCCCGAACTCATGCAGTACGGTCATATTAAAATCCGGATGGCTTTCATCTCTACCGATAGTCATGGTCGGTTTTGACGGATCGATCTGCAGCGCATAGTTGCCCAACACTGATTCATGAATACCTAACGTGTTGGTTGCGATTCTGATATCGCCTGCATGACCTTCAACGAAGTCAAAGGTTAGGTTGATGTGAGGCAGCCATTGGCTGGCTGCCGAGATAATGGCCTGTCTTAACGTATCTGAAGGGTTGCTGACAAAGGCAATAGTCAGTGTTCTGCCGTTGTCCCAGAGCCTATTAGTCACGGCGAAGCTCCTCGTACTGACCCTGTCGATGTTGAACTCGTCATGCAGTTTGCACACAAATGGCTGACTCATGTATTCATCCTTTTTTTGTAGTCAAAACCTCATGTCTTGATAGACGTCAGCGTAGAAGAGGGGCCGCCACTGATTAACAGATAAGTGTGTTAATTCATTGCCTCGTTGTGATGGTTTAAAGGTCAAAAGATCGCGAGGCAAGCTCGCTCCTACAGAGGTTTCTAATCCAATACCTTAAGTTTCTGCGCCCGCGTGATCGCCTGAATACGGCTAGTCACATGCAGCTTGCAGAACAGGTTTTTGAGGTGCCATTTCACGGTCTCTGCTGAAATAGCCAGGCTGCGGGCTATTTCCTTGTTGGCCTGGCCTTGGGCAATCAATTGCAAAATTTGCAACTCGCGCTCGCTCAAGCTGGGCTCACGGCTGGCGCTGTGTTCGTTACGGGCAGGCGGGGCGCTGTCTTCGAGCAGACTGCGCACATAATCGGCGGTCTCGCCACGTGCGCTTTTCAACAGGGCTTCAAGCAGCGCTGGCATGGCATCACCCGCATCCAGCAGGCTGCGTCGCAGGTTCTGCCGACACGCCAGATTAAGCAGGGGCTGCAAGGTCTTCACAGCGTTCGCCTGATCATCCGGCCATAACGCACAGGCCAGTGCGGCGCGGCTGCGGACGGCGCGCAGCAATTGACCTTGGCGTTCATCGTTGTCTAGCAAGCCTTGCCACAACGTGGCCGCCACAGACCATTGCTTTTGCGCGGCGGCGATATGGCAGTGCGCCTCGGTACGGGCGCGGCTGATGTCGGCATGAGCCGTGAGCGGGTCCAGCGTTGCAAATTGCGCCTGCAACTCCAGTGCTTGTGGCAGTTGCTCGCAGGCCAGGTGAATGCGTATTTCCTCGACCAGCAACCAGGCTTGCAGCCGTGGCCAGCGGCGTAGCGTTGCCAGCTGTTGCGCATGCTCCAGCAGGTAGCGCGCCTGCGACGGGTCGCTCAGCAGCAGGGCGCGACGTGCCAGGCTGGCGTACGCCCCAAACAGCGCATCCAGTGGGGCGATGACGTCGATCTGGTTCAGGCGCTGCGCCACCAGTGTTTGCAGGGCTGGCCAGTCGCCGCGTTCATACAGCAACTCGGCCAAAAGCGCCGCGAGTGTGGCGCTGCCGCTCGATTGCGGGCCAGTCAGGTCTTCGGTGGGGGTTAGCGCCTGGCGATAATACTGTTCGGCGCTGTGCAGGTCTGCTTGTCGAAAGTGGCTCAAACCCAGTACGAAGGCTCGGTAAACCGTGACAAAGAGGTTGTGAGACGGCGTGGTCGGGCACGGCATGTGGCGCTGCACGGCTTGTGCCTGCGGGTAATTGCCTTGGGTCATGTAGTCATAACTGAGGATGTTGCAGATCAATCCGTCGACCCACGTATCACCGCACGGCACGTGTGCCAGCAACGGTTCAACGCGTTCGATGCTCTGGCTGATATTTTCAGCAAAGGCCTCGGTAATGGCGCCAATCACTTGATATTTGATGCTCAGCCGGGTACTTGGCTGCGAGGTCTTGAACAAAGGCCGCAGGCTATCGAGCAAGCCTCTGGACGCCGAGAAGTGAAAGTGATGCCCCAGCGCCCAGGCCAGGTTGAGTTGCAGGTCGATTCGCTGCTCATCCAGCGGTTGGCTGGCGATTTCAGGCATCTGCTGCAACCAGCGCACCAGCGTGCCGACATCGCCTTCCTCAGCCAGCGATTGTGCCCCCTGATTGGCGCAATCGTCGCGACTGCCGAGCTTGCCTGCCGCCAGTGCGTGCCGGATCGCCTCAGCCCAGTATTGATGCTTGGCTAGCCAGTTGCTGGCGCGTTCATGCAACTGCACCACGGCAATATCGCTGTTGTGCAGCCGTTCGCTGAGGGTTTCGACAAACAAGGCGTGGTAGCGAAACCAGTGCCCCTGGTTGTCCAGTGAGAACAAAAACAAGTTGTGCCGCTCGATCTCGGCCAGCCGCTCGTTGGCGTCGTCGCGTCCGGTGACCGCGTTGCACAGCGACGGCGTCAGGCGCCCGAGAATTGAGGTTTTCAACAGGAATTCTTGCAAGGGCAGCGGCAGCGGAGCCAACACCACGTCGTACAAGTAACGCCCGATCTGCCGGTTGCCCAAGTGCAGGCGGTTGAGGTTGCGTAACGGATCGCTGGGCGCCAGCGCTGCCATCTGGATGCCGGTGATCCAGCCTTCGGTCAGGTTCAGCACCCGCTGCAGGTCGGACGCTGGAAAACGCTGGGGGTTGGTACTCGCCAGATAGTCCTGGGTTTCTTCAACGTTAAAGCGCAGGGCGTTGGTGTCGATTTCGAGCAACTGATTGCGCGCCTGCAAGCGGCTCAACGGCAGCGCCGGGACACTGCGGCTGCCCACCAGCACGTGAAAGCAGTCCGGGGCATGTTGAAGCAATTGTTCGAGGTCGCAGAGGATGGCGGGGTGGCTGATCAGGTGCAGGTCGTCGAGTACCAGGTACAGGGCGTTTTGCCGGTGTTGCATCAGGTTGATCAGCTCGCGGATAAACCGGCTGTCTGCCTGCGCCACGCTGTCAGCCAAGACCTCGACATGTTCCAGCGGCTGGCCACTGGCCTGGCTCAAGGCCGCCAGCAAATAACGGCGGAAGACCTGCGGGGTGTCGTCCTGCTCATCCAGGCTAAGCCAGGCCACGCTGTGCCCCTGTTCGAGCAAGCGCTGGCGCCATTGCCCCAGCAACGTGGTTTTGCCAAACCCGGCGGCGCCGCATACCAGCGCCATGCAGCGTTCTTCCAGCAGATTGATTTTTTGCAACAGGCGCGTGCGCGCCAAGATCGTTCCGGCCGAGCGCGGCGGTACCAGTTTGGTGCCTATCAGCGGTAAGCCATGGTCAAGACCAAAGGCAGTCTGATGCTTGAACGGGGTGGCAAATTTGGCCTGGGTCATTGTTGTTATGTTTCCCTCTAGCGTTTGGCTAACGCTGCCCTTGGGGGGGTTAAGAGTACCCCCCGCAGGTATGCGTCGCGCCCCCCCATCCGGGTAGTTATGGCTGCGACTTTAGACTCTTAACGTAAGGGAACGCCATCGTCGTACGCCGTCAGGTGTTCGATAACCCCAATAAAAAAAGCCAAGACAAGAGGGCGAACCCATGTCGCTTAGCAAGTCAGAACTGCTTAAGGCCTATCGCAAAATGCGCGAAATTCGCGTGTTCGAAGAACGTCTCCATCAAGAGAACACCACCGGCGATATCCCCGGATTCATTCACCTTTATTGCGGTGAAGAGGCGATCGCCGTAGGGGTTTGCGAGCACCTTAAAGACACCGACTACATCGGCTCGACCCACCGTGGTCACGGCCACTGCATCGCCAAAGGCTGTGATATTCACGGGATGATGGCGGAAATCTTTGGCAAGGATTCAGGGCTCTGCCGAGGCAAGGGCGGGTCCATGCACATCGCCGATTTGAGCAAAGGCATGCTCGGTGCCAACGCCATTGTTGGTGGCGCGCCACCGTTGGCCATCGGTGCGGCCCTGACTGCAAAAACCTTGGGTAATGGCGGGGTGGCCGTATCGTTTACCGGTGATGGCGGCTCGAACCAGGGGCTGGTATTCGAAGCCATGAATATGGCCGTGGTGCTGCAATTGCCGGTCATTTTCATGTTCGAGAACAACGGCTTCGGCGAAGCCACCGGCCACGACTATGCAGTGGGCGGGCGCAACATTACCCAGCGTGCGGCAGGCTTCGGCATGCCTGCGGTCAAGGTTGACGGCACGGACTTCTTCTCGGTCTATGAAGCGGTTGGGGTGGCCGTCGAGCGGGCGCGCAATGGCGGCGGACCTACTGCAATCGAAGCGGTGGCCCATCGTTGGTACGGGCACTTTGAAGGCGACCCGATGCTGTATCGCGCCGATGGCGAAGTCGAGCGTCTGCGCCAGGAAAGCGACCCTTTGAAAATCTTCAGTCAACACGTTGCCGGTCAAGTCTCCCCAGAAGAACTGCAAGCCATCGACGCCGAGGTTAACGCCTTGGTCGACGATGCCGTGGCCAAGGCCCGCGCGGCAGATTTCCCTGCGGTAGAAAGCTTGCTGACCGACGTCTACGTGTCTTACTGAGGATTCAAACCATGGCAATTCGTACTTATCGTGAAGCGGTCAAAGAAGCCCTGGCTCAGGAAATGGCACTCGACGATCGTGTGGTCTTGATCGGCGAAGACGTGTGCGGCGGGCAGGCCGGTACAGCCGAAGTGGGCAGCAAAGGCGAGGCGTTCGGCGGCGTGCTGGGCGTGACCAAAGGCTTGTGGACCGAGTTCGGTTCGGCGCGGGTTATCGATACGCCGATCACCGAGTCGGCCATTATCGGCATGGCGGCGGGCGCGGCCATGACCGGCTTGCGGCCTGTGGCTGAACTGATGTTCATGGACTTTTTTGGCGTCTGCCACGACATGCTCTACAACCAGGCAGCCAAGTTTCGCTACATGTTCGGCGGCAAGGCCAAGGCCCCGATGGTGGTGCGCGGTATGATCGGCGCGGGCTTCTCGGCAGCGGCCCAGCACTCGCAATCGCCTTACCATATTTTCGCCACCACGCCGGGCCTGAAAGTCGTGGTTCCGTCGACCCCGTATGACGTCAAAGGCTTGCTGATTCAAGCCATTCGCGACGACGATCCGGTGGTGTTCTGCGAACACAAGGCGCTTTACGACATCAAGGGCGAAGTGCCCGAAGAGCCTTACACCATTCCTTTTGGCGTGGCCAACTACACCCGCGAAGGCACCGACGTGACCATCATCGCCCTCGCGGCCATGGTCCACAAAGCCAACCAGGTGGCCGACAAACTGGCGGGCGAAGGCATCTCGGTTGAAGTGGTCGACCCGCGCACGGTCTCGCCGCTGGACGAAGACGGCATTCTTGAATCTGTGACCTCTACTGGCCGTGTGGTGATTGTCGACGAGTCGGCCGCGCGCCTGGGCTTTGCCCACGACCTCGCTGCCTTGATCGCCACCAAAGCCTTTTACCAGCTCAAAGCCCCGATCATCATGGTCACCCCGCCACACACACCGGTGCCGTTCTCGCCCGTGCTGGAACAGGCCTGGATCCCGAGCGTCGATCGCATCGAGGCCGCCGTACGTAAAGTGATGGAGGCCTGAACATGAGCGAGATCAAAATCATCGAGGTGCCTAAATGGGGCCTGTCGATGGAAGAGGGCACCCTGAATAACTGGCTGATTGAAGAAGGCGACAGCTTCAAACAGCATCAGGAACTGTGCGACATCGAGACCAGCAAAATCTCCAACGTTCTGGAGGCGCCGTTCGATGGCGTGCTGCGCCGCAAAGTGGCGCAGCCGGGGCAAACCTTGCCGGTCGGCGGGTTGCTGGGAGTGGTGGCCGATGCGTCGGTCAGCGATGCCGAAATTGACGCCTTTATTGCTCAGCGAGGTACAGCGCCTGCCGCTGCGGCCCCGCAGCCAGAGGTTGTTTCGGTCGCTGCTGCGGCACCGGCTGTCGCCGTTAAGGCGTCTGAACCGGTAGCGGTTCCAGCGGCAAAAACCACTCACGGCTGGCACGTGCCGCAGGCGTTACTCGGCGCAAGTGCCGAATCGGTGTTTGCTACGCCGCACGCCACGCGTTTGGCCAAAGAACTGGGCATCGACTTAAGCCGTGTCAACGGCACAGGCCCGCAAGGGCGCATCAGCGTGAGTGACATCGAGCACGCCGTTAAGGACCTCGGCGGCAAGGTCGCGACGCTTCAACCGGCGCTCAAAGCGGATGGCCCTGCGCGTTCGCGGGCCGATGACAGTCACATTGTGGCCACGCCGGTGGCGCGTCGTTTGGCCGCCAAGCTGGGCGTTAATCTTAACGATTGCCGCGTCACTGGCAGCCGTGGTCGGGTCAGCAAGGCCGATGTGCTGGAAGTCAGCGCGGTGCAAAATCCGCGGGTGGCGCTGACTGTTCAAGCAACGCCTGAAGCGCCGCACGCCGACGTGCTGCCCATGAACGGCATGCGCAAAGCGATTGCGGCGCGCTTGCAAGCGTCCAAACGCACGGCCCCGCACTTTCGCTTGCAGGCTGATCTGGACCTTGAAGCGCTGCTGGCGCTGCGCAGTGAAATCAACGCCTCGGCCCCGGCGATCAAACTGTCGGTCAATGACCTGCTGATCAAAGCCTGTGCGCTGGCGCTGATCAAAGTGCCGGACGTGAACGTGCAGTTCGACGAAGAACGCCAGGCCGTCTTGCGCTTTGCCGACGCTGATATTTCGGTGGCTGTGGCCCTGCCCGCAGGCTTGATTACGCCCATCGTGCGTCAGGCCAATCGCAAGAGCCTGTCGAGCATCTCTGAAGAAATGCTCAGCCTGGTGACCAAAGCCAAAGCCGGCAACCTCAAGCCTGAGGAGTTCCAGGGCGGCACATTCAGTATTTCCAATCTGGGCATGCTCGGCGTCAGCCAGTTCGACGCCATCATCAATCCGCCCCAAGGCGCAATTCTGGCCATCGGCGCGGGCGAGCAACGGGTGGTTGCGCACAATGGTCAAGCCGCGGTGCGCACACAAATGACCGTGACCTTGTCGTGCGATCACCGGGTGATCGATGGCGCGTTGGGGGCGACGTTCCTCAAAGAACTCAAGCGTCTGGTACAGACCCCAAGCTTGATGATGCTCTAGGAGCCACCATGACCGATAAATTTGATGTACTCGTCATCGGTGGCGGCCCCGGCGGCTACGTGGCCGCTATCCGCGCGGCCCAATTGGGGCTGAGCACGGCGCTGGTCGAACAGCAGCACTTGGGCGGCATCTGCCTGAACTGGGGCTGCATTCCGACCAAAGCCATGCTCAAGGGCGCTGAAGTCGGGCACACCTTGAAGCACCTGGGCACCTTTGGTTTCAGCGCTGACAACATCCAGTTTGATATTGCGCAACTGGTCGCTCACAGCCGTGGCGTGTCGCGCAAACTGACCGCGGGTATTGCTTATTTGCTGAAGAAAAACGCGGTCAGGGTCATTGACGGCCGTGGCCGGGTCAGCGCCAAAGGCGTGGTCACCGTCAGCGCTGAACAGGGCGAGGCGGTGTATCAGGCGCGGCATATCATTCTGGCCACCGGGGCCCGACCCAGGCCGTTACCGGGGCTGGTGGCCGACGGGCAAAAAGTCTGGAGCTACTTCGATGCACTGGTGCCCAAAAGCGTGCCCGAGTCGTTGCTGGTGATTGGCTCTGGCGCCATTGGTGTGGAGTTCGCCAGCTTGTACAGCGACCTGGGCAGTCAGGTGACGCTGGTCGAAGTGGCCAAGCACATCATGCCGGTCGAAGACCAAGAGGTTGCGAGCCTGGTGCAGCGCGAGTTCGAGCAACGCGGGATTCGCGTGCTGACACAGACCAAAGTCAGCGCGGTGCAAGGCGAGGTGGGCGCGCTGCACTGCACGCTCTCGCTCAGCGATGGCAGCGAGCAGACCGTGCAGGTGGCGCAAGTGCTGCTGGCAGCTGGCATCCAACCGAACATTGAAGACATGGGGCTTGAAGCGCTGGGCGTCGAGTTTGAAAAAGGCTTTATCAAAACCGACCCGTGGTGCCGAACCAGCGTTGCCGGGCTGTATGCGATTGGCGACGTGGCGGGCGCACCGTGCCTGGCGCACAAGGCCAGCCATGAAGGCGTGGTGTGTGTCGAAAAACTCGCAGGGGTCGAAGGCGTGCACCCGCTGAACAAAAACCGCATTCCGGGCTGCACTTATGCCCGACCGGAAGTCGCCAGTCTGGGGCTCACCGAAGCGGCGGCGCGCAGCAACGGACATAACGTCGCCGTGGGGCGCTTCGACTATCAAGCCAACGGCAAAGCGTTGGCCATGGGCGAAAGCAAAGGCTTTGTAAAAACGGTTTTCGATGCCGACACCGGCGAACTGCTGGGGGCGCACATGGTAGGGCCGCATGTGACCGAACAGATCCAGGGATTTGGCATCGCCCAAGCGCTGGAAGCCACGGACGCTGAGTTGAGTGACGTGATCTTTGCGCACCCCACCCTCAGCGAAGCCATGCACGAAGCGGTGCTGGCGGCCCGAGATCGTGCGCTGCATCAATAGACCCGCCAGCGGTCTGGGCTATGGTTTAGACCGCTGACCATGCTAACGATTGAAAGGAGCCCAACGAATGAAACTCACTGGAAAAGTGGCATTGATCACCGGCGCGGCACAGGGCATTGGCCGTGGCATCGCATTGCGTCTGGCAAAAGACGGCGCCGACATTGCCTTGGTCGACCTCAATCAGGACAAATTGCGCCAGGTTGCCGAAGAAGTCGAAGCGCTGGGCCGTAAAGCCAGCACCTTTGTGGCCGACGTAGGTGACCGCGAACAAGTATTCCAGGCCGTTGAGCATGCACACAGCACGCTGGGCGGGTTGGACATCATGGTTAACAACGCGGGCATTTCGCAGGTCAAACCGCTGGCCGACGTCACTCAGCAAGAAGTTGAGCGCATCTACCGCATCAACGTCCAAGGCACCTTGTGGGGCATTCAGGCTGCGGCGGCCAAGTTCCAGGCACTCAAGCGCACAGGCAAAATCATCAATGCCAGTTCGATTGCCGGCCATGAAGGCTATGCCTTGCTGGGCGTTTATTCCTCCACCAAATTCGCGGTACGGGCCTTGACCCAAGCGGCGGCCAAAGAGCTGGCGGTGCACGGCATCACCGTCAACGCCTACTGCCCTGGGGTTGTGGGGACTGACATGTGGGTCGACATCGATAAACGCATGTCCGAAATCACGGGCGCGCCGATTGGTGCGACCTACGAGAAGTTCGTTAACGGGATTGCCTTGGGCCGTGCGCAAACCCCGGAAGACGTGGCAGCATTCGTCGCCTACCTGGCCAGCCCGGACGCCGACTACATGACCGGCCAAGCGCCGCTGATCGATGGTGGATTGGTGTTCCGTTAAACCCAACCCGTAGCAGCTGCCGAGCTTGGCGAGGCTGCGTCCGATTGCGAAGCGATCGTAAATGCTGAGAACTCGATTTAACTGGGTAGTCACGACAGGCCATTTGCGACTGCTGCGCAGCCGGACGTAGCCTCGCCAAGCTCGGCAACTGCTACTAACGGTCGGGCCGTTCGTCCTTAAGCGCTGTAGCGATTACTCGGTCGCTGCAAACCCAGATGCTCGCGCAATGTGGTGCCGCTGTACTCGCGGCGAAACAACCCGCGTTGTTGCAGGATCGGCACCACGCCGTCGACAAAGTCATGCAGCCCTTCAGGCAGAAACGGCGGCATGATGTTGAAGCCGTCTGCACCCTGTTCTACGAACCATTGCTCCAGCGTATCTGCGACAGTTTTCGGCGTGCCGATCACAGTGTGATGCCCGCGAGCACCGGCTATTTTCAGGTACAGCTGACGAATGCTCAGGTTCTCTCGGCGTGCCAATTCGATAAACAGCGCCTGTCGGCTTTGCATCGAATTGCTCACCGGCAACTCGGGCAATGGCCCGTCCAGGTCGTAACCCGACAGGTCAAAACCACCGGCCATGCCTGCCAGCAACCCCAGCCCCACACGCGGGTCGAGCAGGTCTTGCAGTTGCTGGTACTTTTCATCGGCTTCGTCCTGGCTGCTGCCGATCACCGGGGAGATGCCGGGCATGACTCTCAACTGATCCGGCGTGCGTCCATAACCGGCCAGGCGTCCTTTGACGTCTGCATAAAAAGCCTGCGCATTGGCCAATGTCTGTTGCGCGGTGAAGACCACTTCGGCGGTGCGCGCTGCCAGCGCTTTGCCGGGTTCTGAGGAACCCGCTTGAATCAGCACCGGGTAGCCCTGCGGCGGACGTGGAATATTCAGCGGCCCGCGCACCCGGTAGTGCTGCCCTTTGTGGCCCAGCACGTGCAGTTTTTCGGCCTCAAAAAATGTGCCGCTGGCTTTGTCCCGAACAAACGCGTCGTCTTCGTAGCTGTCCCACAGACCGGTCACCACATCGATGAATTCTTCGGCGCGCTGATAACGGTCGTCGTGCTCGAAATGCTGTTCGCGGCCAAAATTCAAGGCTTCCAGATCGGTGGCCGAGGTCACCAGGTTCCAGCCGCTGCGCCCGTCACTCAAGTGGTCGAGGGACGCAAACTTGCGCGCCAGCAAGTAGGGTTCGTTGTAGCTGGTGGACACGGTCGAGATCAGGCCGATGCGCTCGGTTACTGTCGCCAGCCCGGACAGCAGCACAAGGGGGTCGAACACGTCACCGGCGGTGGTGTACTGACCGAGTTCGGGCGTGCCCATCAGGGCCAGGTTGTCAGCGAAAAAGATCGCGTCGAACTTGCCCCGCTCAGCCGTTTGCGCCAGTTGTTTGAAGTGCTGAAAGTTCAGCCCACCCCCGGCCCAGGCGCGTGGGTGGCGCCAGGCGGCCAGGTGATGACCGCTGCTCATGATGAACGCGCCAAGGCTCATGTGTCGGGTTGTCATGTTCACCTCAGAAGTCATAACGAACGGTCACACCGGCCGTGCGTGGCTGGCCGGGTGAGGCGGTGTACAGGCCGTTGATGCCGTTGCCGACAGCTAGGTAATACTCTTTGTCGAAGGCGTTTTTGACCCACAGCGAGGCGTCCAGCAAACCATCGCCATAACCCACGCGAGCGCCCACCGAGAAGTTCGCCAGGCCATAGCCGTTGATTTTCGACAGGTCAGAGTTGTCCAGTGTGCCTTCGCTTTCGGAGCGATAGGCATAGCTGCCGGTGGCATATGGCTCAACGCCGTTGACGCGTGGCCATTTGTATTCGCCGTTGACGTTGCCGATCCAGCGCGAAGCCCCGGCCACGGGTTTGCCTGTCAGGTCGCAGGTGGTGGCGCCGACCACTTCTGCCGGGCACGGTGCGTTTTTGAAGGACAGATACGTCACGTCATTGAACGAGCCGTTGACGTTCACGGTCAGGCCCCGCACGGGCACCGCCGTGGCTTCGAGTTCAACCCCGCGTGAGCGCACCGAGCCTGCGTTGGTCAGCAATTGGTAGCCGGTCAATGCGCCCGGCGGCTGATAGTACGTGGTGGCTTGGTAGCCGTTTACGCCGGTCCAGAACACGTTGGCATTGAGTTGCAAGCGGTGGTCGAACAGTTGGCTCTTGACCCCCAATTCGGCATCGTTGGCCCGCTCCGGACCGACCAGCAGCGACTCAGCCCCCGCGCTCGGTGCCGAGGCTACCGCTAGGTTGACCCCGCCGGATTTTTCGCCGTGGGACAGCGATGCATAGCCGAGCACGTCGTCGTCGAAGTGGTAGCTCACGCTGGCCAGAAACGATGGCGCTGCGTTATGCATATGCAGGTTGCCGCTGTCGTATGCGCCCACCTGGCCAGCACGCACGGCGTTGCCGTCGACAACGCCGGGAATGACCACCGCCGGGCCGCCGCCAGTGGGGGCAAAGCGCTGCACATTGGCTTCTTTTTCTTCGTAGGTGCCGCGTATCCCGGCGCTGAAGTCCAAGCGGTCACTCAAGTGCCAGGTGCCTTGGGCAAACAAAGCGTAACTCTCGGTGTTGACCTTGCCGTTCACCTTGCTGTTGATGTTGTTGAGCGCATTGAGATTGGCGCCAATCAGGTCCAGGTCCGCCAGCGGGCCAAAGTCGGTGAAAATCCGATTGCCCAGGTTCTGCTTGAAGGCATAGGCACCGACCACGTAATCAAAGAAGTCGCCCTTGGGTGACGCGAGGCGTATTTCCTGGGAGAACTGACGGTCGTGCACTTCGAAGCCGTAGTCCTTGATCACCGGCACGTCCAGTTGGTCGGCGTCGTTGGCGGGGTTGAAGTGCCAACTGCGATAGGCGCTGATGGAGGTCAGGGTATAGCCGCCTGCCAGGTTCCAGTTGGCTTCAACCGAGCTGGCGTTCTGGTGCACGCTGACATTCTGTCGGCCATCGATATTGCTTTTACCGAGTTCCGGGTGGGCGCCGACCAGCGCCGCACGCTTCCAGAACACCGGCCCGGCGCCATAAATCACGCTGCTGCCGCTGCTGGAGTTTTCAGAGTTGTATTCGTTGATCCAGCGCAGGCTGAAGTCTTCGTTGGGCTTGAACAGCAATTGCCCGCGTATGCCTTCACGTTCGCCGCCGAGCAAGGTGCGGCCGTCGTAGCGGTTGTTCAGATAGCCGTCATCGCGGGTGCGATAAAACGACACGCGCCCGGCCAGTGTGTCGGTGATCGGCCCCGAGAAACTGCCCTTGCCCTGAAAATAGCCGTCCTGGCCCCCGGACACCTGAACGCTGCGTTCAGGCGTAAAGGTCGGGCCGCGGGTGGCGATGTTCAGGACGCCCGCGGTGGTGTTTTTGCCGAACAAGGTGCCTTGTGGGCCGCGCAACAGTTCCAGTTGCTCAATGTCCATCATGTCGAACGCGGCCATGCCGGGACGGCCGAGGTAGACGTTGTCGAGGTAGATCCCGGCGCTGCCTTCCAGGCCATCGCTGGCGGGGTTGTTGCCAATGCCGCGCACCGCGAAGCTCGACACGCGGGCGTGGGTGTAGGCCACGTTAACGCTGGGCAGCGCCTGTTGCAGGTCCTGGATTTTATAGATCCGCTGGCTCTCCAACTGGGCGCCACTCAGGGTCGTGATCGGCGTGGGCACATCTTGCGATTCCTCGGCCCGGCGCCGTGCCGTCACGGTCACTTGCTCCAGACGCGGGGCGTCGCTGTCGGCCTGTGTGCTGGCGATTGTTGAAGGCTTATCGGTTTCGTCGGCGGCCAGGGCGCAGGTGGCTGACAAGGCAACGGGCAGTGCCAGCCATAAAGAAATGCTCAGGGGTTTGAGACGGTGGGCCGTGGTGGCCGAATAACGTAACAGCATGGGCTGGGGACTCCTGATTGCCGCGCGACACTGCGGATCGTGCACGGTAGGGGTCCATCCTAGGGGCGATGATCAGGGCAAAAGAGGCTTGGGCGGACAACCTATAGTCCGCCACGGACACGCACCCTAAACGGCGATCAGCAGTGAGGGGTCATTGGCTGCCCGTAGTGCTGTCGGGCCTGGCAATTGGGGGAGCAGCGCCGAATCATCGCGTCGCCATTTGCCAGGGCTTTCACCCGTCCAGCGGCGGAAGGCACGGTTGAAACTGCTGGGTTCATTGAAGCCCAATCGGTAGCAGATTTCGTTGACGGAGTAATCGGTCTGGCGCAAGTAACTGAACGCCAACTGCTGACGGCATTCATCCAGCAGCGCCTTGAAACTGGTGGAGTGTTTGAGCAGTTGCCGGTGCAGGTTGCGCACGCTCATGCCCAGGTCGAGGGCCACGCGCGTTTGTTGCACGTCGGCCAGGGGCAGGTAGCGGATGATGACGGCGCGCACCCGCTCCGGCAGATTGAGCCGACGCTGGCGCTCCAGGTAATCGTTCAGCACGCTGTCCAGGCCCTGCGCCACTTCTTGGTTAGCAGTGCTCAGCGGCGTGTCCAGCCAGCTGTTGGTGTACACAATGGCGTTTTCACTGGCCTCAAACCTGACCGGGCACCCCAGCAGGCGGGCCCAGCGCGAAGGGTCGCGTGGGGTCGGCCGGGTCAAGCGCACACACTGCACAATCGGCAGCTCGGCCCAGTTCTGGCGAGTGAAACGCACTGCGCAGGCAATCGATGCCTCGGTAGCAACTTGCTCTACCTCGGCGCCGGGCGCGACCCCATAGACCAGGCGCGTGGAATGCGGGCCGCGCACCAGGCTCATCGCGGCGGCGGTGGTGATCACGGGGGCATAACGCACCGCGCGGTCCAGCGCCTCAATAACCGTAGAGCTGCTTTGCACGGCGAAAAACAACCCGTGGAAGTCGGTCGGATAACTGTATTGCGCCACGTGCAGACCGAAACATTCGTCACCGCTGACCCGCACCGCGGCCCGCCAAAACGCACTCATGCAGGTGAGGGCGATGCGTTGGTTGGGGTCATACAAATTGCAATGCGCGATACCGGCTTCACGCAACAGCGGGGCCGTGCTGAAGCCTTGCCCCTCAAGGGTGCGAGCAATAACTTGAGCCCAAGTGGCAATGGTATCGATGGTCGTCATGGCGTCTCTCCGGCTCGCTCAACTTGTTGCTTAGGCCAGGCCTTCGGCGGCCCGGGTCTGCACCACTGATTCGCGTGCCAGGTAACGTTCGAGAAACCCTTGCAACGCCGGGAAGTCCCGCAACAGCGAGCCTGCACGCGCGCTCCAGCCGACGAACACACCCAAATAAGCATCCGCCAAGGTAAAGCGGTTGCCCACCAAGTAACTCTCATCGCGCAAGCGCGCTTCCAGCGGCTTCAGCGCGTTTGCCAGTTGTTGCAGCCCGCGTTGACGGATGCCCGGGAACGCCGCTTCATCGGTGCTGTAGCGCTCAGGGCGATTGATCGGTCGAAACGCGCCGACGTGCACTTCGGTGCCCAGATAACCGATCCATGACTGAATCAATGCACGCTCCGTGGTCCCGGCCGCGGCAAACAGCGAGGTGCCGGGCCGCAGGTCTGCGAGGTAAGGCAGGATGGCCGTGTTCTCGGTCACCAGCGTCTTGTCATCGAGCAGCAAGGCGGGTACTCGCCCGCTTGGGTTGATCTGGCGATAAGGCGTGTCCGGGGTATGAATCGTGGCGCGCTCGACCGTGATGGGCAGTTGCAATTCGTGGATCACAACATGGGCGGCGAACGAGCAGGCGCCGGGAGAAATGAACAGTGTGGTCATACGGATCCCTTGTCTTAACGGCTGGCTTGTGGGGTTTGGGTGGCGGTGTCTGCTGTGTGCGGGGCGGCTGTGAGCGCGGCATCGATAAAGCGCGGCTCGGCCCAGGTCTTCACATCGAAACCTTTGCGGATCAACTTGGCATCCAGCGCCAGATCGACGCTGTGCTGCAAGTTGTCGATAAACGAGGCGTCGAGTTGTGGCGCGAAAATCGTGTTCAGCGACTGATCGGCCGCATCGGCTGTAAGAATGGCTGGTGGGTAACTGGCGAGTCGGGACACCAGGTCGATGTAGTCCTGTTTGTGCGCGTCATTGCGCAACCAGGCAATGGCCGGTTGCTGGGCTTTGATCAGACGGGCGACCAGTTCCGGGTGCTCATCGACGAAAGCGCCGCGCCCCAGCAGTACGGCTTGCATGCTGCCCGCGCCGCCCAGATCCACCGTGGTCAGCGGTAACTCCGCCAGGCCACGGGCTTTGAGCGCGAGCACGCCGGCACCGGACCAGGTCGCGTCAATCTGCTTGGCGGCCAGCGCAGCGTTGGCGGCGTTGTAGTCCAGATTGATCACCTTGAAGTCGCTTTCCTTGAGGCCTTGATGGGCCAGCGCAGAGGCGAACGACAACTGAGTGGCGGTCCCGCGGAAAATCGCCACGCGCTTGCCTTTCAGCGTTTCGAACGAGGTAATCCCCGAGCCGGGTTGCACCGCGAGATAAAGCTTCACGTTACGGGCTACCGCGCTCAGCAGGCGAGTATCAAGGCCTCCGGCCTTACCAATAATCGCCGGAAAATCACCCAGGTAAGCGAAGTCTTCCTGACCGTTGGCCAGCGCTTCATTGATCGCCGGGCCTGCGCCTTTGAAGAAGTCCCAGCGAATCGTGATGCCATCTTTTTCGAATTCTTTTTCCAGCGTTTGCCGGTCGCGCAGCACATCAACAATCCCTGCACCGCTGGGCGTTGGCCCGGCGCTGATGTCGGGTACCGCGATACGAATTTCTTTGACTGTATCGGCCAGCACCTGGCCGGAAACCAGTAAAGCGGCGAGGGACAACGCAACGAATGAACGCGTTCGAATCACGCTGATGCTCCTGCAAAAACCAGCGAAGTGCCGGATTGAGGACGCAGATATAGGGGGTCTGGGATAAAAAATAAAATACTAAAAGAGTCGTTACTTATGTCTTTTGGGTATAGGCGAGGGCGGGCTATACGGGGTAGCTCAATGCCTGTCGCCGCTGTTGCGGGTTGTGATAGGGGTCGTAGGGCTTTCCCGTCGGATGTTGGCTCTGGCTGTGGATATATCGGTAGGCGTGGTCGTAAGATTTTTTAAATAATCTTCAGTTAATTGGAGATAGCTTCTAAAATCTTCTGTTTTGGATAAATTTGATTCTAATTTATAGTTAAGTTTTTGGGTTTGGCTAGTTGCGGTTGCTATGTTTTTTTCAGAGTGGGTTGTAGCGTAAGAAAGAAGGGGCAGGATTTTTTTATTTAAGTTGTGTTGTTTTAAGGCTATATGGGCATTTATCTCTTTTATATATTTTGTAGTTTTAGTGATTTTATCAGCGTGGTTGTATTTATTTAAAGCCTTGTCTAAAGCGTATTTGTTTACATCATAGAAACTGTCAGGCAGCCCATTATTTGAAAGATGCAGAAGGGTTTCAGGGATTTTTCCATATATTTTAGTTATCCAACTTTCCGCCGTTGGGTCAATACGCGTAATCGGGTTGTTAGAGCAATACGCATACGCATTGATGCCGCCTTTGCCAAACGGACTTAGCGTGTCCGGGCTATTAAACCGCATTAACACCGGGTTGTACGCTCGGTGTCCCTGGCCCAATAAATAATGCCCCGTTACGGGGTCAGGTCGTTCACCATTAAACCCCAGCGCACTCAGTAAGCCATTCTCTGCTGGGCGATGGCCGTAAGGGCTGTAGGCCTGGGGCTGATAGTGGGTGGAGTTAATAGTGTGCAGCACCGATGTTTGCAGGTCTGTGGCCAATAAGGTGACAGCGTCACCGAGGTATCGCTCGGCTAGCGGCAGGGATTGGTGTTCGAAAAAACTCGTGGTTATTTCACTATTAATCTCAGTCGCTATGCGAGTGTCTCGGTAAAACCGTTGGGACGCGTGAGTGCGCGTCAAACGATCCAGCGGGTCGTAGTGATAGAGGGCGGTATAGGTTTTTTTAGGTGTGCTCACGAGATGCTCACTTAGAGACACTGGGTTGTGTTTCAGCGTCTGCCTATTCTTTTGGCTTGCCTAGCTAGCAGATCTGATAGGTCGTGCGCGATGGCATACGTGGCCAGATCCACGTGCTGTGGAGGCTCAGGTCGCAAGCTTCGCTGGATTGAAAGAGAAACGTCGTACGAAACGGCTGATTATTGGCGGCATGCACACCCGTAGCAGCTGCCGAGCTTGGCGAGGCTGCGTCCGATTGCGAAGCGATCGTAAATGCTGAGAACTCGATTTAACTGGGTAGTCACGACAGGCCATTTACGACTGCTGCGCAGCCGGACGTCGCCTCGCAAGGCTCGGCAACTGCTACGGGAGAGGGGTGCTTAGCGGTCTGGTGCCGTGCCATGGTGGCTAGGGATTGGGCCTGATCAAGAAACTGAGCATTGCGCGGATCCGGGGGACTGACTAAATTGGCGCATCTGACGAGACATTTGTCTTACCCGTTTCTACGTGCACTAAAAATGGGTAGTTTGGATCTATAGTGGCTGGCGCAAAGGCCCGCTGTACGGCATCGACTGTTGGCGGTGTCGTTTAATCTGCCAAGAACAGCATTCGAGGTAATCATGTCTGTCCCGAGTATCGACTGGAGCACACTGGGCTTCAGCTACATAAAAACCGACTACCGCTACCTGTCTCACTGGAGCCAGGATCAGTGGGATGCAGGTGTCCTGTCCGAAGACAACGTGTTGCACATCAGTGAAGGCTCCACCGCCTTGCACTATGGGCAACAGTGCTTCGAAGGCCTCAAGGCTTATCGTTGCAAGGACGGTTCGATCAACCTGTTTCGCCCCGATCAGAACGCCCTGCGCATGCAACGCAGCTGCGCTCGTCTGATGATGCCGAGTGTCTCGGTTGAGCAGTTCATCGATGCCTGCACCCAAGTGGTCAAAGCCAACGAGCACTTCATTCCGCCGTACGGCTCGGGTGGCGCGCTCTACCTGCGGCCTTTCGTGATTGGCGTGGGTGACAACATCGGCGTGCGGACCGCCCCTGAGTTCATTTTCAGCGTGTTCTGCATCCCGGTTGGCCCGTACTTCAAAGGCGGGATGAAGCCTTGTAACTTCATGATTTCCAACTACGACCGCGCCGCGCCAAATGGCACCGGTGCTGCCAAAGTGGGTGGCAACTACGCGGCCAGCCTGCTGCCTGGCTCTGAAGCCAAGAGTGCAGGTTTTGCAGATTGCATCTACCTGGACCCGCTGACCCACACCAACATCGAAGAAGTCGGCTCGGCCAACTTCTTTGCAATTACCCAAGACAAGCAATTTGTCACTCCGCGCTCGGCGTCGGTACTGCCGGGTATCACCCGCCTGTCGTTGATTCAACTGGCCAAAGACCGTCTGGGCTTGACCGTGGTTGAAGGGGATGTGCCGGTAGGCGATCTGAAGAAGTTTACCGAAGCTGGCGCCTGTGGCACCGCTGCTGTGATCACGCCGATTGGCGGCATTCAGTACAACGGTGAACTGCACGTTTTCCATAGCCAAGAGGAAGTGGGTCCGGTGACGCAGCAACTGTATAAGGAGCTGACCGGTATCCAGTCTGGAGACATCGAAGCGCCGGAAGGTTGGATCGTGAAGATTCAAGGGGCGTAACGACAGGCTTGGCCATTGTCAGGCATTAAACTGCCGGACAGTGGCCAATGCTGTTCATTCACGCCAACGCAAACCCTGACGCAATTGCCTGCGCCGCCTGAGCCAAGCGCTGCGTGGCGCTGCGGATTTCCTCCAGATTGAGCGAGGCGAACCCCAGACGCAGGGCATTTTCGGGGTGATCAACGGGTGAAAACAGGCGAGCGCTGCGCACCACCAAGTCCAGCTCCAGCGCTTTTTCAGCCAGTCGATTGACGTCGATTGAGTCCGCGAATTTTACCCACAACGCCAGTCCTCCCTCCGGTTCCTGCACAACGATCTGCTCACCAAAAGCCTCCAGCAGGCAACTGAGCAGGGTTTCTCGACGTTGGCGGTATTCTTTGGAAACCCGACGCAGATGCTTCTTCAGCTCGCCATGGTTGATCAAATCTCCCAGCATCCGCTGCATGACGGCATCGCCTTGGCCCAGGCTCACCGCCGCCGTGCGCTCGAGCGCTGCGATGACCTCTGACGGCGCAACGATATAGCTGCAACGAAAGGTGCTGCCCAAGGACTTGGACAGCGAGCCGATGTAGATCACATGACGTTGCGCGCTGTCGCTGGCCAGAGGCAAATAGGGCCGTCCGGCAAAGTGATACTCGTGGTCGTAGTCTTCCTCGATGATGCAGAAATCATGCAGTCGGGCCAATTCCAGGAGCTGTTGCCGACGTCCGGCACGCAGGCTGACGGTGGTAGGAAACTGGTGATGGGGAGTGACATACATCATTCGCACATCGTGTATCTGGCACAGTTGCGCGAGCTGATCGACCCGACAACCTTCTTCGTCCAAGTCCACGGTGACCAGTTGTGCGCCCAACTGGCGGAAAATCTCCCAGGCAGGCGGATAACTCAGGCGTTCGACCACTACCACATCACCGGGTTTGAGCAACACGCTGGCCGTCAGGTACAGCGACATCTGCACGCCTTGGGTCAGGCAAATCTGCTCTGCGTCGACCGTCAGGCCGCGATTATGGCGCAACATGTCGGCCAGCGCGTTACGCAGGTAGTGGCTGCTGCCCGTGCTGCCATGGCGCACGGTGTTGGTGGTAAAGCTGTTGCGCAAGGCATTGCGGTAGTAGCGATGCAGAACCGCTTGTGGCAGCAGACGATGGTCACAGGCGCCGTTATCGAAAAACAGCGCGCCCGGCCGATGGTGCAGCGCGGTCACCTGCTCGCCCGGCGTGAAATAGGCCGCCGCGGGCGTGTCGCGCAGCGTCAAGGCAAACGACTTTGGCGCGCTGGCGGCCGCCACCGTTCCTGTCGCCAGTTGTGTACTGACGAAAGTGCCGCGACGTTGAATGCTGACCAGCCAGCCTTTGGTCACCGCTTCTTCGTAGGCCAGGATCACCGTCTTGCGGTTGACGTCCAGCAATCGCGCCATTTCCCGCGTCCCCGGCAACAGCGTTCCGGGGCGCAAACGGCCTTCGACAATGGCGCTCACCAAACCCTCGATGATTTTTCTATACGACGCCTGCGGCTGCACCCCATCGAGCTTGAGCAGAGGGCGCCATTTGCGAAGCTGGACCATGTGAATTATCCAAAACTGGAGGTTCTTGTGGTCCTAGTCTAGCGCAACAATCTGACCTCAATCGCCCCGAGGTGTTTATGCACAACCGCCATGTCGTTGAATTATTGCCCTCGGGCAAATCCTTTGAAACTGCCGATCAATTGCTGCTCGACGCCATGCTTGCCAGCGGCCTCGCCGTACCATTTTCCTGTCGGCGCGGCGCCTGCGGGTCGTGCAAGGTCAAGGTGGTGTCGGGTCACTATCGGCCAAAGCAGTACACGCCAGACACCCCGGCCCCTTCCTATCCGCTCGCGGCCGACGAGATGTTACTGTGCCAGAGCCATGCCTGTAGCGACATGCGTCTGGAAATTCCCGGCTGGTCACTGGACACGCCAACGCTGGAAGTCGCCGCACACGTGATCGGCAAACGTGCGCTGAGCGTCGATATTGTTGAGCTGGTGTTACTGCCCGCTCAGCCACTCGACGTTCGGGCGGGTCAGTACGTCAGATTTCGCCTCGACGATGGCGAAAGCCGCTGTTTCTCCATCGCCAATCTGCCTGGACAGGATCAGGGCCAACTGGTGTTTCATATTCGCCAAGTCAGCGGCGGCGTATTCTCCGAGCGCATTCTGCCGACCCTGCACGTGGGGGATGCGGTGAAACTCGAAGGCCCCGTGGGCGCCTGCACCTGGCAACACGAGGATGAACGCCCTGTCGTACTGTTCGCGACCGGGACCGGTTATGCGGGCATAAAACCCTTGTTGCTGACGGCCCTGGCCCGCCATGCCGAGGTCACTTTGTACTGGGGCAACTCCACGCCTGCGGACTTCTACGACGCTGAGTTTCTGGACCGAGCCAGCGAGGACCATCCACGGTTTCACTGGCATCGAGTCCTGTCGGCAGACGCCCGCGTGCAGCACGTTGCGCTGGCTCAGCCCCACCACTGGGCCGAGAGCCAAATCTACGCCTGCGGCAACAGCGCGATGATCAACCAAGTCCGCGAAACCTGTCTGGCAGCGGGCGCGCAGGCTCATCGCTTTGTCGCTGAAGCCTTCGTCCCCAGCGGTGCACTGACGAAGGCTTCATCCCTAAAAACGCTGGACCCGCTGCTGGAAAAAGTCGGCCCGCGCTACTCACTGGACGGCATGCTCGCTGCCCGCGAACAAACCGTAAGAGCCCTGGCCGCCATCGCCGAACAACTGAAAGTCGGCATGACCACAGCCCAAGCCCTGCAAATGGCCAGTCGAACATTGCACGACATGGGGGCGTCACACACCTGGCACCCGACCTACATACGCTTCGGCGACGACACCATCCGCACACCGCGCCAAGGCATCGACCCACAGCGCACGCTACGCGCCACCGACATCGCCGTGGTCGACCTTGGCCCCGTGTGGGATGGCTACGAAGGCGATTATGGCGACACCTTCGTATTCGGCGAACACCCTCTGCACCACGCCTGCGTCAAAGCCCTGCACCAAGTATTCGACGAAACCCGCGACGCCTGGCAGCGCGGGCTGACCGGACGTGAACTGTATGACTTCGCCGAGCAAAGCACCCACGCCAAAGGCTGGCGCCTTGAACGCAACCTGGCTGGACACCGCATCGCCGACTTCCCCCATGCCCTGCTCGGGCAAGACAAACTGGCCGACGTTGAAATCGTACCGAGCGAGATGGTCTGGGTGTTGGAGATACAGCTGTGTCATCCCACAGAACCGGTCGGGGCGTTTTTTGAGGATATTTTGATTGGCGAGGTGGGGCGGGGGTAGCTGGGAAGGGGCAAGCTGAAACTGTTTCAAATACTGCGAGAAACCTGTGGGAGCCTGGCTTGCCAGCGATGCAGCAATCCCGCTTCCACAGTTGGCCGTGTGCATAACCTGATACGGCTTGTATGGTCTGGTGCAAACAGGCTGAAGTCTTTGGTAGAGCAAGGCTCTAACGATTGTCTACAGATGAAAACCACTTTCACACAGGCATTAAAAAGCCGGCTTGTGGCCGGCTTCTCGGGGGCGGGTTTGGTTTGTTTTTGGCAAACCGTGCTCGCCTTCAATCGGGACATCCAGCGCGTGGCGTCTGGGTGTGTGGGGCGTGGCGGCTTATCGCTGCCTTGCCCTGCAATCCGGCCTGCTGGGAGCAGGGGGATGTGCGCGAGTGCGGCGAAGCATACTGGGAATCGCTTGTATTTCCCAGCAAAAATCCCGCTTCGGTTTCACCTTCTCACGCCTTGAGACGCTATTCCTCCAGTTTGTAAGGCACTGGCGGGCGGCGTTTATTGAGGGTGGACCACCAAAATACCCAGCCCAGTATCCGTAGGTGTTGCTCTTGTATCTGGAGCGCGCTGAAGAGTTCGTCCGGGTATTCATCGTGGTTGTGGCTGCGCAAGCGCAAGCCGTTGTTGGGCAGGCGGTAGACGTATTTGATGCGCAACATGCCGTCTTGTTCGAGGGCGTAGATTTCGCCATCCACGATTTGGGTCAGGCTGCGGTCGATGGCCACGGTGGAGCCAGCTTCAATTCGGGGCACCATGCTGTTGCCGATCATGGGGGCGCACATGGCCTGGTCAGGGCTGACATCCAGAGTGTGCAAGATGGCCGAGGTCAGGCGTATCCGGTATTCCGGTATCTGGGCCACGTGGGTTTTTCCTGAGCCACAGGCATTCAGCACTTCGCTGTAGAACGGTACGTCGATGTCGCTGGTGTTGTTGGGCGCAGCGTGGGGTTGTGAGGTTACAAGGTGCTGGTCTGGCGTTGAATGACGCGCCGTATGGCTGATGATCGGGGCTCCTGGATGTTTGATGCCTTCACCGGTGCGCAGCCATCGGCTGTTAACGCACAACAGTTCAGCGATTTCGTCCAGTCGGGCCATGGGGATGCCGCGCTTGAACCAGTTGTTGACGTGCTGCGGCGTGACGCGGCGATTGGCGGCGAAGTCCGAAGCGGATAAATGACACTCCCGCAGGAGGGTTCTGAGGCGATCACCGGATGTATTCATGAATGCGGAGTTTACGGAGAAGACGACACTGTTTAAATAAACTAAACGTTCAAAAAAAATAGATAAAAAGAGATAAATCCTCGCCTTGAAACGATATTTCCTACTCGATTCCTTCGCTCATTCAACTGGCATGAACAGGCTGTGTTTCAGTGCGTTTAGGCAGGCATAAAAAAACCCCGGCGAGCCGGGGTTTTTAGTGCGTTGAGCAAGCTGCTGGAGCCTGCCGGTCTGCACTTAGCCTTTGTAGGCAGCAACCGATTTGGTGATCTCGGCGCGGGCAGCTTCTGCGTCGCCCCAACCTTCGATCTTCACCCATTTGCCTTTTTCGAGGTCTTTGTAGTTCTCGAAGAAGTGCTGGATCTGCTGAATCAGCAGCGGTGGCAGGTCGGTGTACTCTTTCACGTCAACGTACAGCTGGGACAGCTTGTCGTGAGGCACTGCTACTACTTTGGCATCGCCGCCGCCGTCGTCAGTCATGTGCAGGATGCCAACTGGACGTGCGCGGATAACCGAACCTGGGGCTACCGGGTAAGGGGTCACGACCAGCACGTCGAGGGGATCACCGTCGTCAGCCAGAGTGTTCGGGATGAAGCCATAGTTGGCCGGGTAGAACATCGGGGTGGCCATGAAGCGGTCAACGAACAGGCAATCGCTGTCTTTGTCGATTTCATATTTGATCGGCGCGTGGTTAGCCGGAATCTCGATGGCGACGTAGATGTCATTCGGCAGGTCTTTGCCAGCCGGAATCTTGCTGTAGCTCATTGGGCGGTGCCCCCGTGTGTAGGCCAGTTTACTTGGCCGATTTGGCCAAAAAGTGGCGGCGATTATAGGCGTATTCCTATAACCGCGTCACGCTTGGCCGTTCAGTGATGTGCGCGGTATTCGGGGTGTTCGCTTTGCAGCTTGCGTAGCCGGGCCAGGGTGTCCTGACGATAAAACAGGCTGAGCTGCTGGTAAACCAGCGGGTAGACGTGGTGCAGCAGGTCTGGCGCGCTGAAGAAGTATTCGCTGGTGACCGCAAAGAACTCAGCCGGGTTTTCGGCTGCATAGGGGTCGATTGGCGCGTGGTCGGGGTTGTGGTGATCCAGGTAGTGATTGAGGTGGTCGAAGGCCTGTTGCATGTCCTTGGTCCAGTCAGTCACTTGCATGTTGCTGTGCAGCGGCGGCATGCCGTTGGCGGCGCCGTTGAGCATGTCCAGCTTGTGCGCCAGTTCGTGAATGACCAGGTTGTAACCTTCCCAATGACCACTGGCCAGCACGCCCGGCCAAGCCAATACCACCGGCCCATGTTGCCAGGCCTCACCGCTGTGGTGGCCTTCCCATTCATGTTCTACGCCACTGGAGTCGCGGTGACGCTGCGGGCTGACGAAGTCATCCGGGTACAAGACGATTTCGTGAAAACCTTGATACCAGTCCAGATCGCCCAGGTTGAGCAACGGCAGTTGCGCCTGAGCGGCCAGCAACAGTTCGCCCTCTTCTGTCAGCTCGACGCCGGGCATGGGCGTCAGGTGTTTTTCCTTGAGGAACAACACACTGCTTTCGCGCAGCCATTTGTCCTGCGCGTCGTCCAGCCCGTCAAGAATACTCAGGTGTTGGCGGACGTCATGCCAGACGTCCTCCGCCACCGGGTGCTGCGCCAGAATCCGCTGGCGTCTCCATTCACTCAGCGACCACATAGCCGTTCTCCGATCAGGCTTTGGAAGGGCTGCGTCCGAATCGGCTGCGAACCACACCAATAATCATCGGTACCAGCGACAGCACGATGATGCCCACCACCAGCAGCGACAGATTGGATTTGATGAACGGCACGTTGCCAAAGAAGTAACCCAGGGTGACCAGACCGCCGACCCAAAGGATAGTGCCGAACACGCTGAACATAAAGAAGCGCGGGTAGAACATGCGTGCCACACCTGCCACAAACGGGGCGAAGGTGCGGAAAATCGGCAGAAAGCGCGCCATGGTCACGGTTTTGCCGCCATGACGTTCGTAGAAATCGTGGGTTTTTTGCAGGTAATCGCGACGGAAAATCTTCGAGTCCGGATTACTGAATAAGCGTTCGCCCGCCGTTCGTCCGATGACGTAGTTGGTGCTGTCACCCAATATCGCCGCCAGCATCAAAAGTGCGCCCAGTAAGACAGGGTCCATACCGCCACCAGCCGCTACCGCGCCTGCGATAAACAGCAAGGAATCACCCGGCAGGAAAGGCATGACAACCAGGCCGGTTTCACAAAAGATCACCAGAAACAGGATGGCGTAGATCCACACTCCGTAGTCTCTTACCAGCATGTCCAGGTACACATCGAGGTGCAGGATAATGTCGATCGGGTTGAAATCCATGTATGGCACCTGTGTTGATGACCCGGCTCAGCAGGTCTGTGCGGGGGGATAGGTATTTAACTACAGGGAATGTAGTTTTTTCGTACATTTTGAACCGAAAGGATTATACGGATTGAAGCGGATTGTGCTGCTTGAGTTTGTAGCGAAGCGTGTATTAGTTCTTCTTGAACCAATGGGTAGGAGCGAGCTTGTCTCGCGATCTTTTGCTTTTAAAGATCAAAAGATCGCGAGACAAGCTCGCTCCTACATAGGGTTTTGTGTCAGTAGTTACGCGTCTTTTAGCAGGAAGTTCTCGTTGGGCGCGGCCACATCCAGGGTTTGTACCTGCGCCTCATCCTTCAAATTGACCCCCGACAATTGCCGACGGCAGGCTTCGCGCATCAGGTACGCCAGCCGATGAGCGGCCATGCCATAGCTCAGGCCTTCAAGTCGCACGTTGGAGATGCAGTTGCGATACGCATCGGTCAAACCGACCTTGGGCGCGTAGGTGAAATACAGCCCCAGGCTGTCGGGTGAGCTTAAGCCTGGGCGTTCGCCGATCAGCATCACCACCATTTTGGCGCCCAGCAGTTCGCCGATCTCATCGGCCACCGCGACTCGGCCTTGTTGCACCAGAACCACCGGCGACAAACGCCAGCCTTCAGTGGCGAAGTGTTCTTCCATGCGCGCCAAAAAGGGCAGGGTGTGACGATGAACGGCCAGTGCCGATAACCCGTCGGCCACCACCACGACCACGTCAAAGCCGCCTGCATTGGCTTGGGCGTAGTCGCGCAGTTGCTGCGCCGAGTCTTCGTTGAGTTTGCGCCCCAGATCGGGTCGTTGCAGGTAGCTGTGCCGATCAATGGCAGCGCTGTGCACCAGCAAGCTGTCGCGTCCGCGCTCTGCAAACTGGCTGCTCAGCCCCGCATGATCAAACGGCAAGTGCACGGCGTCCCGCGCTTGGGCGTGGGCGAATTGAAAATCCAGCTGCGCCTGGGTCGGCATGCTGGTGCCCGTGCGGCCCAGCGCAATGCGCGCCGGGGTCAGGCGGCGCAGTTCCAGCCAAGGGTTGAGGCTGTCGGTCGGCGTAGTGCCCATGTTCAGCGTCCTCCCAAATGAGCCAATGCCTGGCGAAACGCGGGGGGCAATTGCTCGCCGAATTCGATCCGTCCATCGCTCTGAGTGAAAATACCCACCTTGCTCAACCACTGTTCAAACTCGGGCGCAGGCTTTAATCCCAAGGTTTTTCGGGCATAGAGCGCGTCGTGGAAAGACGTTGTCTGATAGTTGAGCATGATGTCGTCCGACCCCGGAATGCCCATGATGAAGTTGATCCCGGCCACGCCCAGCAGCGTCAGCAGGTTATCCATGTCGTCCTGATCGGCTTCGGCGTGGTTGGTGTAACAAATGTCGCAGCCCATCGGCACGCCCAGCAACTTGCCGCAGAAGTGGTCTTCGAGCCCGGCACGGATGATTTGTTTGCCGTTGTACAGGTACTCGGGACCGATAAAACCCACCACGGTGTTGACCAAAAACGGCTTGAAATGCCGCGCCACGGCGTAGGCCCGGGTTTCGCAGGTTTGCTGGTCGACCCCGAAATGCGCGTTGGCCGACAGCGCGCTGCCTTGGCCGGTTTCGAAGTACATCAGGTTATTGCCCAAGGTGCCGCGATTGAGGCTTAAGCCTGCCTCGTAACCTTCCTGCAGCACATTCAGATTAATCCCGAAGCTGGCATTGGCTGCTTCGGTGCCGGCAATCGACTGAAATACCAGGTCCAGCGGCACGCCGCGGTTGATCGCTTCAATCGATGTGGTGACGTGGGTCAGCACGCACGACTGGGTCGGGATTTCATAGCGCTGAATGATCGCGTCGAGCATGTTCAGCAGGTCGCAGATTGAGGCGATGCTGTCCGTGGCTGGGTTGATGCCGATCATCGCATCGCCGTTGCCATACAACAGGCCATCGAGAATGCTCGCCGCAATACCGGCCGGGTCATCCGTGGGGTGGTTGGGTTGCAGGCGGGTCGACAGGCGACCGGGCAGGCCCATGGTGCCGCGAAACCGGGTGACCACGCGGATCTTCTGCGCCACCAGAATCAAGTCTTGAACGCGCATGATCTTCGACACCGCGGCGACCATTTCCGGGGTCAGTCCGGGGGCCAGTGCGCGCAAGCTGTGTTCATCGGCGGCATCACTGAGCAACCAGTCCCGAAAACCGCCGACGGTCAGGTGGCTGACGGGCGCAAAGGCAATCAGGTCGTGGCTGTCGATAATCAGCCGCGTCACTTCGTCGGACTCGTAAGGGATCAGCACTTCTTGCAAGAAATACGAAAGCGGGATGTTGGCCAGCGCCATTTGCGCAGCGACGCGTTCGCCGTCATTGAGCGCCGCAACGCCTGCCAGAAAGTCCCCGGATCGAGCCGGGCTGGCTTTGGCCATGACGTCTTTGAGGCTGTCAAAACGGTAAGTCTGGGTACCCACCGCGTGAGAAAAAGTTGCCATACAAGGTGCTCCTTAACGCCAGACGCGGCGCGTCTGGCGGGTTTCTCAGCGACTAGTGCAGGGATTGCTCAGCCTGTTGAATGGCCGCGAATTCCTCTTCCGGTGTACCGGCCACCAAGTGATGTCGACTGTAAAAAGCAAAGTAGGCAATTAATACGCCATAGATCACTGCAGCGCCAATCACAACGCGTGGGTCAACCAGGAAACCTGCGACCACGGCCACGCATGCCAGCACCAAAGCGGTGCCTGAAGTGACAATACCGCCCGGCGTGCGGTACGGACGCTCCATTTTGGGGCGACGGATGCGCAGGGTAATGTGCGCAGCCATCATCAACACGTAGGAAATAGTCGCGCCAAACACTGCCACCAGAATCAGCAAATCGCCCTGACCCGTCAGCGACAGGCCAAAGCCGATGATTCCGGGGATGATCAACGCCAGTACCGGGGCTTTGCTTTTGTTGGTTTCTGACAGTTTGCGCGGCAAGTAGCCTGCACGGGACAGGGCAAAGATCTGACGCGAGTAGGCGTAAATGATCGAGAAGAAACTGGCAATCAAGCCCGCCAGACCGACCAGATTGACGAAGCTGCCCATCCAGGTCGAGCCGCCATATGACTTGCTCAATGCTTCAACCAGCGGGTTGCCCGAGGCCATCAAGTGGTGCGCCCCGGCGCCGCCCGGGCCGATGATCAGGATCAGCAGGGCAAAGGTCACGAGCACCAGCATGGCGCCAATCAGGCCGCGCGGCAGGTCGCGCTTAGGGTTTTTGGTCTCTTCGGCTGCCAGCGGCACGCCTTCCACGGCCAGGAAAAACCAGATCGCATACGGGATGGCTGCCCACACGCCGACGTAACCAAACGGCAAGAACGCGCTGGCGCCTTTGGCCTCAGTGACGGGGATGTCCAGCAGGTTGGCGACGCTGAAGTGCGGCACCATCGAGACCAGAAACACGCCCAAGGCAATGGCGGCGACGGCGGTGATGATGAACATCAGCTTGAGTGCTTCACCGACGCCGAAGATGTGGATGCCGATAAAAATGATGTAGAAGGCCAGGTAAATCATCCAGCCGCCGATGCCGAATAACGACTCGCAATACGCGCCGATAAACACGGCGATGGCGGCGGGTGCGATGGCGTATTCAATCAAGATCGCGGTGCCGGTCAGAAACCCGCCCCACGGGCCGAAAGCGCTACGGGCAAAGCCATAGCCGCCGCCTGCGGTGGGAATCATCGAAGACAGTTCGGCCAGCGAAAAGCACATGCACAAGTACATGGTGGCCATCAGCAAGGTGGCGATAAACATCCCGCCCCAGCCGCCTTGGGCCAGGCCGAAGTTCCAGCCGGCGTAGTCGCCGGAAATCACGTACGCCACACCCAGGCCTACCAGCAGGACCCAGCCTGCGGCGCCTTTTTTCAGTTCACGTTGTTGAAAGTAGTCGGAGCCGACCTTTTCAAAGTCGACAGAGGAGGGGGCCGCCGAAGCAGCATTGGGTTCGCTAGGCATGTCAATTCACCTGTTCTTTTATAGTTTGAAAAAATATGACAGGGAGCAAAGCAAGAGCTGGGCCAAAGGCCCGATTGTAGGAGCGAGCTTGCCTCGCGATCTTTTGATCTTTTAAAAGATCGCGAGGCAAGCTCGCTCCTACAGGGGGAGGACGGTTAGAAGAAGCCCAACGGATTGATGTCGTAGCTCACCAGCAGGTTTTTGGTCTGCTGATAGTGGTCGAGCATCATTTTGTGGGTTTCACGGCCGACACCGGACTTTTTGTAGCCACCGAACGCGGCGTGCGCCGGGTACAGGTGGTAGCAGTTGGTCCATACGCGACCGGCCTTGATGGCGCGGCCCATGCGGTAGGCGCGGTTGATGTCGCGGGTCCACAAACCAGCGCCCAGACCGAACTCGGTGTCGTTGGCAATCGCCAGCGCTTCGGCTTCGTCTTTGAAGGTGGTGATGCTGACCACCGGGCCAAAGATTTCTTCCTGGAAGACGCGCATTTTGTTGGTGCCCTTGAGCAGCGTCGGCTGGATGTAATAGCCCGTCGACAGGTCGCCTTCGAGCTTGGCCACCTGGCCGCCGGTCAGCAGCTCGGCGCCTTCGGCCTTGGCGATTTCAAGGTAGGACAGGATCTTGTCGAACTGCTGCTCGGACGCCTGGGCGCCGACCATGGTGTCGGTGTCCAGCGGGTCACCACGTTTGATCGACTCAACCTTTTTCATCACCACTTTCATGAAGTCGTCGTAGATCGACTCTTGAATCAGTGCGCGAGAAGGGCAGGTGCACACTTCGCCCTGGTTGAAGAACGCCAGCACCAAACCTTCGGCGGCCTTTTCAATAAAGGTCGGTTCGGCCTGCATGATGTCGGCGAAGAAGATGTTCGGCGATTTGCCGCCCAGTTCCACGGTCGACGGGATGATGTTTTCGGCAGCACATTTCATGATGTGCGAGCCCACTGGCGTGGAGCCGGTGAAGGCAATTTTGGCGATACGCTTGCTGGTGGCCAGTGCTTCGCCTGCTTCTTTGCCGAAGCCTTGCACCACGTTCAGCACGCCTGGCGGCAGCAGGTCGCCGATCAGTTCCATGAGCACGGTGATGCTCAGCGGGGTTTGCTCGGCTGGTTTGAGCACGATGCAGTTGCCAGCAGCCAGCGCCGGGGCGAGTTTCCAGGCGGCCATCAGCAGCGGGAAGTTCCACGGGATGATCTGCCCGACCACACCCAGCGGCTCGTGGATGTGATAAGCCACAGTATTGCCATCAATCTCAGCCGCGCTGCCTTCTTGCGCGCGGATGCAGCCGGCGTAGTAGCGGAAATGGTCGGCGGCCAGTGGCACATCAGCGTTCAGGGTTTCGCGTACTGCTTTGCCGTTGTCCCAGGTTTCGGTCACAGCCAGCAGTTCGAGGTTTTGTTCGATGCGATCAGCGATTTTCAGCAGTACCAGCGAGCGTGCTTGCACTGAGGTTGCACCCCAGGCATCGGCTGCGGCGTGGGCGGCATCCAGAGCTTTTTCGATGTCTTCGGCAGTTGAGCGAGGGAATTCGGCAATCGGCTTGCCGTTCACAGGCGAGGTATTGGTGAAGTACTGGCCTTTGACGGGTGCCACGAATTCGCCGCCGATGTAGTTACCGTAGCGGCTCTTGAACGAGACGACCGAGCCTTCAGTACCGGGTTGTGCGTAACGCATGGAGTGTCTCCTTGGCTTTATTGTGCTTATGGGAGGACGCGCTGTGGCGCTGCACAAAGCAGGAGCAAAGGCTGGGCCAAATAGCCACACCTCTTGTAAACCGTGGCTTTAGGGTTTTTAGGTGTCGCTTGGAGTGCAGTCGTTGTGACAGTGGTGGTACAGCCCAAGTGACACTTTGTACCAAAAGCGAGACAGTCGATGACCGACGAGTCAGTTCGAGATTGCAATGCGTCGGGCGCAAGAGGATGCTGGGCATTCGGTTTGGACTGGGTCCCGGTTGTCGCAGAGGTTGGTTTTTCTGCGCCTTGGGCCGTCGTGACAGAGCGGAGAACAATAAAAATGCACAGCCCCGATTTAAATCGGCATGCCCGGCAAGTCATCAATGTCATTCAGGGTCGTCCTCAAGGATGTGACCCGTCTATCGTTCGCTCCTGGCAGCGTTGCCTGGAGGACTACCACCTCGACCCCGCGCAGAACATCGCCCCGACGGTGCTTGAGCATGGTCGCATTCTCGAAGGCCGCGAGCGGTTGCAGCAGGTGCTGCAAATTGCCGGGCACGAAATGAACAGCCTGCATCAGCAGCTTTCAGGTGCGGGGCATGCGGTACTGCTGACCGACGCGCGCGGGGTCATCCTGAACTGCATCACGGCGCCCACGGAGCGCAAAATTTTCGAGCACGCGGGGCTGTGGCTCGGCGCCGACTGGAGCGAGGCCCGTGAGGGCACCAACGGCATCGGCACCTGCCTGGTAGAGCGCCAGGCCCTGAGTATTTATCAGGACGAGCATTTTCGTGGCCGCCATACCGGGCTGACCTGCTCAGCCAGCCCGGTGTTCGACCCGCAGGGTGAGTTGCTGGCGGTGCTGGATGTGTCCTCGGCGCGGCATGAGGCCTCGCGCCAGAGCCAGTTTCACACCATGGCGCTGGTCAACCTCGCGGCCAAAACCATTGAAAGCAGTTACTTCCTGCGCCAATACGAACAGCAATGGTTGTTGCGCTTTCATTTGCAGGCCGAGTCGGTGGGACTGTTCAGTGAGGGCATGCTGGCGTTCGACGGCGACGGGGTGATCTGCGCGATCAATCAAAGCGGCATCAACCTGTTGGGGCATGCGCGCGGCAACCTGCTGGGGCAGACAGTCGACAGTGTGTTTGATTGCTCCCGCGATGAGCTTTTCGCCCGCGCCAGTGTGCAAGCAAGCACCCGTTGGCCGTTGCGCACCGTGGATGGACGACGCTTGTTTGCCGCGCTGCGTGGTCAGCCGCGTGCAGCGCCAGTGTTTGTTGCGCCAGCGCCTGAGCCGGTGCGGCCGCCCCTGAGTGGCATCTGCCTGGGGGATGAGGCACTGCAAACCGATTTTCGCCGGGCGCTGCGGGTGTTCGAACGTGACGTACCGCTGTTGATCAATGGCGAAACCGGGTCGGGCAAAGAAGCATTTGCCAAGGCGGTGCATCAAGCCAGCGCCCGTGCTGACAAGCCATTTGTGGCGCTTAACTGCGCCTCGATTCCAGAGAGCCTGATCGAAAGCGAACTGTTCGGTTATCGCGGCGGCAGTTTTACCGGGGCGCGCAAAGAAGGCATGCAGGGCAAGTTGCAGCAGGCCGATGGCGGCACCTTGTTTCTGGATGAAATTGGCGACATGCCGCTGGTGCTGCAAACCCGTCTATTAAGAGTGCTGGAAGACCGCGTGGTGGTACCGATTGGTGGCGAACCGCAGGCGGTTGATGTGCGGATTGTCAGCGCGACCCACCGCAACTTGCAGGAGCGGGTGGCAGACGGCAGCTTCCGTGAAGACTTGTACTACCGGCTCAATGGCCTGGAAGTGGGATTGCCAGCGTTGCGCGATCGCACCGACAAATCGCAGTTGCTGGACTTTTTGCTGGCCCAGGAAGCGGCTGGGCAGCGTCTTTGCATCAGACCTGCGGCGCGTCAGGCGTTGCTGGACTTCCACTGGCCGGGCAACGTGCGGCAACTGCGTAACGTGCTGCGAACCTTGGCTGCACTGTGCGAAGAGCAGGTGATCGAGTTTGACGACTTGCCGGTGGCGATTCGCCAGGTTCCCCTCAAACCTCTGCCGCCTTGCTCCGACAATCCGCTGGAAGACGCCGAAAAGCTGGCCTTGCTGGTGGCGCTGGAACAGCAGCGCTGGCACATGACCCAGACCGCCGCGCAGTTGGGCGTGAGCCGCAACACCCTCTATAGAAAGCTGCGCAAGCATGGGATAGAACGCCAGACGCTATTACACGAAACCTCGTAGCAGTTGCCGAGCCTGCGAGGCTACGTCCGATTGCGCAGCGATCCCGAACGCTCAGTGCAAGGTTTCTCTGACGCACCGCATTGTCCGGCTTGACGGCTGCTGCGCAGCCGGACGTAGCCTCGCAGGCTCGGCAACTGCTACGTTCTGCAGGTGGTTTCAAGCACGTCTGTAAGAAATCATCAGGTGCGAAAAGAAGCCCCCTACGCTACCCTTCGTCGATGATTTACGAGGTCGACTATGCACATTCATATTCTTGGTATTTGCGGCACTTTCATGGGGTCGTTGGCGGTATTGGCCAAAGAACTGGGCCATCACGTTACCGGTTCTGACGCTAACGTCTATCCGCCAATGAGCACCCAGCTGCAAGCTCAAGGCATTGAATTGACCCAGGGTTATGACCCCGCGCAGCTCAATCCTGCTCCGGATCTGGTGGTCATCGGCAACGCGCTGTCGCGTGGCAATCCGGCCGTTGAGTACGTGCTCAATAAAGGCCTGCCTTATGTGTCCGGCCCGCAATGGCTGGCTGATCATGTGCTGCAAGGCCGCTGGGTGCTGGCGGTGGCTGGTACCCATGGCAAAACCACGACCAGCAGCATGCTGGCCTGGGTGCTTGAGCACGCGGGCATGGCGCCGGGTTTCTTGATTGGCGGCGTGCCGCAAAACTTTGCCGTCTCGGCCCGCTTGGGTGATACGCCGTTTTTCGTCGTTGAAGCCGATGAATATGACAGCGCGTTCTTCGACAAGCGCTCAAAATTTGTTCACTACCGCCCTCGCACCGCGATCCTCAATAACCTTGAGTTCGATCACGCAGACATCTTCCCCGATTTGCCAGCGATTGAGCGTCAATTCCATCACTTGGTGCGCACCATTCCGAGTGAAGGGCTGGTGATTCATCCCACCACCGAGCCTGCCCTGCAGCGTGTGATTGAGATGGGCTGCTGGACCCCGGTGCAAACCACCGGCGAAGGCGGACAATGGCAAGCCCGACTATTGAGTGAAGACGGCTCGCGCTTTGAGGTGCTGTTTGAAGGTGCTGTTCAAGGAACGGTCGAGTGGGACATGACCGGTCAGCACAACGTGGCCAACGCCTTGGCCACCTTGGCAGCAGCACGCCATGTGGGTGTGGTGCCGAGCCTGGCGATCGACGGCCTGAGCGCCTTTAAAAGCGTGAAACGGCGCATGGAAAAAGTCGCTGAAGTGCACGGTATTACGATCTACGACGACTTTGCCCACCACCCAACCGCCATTGCGACCACGCTCGACGGGTTGCGCAAACGGATTGGCGATGCGCCGCTGATCGCGGTAATCGAGCCGCGCTCCAACTCCATGAAGCTTGGCGCACACCGCGATGGCTTGCCGCAGAGTGTGGTTCAGGCCGACCACGTGGTGTGGTACGCACCGGCCAACCTGGGGTGGGACTTGGCTGCGACGGTGGCATCAAGCCCCGTGCCGACGCTGGTTTGCGACTCGTTGGAGGCCATCATTGCCGACGTTAAAGCCCAGGCTAAACCCGGTACTCACGTGGTGATCATGAGCAACGGCGGCTTCGGCGGTCTGCATGGCAAATTAGCGGACGCGCTGCAATGAGCGGCCCGGAGCGCATCACCCTGGCCGTGACCGGCGCCTCGGGCATGCAATACGCGTTGCGCCTGCTCGATTGCCTGGTGCGGGAAGACCGCGAAGTTCACTTCCTGATTTCCAAAGCGGCGCAATTGGTCATGGCGACCGAAACCGATGTCATCCTGCCGCCCAAGCCACAAACCATGCAGACCTTTCTGATCGAATACACGGGCGCGGCTGCCGGGCAGATTCGGGTGTATGGCAAGGAAGACTGGATGTCGCCGGTGGCGTCGGGCTCCGGGGCGCCGGCGGCGATGGTCGTGGTGCCATGTTCGACGGGCACGCTGTCGGCGATTGCCTCCGGTGCGTGCAACAACCTGATTGAGCGGGCGGCCGATGTGACGCTTAAAGAGCGTCGTCAGCTGATATTAGTGCCGCGTGAGGCGCCGTACTCCAGCATCCACCTGGAGAACATGCTCAAGCTGTCGAACTTGGGCGCCATCATCTTGCCTGCGTCCCCAGGTTTCTATCACCAGCCGCAGACCATCGATGACCTGGTGGACTTTGTGGTGGCGCGTATTCTGAATCTGCTCAATATCCCGCAAGACATGCTCCCGCGCTGGGGCGAGCACCATGTCGGCGGCGATGAGTAAGTCACTGCTGGCGTTGCTGCTGGGCGTGCAACTCAGTGGCTGCGCCAGTGTCAGTACGCTGGACGCCGCCCAGCCGGGCGCGCCGATTGTCTACTCAGGAACTCGACTGGACTGGTATGCCCTGCAAGGGGGCTGCTGTGCAAAAGATCGCTTTGGCGCTGATGCACCGCGTTACCCGGCTCTGGACCTGCCCGCCAGCGCGTTGCTGGATACCGTGTTATTGCCCTTGTCGGTGTTGACTGTGCTGGGCGTGGGGTTTCAGGCCACGGGTGGGCTTTAACTGTCTTATTAACCAAGACTAAAAGCCCTACGTTGTATTGCGCGTGTATTTAATGGATGAGTTAGTAAGTTGAAAGGAAGTGTGTATCAAGAAATCGTGATTCTTGAAGATTAATGTCCTATTCGGAATTGGCGCTAATTCTAAGTTTGCGAGTCCTACAGTGTGTGGTGTTTAAATTACGCTAGATGAAATATTTGTTGTGAAATTGAAATGTTTTGAACGGTGGGGCGTGAATATCAGGTGTGCAAACTTGATCGATGGCTATTAGCATGGAGGCGTGAAAGTTCTGCGCTTCATTGATTATGTGTTGTCGCTTACTCATCGTTTTGTGACTATCGATCAGGAATAACAAAAATGAAAAAATCGACTTTGTCCAAGAACAACTGTCTGACTGAGCTGGAAGTGTATGGCTTGTCGGCGCCTTACAATTTGGCAGATGGGCATAGCTACTTGTCAGCAACACAGTATTTCAGTTCCGTAGTCACTGCGTTGCCTGAATTGTGGGGGGCTGCTGAGAAAATCCCAGTGCCTGAAATGGAATTATTATTTAAAGAAAAATTTTCTAATTATTTCGGGCTTGAAGGTCTTAAAGGGCACACTTTATTTTCTGTGTGCCCTACGGCGTCGAACAGTATTGATATTGTTGGCGCGTGGGCGCGAGAAATGAATTATACCGTTGGTTTGGTAGAACCTACTTTTGATAACCTGGCGCAATTGCTGAGGCGTCGTGAAGTTAATCTAAAGCCTGTAGCAGAAGCGATATTCAACGATATCGGGTGTTTGCGGGAAGTTCTAGCTAAAGAAAAAATTGATGTGCTGTTCATGGTCAATCCCAACAACCCGACAGGCACGGTCATCAGCGAAGGCATGATGTCGCAAATCATGGACCTTTGCGTTGAGCAGGGCGTGGTCGTGGTGCTCGATACTTCATTCAGGTTCTGCAATAACAACACGGTTGATGAATATCAGATGCTGTTGGAAAAAAAGGCCTCCTTTATCATTCTTGAGGACACTGGGAAGCAGTGGCCGAGTCTAGACACTAAGGTTAGCCTCCTTTCGTACAGTGAAGATATTGCTGCCAATGTCCGTAGCATATATGAAGAACTTTACCTGTGTAGCTCAAATCTATCTCTGCGTATTCTTATTGAATTTATAGAGGCTACGCAGGCCAAAGGTGGAATCTCTTATATTCAGTCACTGGTGAGAGATAATGCCAGGTACGCCTATAAAACGTTATCGACTACGCAGGTTGTGGTTGAATCACCTTCCAGTGACGCAACCATGAGTGTGGTCTGGCTGAATATAGAATCTACGGGGCTTGATGATTTGAGTCTGACGGCTTATTTGGCAACTTATGGGGTTGCGGTGTTGCCGGGTCGTTACTTTTATTGGAACAGCCATCATACAGCAGGACACAACCGGGTGAGAATTGCGGTACTTAAACCGGATCATGTGTTCAAGCAGTCCATCGATCAGTTGAAAAAAGCATTAAATAGTCTGACCGAAAGTCAGGCGCTGAAGGTAGAGGCTTCGCACCAATTGGCGTACGTATGAAGACTGTCTTAGTCACTGGGGACTTTGACATTCCCGAGGGCGCTTTGCCCCCTGATATTAAGCTGATTCACCTGCGCACACTGGTCAATGAACACTCTATTCGTGAGGCATTGCCTTTTGTGCAAGGCTATATCGTCGGGGGACCAGAGTATGTGTCTTCTGAATTGCTCAGCATGGCAACAGAGTTGAAACATCTTGTCGTGATGGGAACCGGTACAGCCAGCTTTGTAGACATAGAAGCTGCGACTCAGCGAGGTATACGTGTCTCAAACACGCCAGGGCTAAACGTTCAGGCCGTCGTAGAGTTTACTTTGGCTATGATGACTGTTTGTACGGCTGGCGTCTTTGAGAGTATTGAGTGCGTTAAAGACGGCAGCCGTTGGCCCCAGACCGTGCGTCCCTCTATCGCAGATCAGAGCATTGGAATCATCGGTATGGGCAATATCGGACAAGCGCTCGCCAAAGAATTCCATATAAAAGGGTGTAGGCAACTGTATTACTGGTCACGGCAAAGAAAATATGCGGCTGAGTTGGAGCTTGGTTTAAATTACACCTCAATTAAGGACATGGTAAAGACAGTTAAATATTTGTTTATTCATATTGCTGGGTGTGATGAAACATATAGGTTGATTGATGCCGATGTACTAGACAAGTCAAAATCTGATTTGTCGATTTTCAATATGTCAAGTCCGAAAATTATTTGTTCAGTTGCTCTTAGAAAATATTTGATAAATAATCCAGAAGCCTTCTGTTTTATTGATGGGTATTACAATGAGTGGATTAGTAATGCCGGGGTTTTAGGCGATCCTTATAAATTACTGGAGTTGCCTTTTGGAAGTTTAGTAGCCACTTCGCATCTGAGTGCCCTGAGAAAAGATGCACTAAAAAATATTCTGATAAGCGCTATAGCGACACTCAATGTTTGTTTTGATGCAGGATCTGAAAGCAAAAGGCTTTAGCGCTGTTGGCAGATTGATTTATAGCCTGTAATTGAAACATTTAAAATGTATTCGGCGATTGTGAGCGCGGTATGGTATGGGCGGCATAAGTTACGCTGTAAATTTTCCTGAATCATAATGTTTAGCGTGTTTGCGGATTGAATGAGTCTATAAATAAAGCCTCGGCGAGGTGTTGCCTGCTGTAATAGGAGAGGGTGAGAGTGAAGTGCATAGGAATCATATTTGATGAAAGGCATGAGTTGATCGAGTACGTAGCGAGCAGAATAGAAAGTGAAGGAGGAGAAGTTAGGTTTATTCATTATACGGATTTGGTGTTGAGGTTTGATTCAAGTGGGCTTTTTGATGGGTTGGATATTTTATATTTAGATCGAATGGGTGAGAGAACTCAGGGGTATGCAACGCAACTAATGTTGTTGGCGAATATTGAGAGCGGTCAGTGTCCGATTCCGATTGTTAATGAGCCGTCCGCTTATTTGATTGCAAGAAATAAAGCGCTGATGTATCAGGCGCTATGGGAAAAAAACATCCCGATACCGGAAACTGCGATTGTTTATAGTTGGGAACATATTGACAGCTTTTTAGACACGCACTCCTGTCGGGCGGTCGTCGTTAAGTCTCTGCTGGGATACAGTGCTGAGGAGGTGTTTGTTTATCCTGATGCTGGCAACAGGAAGGGTATTAACGATATTTTGATTCGAGATGGGATGGTCGTTGTTCAGAAATACGTTGTACGGGAAAATAAGTATATTTGGCGTGTTGATATAGTTGATGGAATTGCTGTAACAGGTAGTCGGGATTATGCCTGCGATGATCAAGAGGCTTTGCCTTTGTGTAATTACGCACAAGGAGGTGAGAGTGATGATGTGCTGGTGTGTGACATTCCTCCTGATATTGTTCGTTGCTCAATTGATGCAGTGAAAGCTTTAAGTTTGGTGGTGGCTGGTGTGGATGTGATCGTCGATGATAACGGTGAGATTTATATAATAGAAGTTAACCCTGAGCCGAATGTGCTTTTCGAGGATGCTTTCACAAAAGCGATCGCTAATTATTTGCTCGCTCAGAGTGCTGGGAATTAGTAGTTGATCCTGTATGGGTATAGTGCTTGCGATAGGAGTGGAGATGAGTAATAAAAATAATGAATATGCCATTTATCAGGCTCAACTTGAGCACGGTAGTATCCCCGAAATAAAAAAACTCGCAGAGCAAGTGTATAAAATGCCGAGCGATAATCTTGAGATTCAAACTGAAGTCGCCCGTTATTGGGCGCGCCAATCGGATGAGATGCAGTCTTTTCTTACACGTCAACAACGCGATGTTGAAGCCTGGCAATTGGCTGGCCTCAGTAAGTTGGTAGATGACGCTTTTACGCAGGTTCCTTTTTATCGCGAGCTGTATCAAAAGGAGGGGTATGAATTAGGGTGTATCAAAAGTTTTTCGGATTTTAAATGTTTGCCGATTGTCAACAAAAAAATACTGTCTGGTGTAAGTGAGTCTTTACGAGTTTCAAACGCTTCGCAACTGTTACAAGCGCATACCCTACGCACCTCTGGATCAAGTGGTGTGCCGTTTGCAGTGTTTAGAGATGATAATTATTTAAAAAGGGATCATGCTCAATGTTTACGATTTTATAGCAATTGCTTGAGAACTCCCCTTTTAGAAAGTGATTGGATATATTTTATTCATCACTCCGGATTGCTCGTGTCTTCAATGCTGGGTAAATATAGGATATTCCAGCTTCCTGATTTGTTACCAACGACCCCATTGGGTCAGCATCTGCTGCTTATAAAACCGCGTCTGCTGGTTGTGTTACCAAGTTATTTACCATTATTGATTGCGCATAAGAAAGAAATTTTAGACAGCGGTGTAGAGGCAGTATTGGTAAACTCGGAGTCAAGTTCTTGTCATGAAAGGGCTTATTATTCCAAACTATTAGAGTTGCCAATTTTTGACGAGTACAGTTCAGAAGAAATAGGACTCATGGCCACCCAGTGCCTCTACAGTCGATACCATTTCACAGAAGACAGTACTTATCTGGAAATCATTAATGCTGATGAAAATGGTTTCGGCGCTGTGGTGGCAACTGATTTGAAAAATGCTTACATGCCGATGATAAGGTTTGATCATGGTGATTTGGCAAAACTGCATGACTCTCCGTCGATTTGTCAATGTGGCCGCTCATCTATGTCACTGTCAGAAATAAATGGTCGACGTGATGATGCTTTTAAAACGCGTGACTCAACGTTAATCCCTAGCGCTTCACTGCTTGCTATTCTGGACGCCACCTTGGTCGATGAGGATTTGTCATTAGTTAGTTACCGTCTTATTCAAAAAACGGCAGAGGCCGTGGAGTTATTAACCGTCTATAAAGGGCAGCCTTATCTTCCGATAGCGCAAATTATTAATAGCATTGAACAACAGTTATCTACCTTGTTTGGTTATAAGGTCACCTTGACTCATCAAGAAGTCCGTGCCTTGCCAGAAAAAAAGTCGTACAAACGAAAGAGTATTGTTAATGAATGGTCCGGGGTGTAAAGCGGTAGATTAATTGCGCGTACGCAGGGAGCGTGATTGTCACTTGTGAACAGCGGTCTTTAGCATGCAGCTTAGTTTTAGTTTTGACGCTCTCTGTTGATTTTATTTTAAAAAGTGTGGTGAGTGATGGAACCTGCAATTCATGTGTCAGCGGTGTGCAAGAACTATTATCTTTCGAAAGAAAGCGACAGCATCATTCAATGGGCGCGCCGTATCGTTCGTCCTGAGTATGACGAATATAAATGTTTGACGGATATTGATTTTTCTTTGGCCGCGGGAGGGGCATTGGGCTTTATTGGGCCTAATGGTGCCGGTAAGTCCAGTTTGATTAAAATATTATGTGGTATCCAACGACCCACCTCCGGTGCTGTTAGCGTTTTAGGTTTTGACCCGAGTAAACGAAACAAGAATTTTCTTAAGAAGATTGGTGTAGTCTTTGGTCACAAAACTTCACTCTGGTGGGACCTGCCTGTAAAAACGGGTTTGGAGACCTATCGCAAGATCTATCAAGTGTCGGAGTCAGATTATAAAAGCCGAATGGCCGAATTGGTTGAGGCTCTTAATTTATCGAGAGTCTTAAATAAGCCGGTCCGAAATTTAAGTTTAGGTGAGCGCGTTAAATGTGAGTTGGCATTGAGTTTAATACATGCGCCTGAACTGGTTTTTCTGGATGAGCCTACTGTGGGGCTAGATGTAACCTCTAAATTTGAAATTCGAAAATATCTAAATTACAAGAGAGAGACGGATAACCTGGCTATTTTCCTCACTAGCCATGACTTGGGGGATATTGAGTCCTGTTGTGACCACGCTATTATTCTTGATCGGGGCTGCATCCGCTTTGATGGCACTCTCAAGGCGCTCAATCATAAACTCAGTGATAAGTTACAGCTCACAGTGACACTCAAGATGAAGGGGGAGCCTACTTCGTCTCTGGGGGATTTCAAAGAGAGAATGAACACGGTTAACGCTCAGTTACCTGCCAGTGAAACCGCTACTCAATTGGTATATTTTATTTCTCGAGATCGCGTTTCCTATGTCCAGTCATTGTTTGAGGTCGGCCGGTACGAATTAGATTTAAAGGCGTCAGGATTCGAAGACGGTGTCGTTAATTTGTTCAACTCTTGGGCGAGTGAATAGCGAATTTATGTCTATGAACGTATACGTAGGACTAATAAAAACAGGTTTGCTCTCATGCTACAGAGATCGATCAATGTTGATTACGGATCTTCTGATAGCAACGGGTATTCCATTTTTCATACAGTTTGCCGTTTGGACATTTGTGTATGAGGGGGCTAGCGCTGACGAGTTACCAGGGTATTCGCTGAGTGAAATGTATCTTTATTACATTGCTGTACTGGCTTTGGGGCGCTTGAATAATGCCTATGACTTGATCATGAATGTTTCGAACCATGTGCACCAAGGGCAGTTGGAGTGTTTTTTTGCAAAGCCAGTGAGCTATATCCAATACAGCTTCTTAATTTTTTACGGGGCTGCACTTGTTTACTATGCGCCCTTATTGATGATCGCCTTTTGGGTCGGACTGACGAGTGGTGAGTGGGTTGGGCCTTTGGGCTTTATTGTTCTGAGTGTCATGAATCTGCTGCTATGTTTTCTAGTGGGTTTTTTAATGTCCCTTGCGGCATTCTGGTTAACAAAGTCAGACATGATTATTAGCTTTCAGGTTGTCTTTTCCAGTGTGGTGGGTGGTACGTTACTGCCCTTGTCCTTCTGGCCGGACACGATACAGCCTTTCATGCAATATAATCCTTTCAGGCTTCTTATTAGCGGTCCTGCAGAGTTTTTACTTCGTCCGAGCATGGCATTGGCGCAAGAGTTGATAGGGTTGCTCATTATATGGCTCGTGTTAATGTTTGTGGCTTGTCACATTACATTTAAAATGGCCAGCGCGCGTTACTCAGGCGCAGGAGGTTAAATGCATTTTTTTTTGTTGATGGCAAACGCCATGAAAAGCGAACTCAGGTATAAAGCGAATCTGCTGGGCGTCTTGGTGGCGCTGGTGCTGATGTATAGTTTGCAGTTTGTATTTTTTGATGTGGTCAACTCGCTCGTGGTGTTGGAGGGCAAAGATAAAAACTGGCTAATGATTTTTTTTGTAACCTATGCGGTTGGAAGTATGGTCGTGAGTTTTTTTAATTCTGCCATCACGGATTTTTTCGGCGCGTTGACCCAAGGCAAAGCTGATATGTTGCTTGTGCGTCCCATCAATCTGATGACACTGATTTTGTTCAGATGGTGCGAAGTGTATTTTATTATTGCCGCTGTTGTTTTTCTCGGTGTATGCATGGTCTCTGGATTGATCAGTTTTGAGCCCCTGTTAGTCAGCCCTTACCACACGGCCATTTTTTGCGGTGTCATGGTGCTGGGTGTTTTGGCCAACCTTATATTTCTGCTGGGGCTTAATGCATTTTCTTTTGTGACCCAGCGCCAACTCCCCGTGGACTATATTCATTTATCCATTTTGAACTTCGCACTCTTGCCGTCCACCTTCTTTTCAAATGGACTTTTGTATGTGTTCGTGACGGTTCTGCCGATGATTGTCTTTGCTTCGGTCGCCTTAGACGGGCTCTATAACGGCTTGACCGGGTTGGTGAGTGTGTATGCACTGGTAGTGGTGGTGTGCTTTATGGGTGTGTTGAAGTGGGTTCGCTGGTTGTTTGGGCGATTTAACAGTGTGGGCGGGTGAGGTTTTATGGGATGGAATATATCCGTATTTCATGGCGGTGTGCGCAAGTGTTTTAACGTTAGGGTGCTCAAGGTTGATTACTTTTTTTAGGCTTGAGGGGTGAGCATATATGTTGGTTTTCAATAAGCTAGTTCCAGAGCTGTCTGTTTCTAATTTTGAACGGAGCTTGAAATTTTACTGCCAGGTGTTGGGGTTAGAGGTTGAGTATGAGCGACCTGAAGATTCATTTGCCTATTTGGCCTAGTGTGGTAGTCAAATAATGCGCCAGCAGCAAGAAGACGAAGTCTCTGCATGGAATGTGGGATCGTTAGTAAAGCCCCTACGGGAGAGGTGTGAATTTTTCGATCGGCTGTATCGATGCGCATGCGTTGGCACGTAAGATTGAGCAGGCAGGGTACTCTCTTCGTAAACCAGTAGAAGATTGCCAATATCGACATGACACGCATGTGTATGTGCAACGGAATTTTCTGGTTCAAGACCCGGATGGATATTTACTTCGCTTTGCCCAGAGTCTTAGTACTAAGCCTGTGAAGGATGAGTTGTAAGAATTAAGGTTTAAACAGTGATTACGTTGTTTTTAATCCTTAGCTTTAATTTTAGGTATGAGAGATATGGCCCGTTAAAAAAACGGGCCAACTTTATCGCTGCTCGTGTATCCGGTTATTTGCCCAATTTACGCAATTCATCCGATTCCACCACTCGCACACCTTTTTGCTCTTCCAGCGCCAGTCGCCACAAGGCTCGGGCCAGTTCGCAGACTTCGATGCCGTGGTACTTGCCCGGAATCAACTTGGACAGCGTGCCCGCAATTTTTTCCACGGGGCGTTCTTCCTGGCGCTCGCCAATCAGCAATGACGGGCGAGCAATGGTCAATTGCGGCCAGCCTTGAGCGCGCAATGATTGCTCCATCTCGCCTTTGACCCGGTTATAGAACACTGAGGATTTTGGATCGGCGCCAATTGCGCTGATGACGATCAGGTGCTGCGCCCCCATTTCCAGGGCGCGTTTGGCAAAGGCCACGACCATGTCGTGATCCACGGCACGAAACGCTTCTTCTGAGCCTGCCTGTTTGATGGTGGTGCCCAAACAGCAGAAGGCTACCTCTACCGGGCCGCTCAGTTGCGGCAAAAATACGGTCGGGTCACCCACGGGGTTTTCCAGGTGCGGGTGGGCAGCCAGCGGTTTGCGCGAGGGTGCCAGCACGCGCTTGATGGTCGGTTCGTTGAGCAGGCGGTCGAGCAGAAGCTCGCCCGTCAGGCCCGTGGCTCCTGCGAGCAGAATGTGCTGAGGCGTCAAGTACATGCGAGTTCTCCCTTGATACATTCAGCGTAGTCCTTCTTTGCGGCCTTGCTGTTCAAGCTATTTATGCAATGCCTGTTTGGCTTGTTGCTGACGCAAACGTTGCCAGTGGTTCAGAACGCCTTTGGGCGCCCAGATTTGAGGTTCGGAGGCTTCGTAGCCATCCGTTTGCTCGCGCTCGGTGATGAACTGTTGAGCCAGCGTGAAGGCCTTTTGCAGGTCGTCGGTCTGGTTGAGTGCCTGGGCGAACAAGGCATTGCCGAAATACGTGAAGTCGGCTTCTTCCGAGCAGCCAAATGACACGCGGTCGGCCCGCGAGGCGGTCATGATCAGGGTTCTTTCATCCTTGAGTGCCGGGATAAAACCGCCGGAGTAGCAGGATGAGATCACAATGATCTTGTCACGATTCTTCAGGGGGGCCAGCGCGGCGGCCAATTCGTCGGCGGGCAGATCGGCCAGCTCCAGCCGTGGCTGATCCAGCACCAACTCATGTTCTTGCGTGCCGTGGCTGGTCAGGTAGATAAACACCAGATCTTCCGGCCCCGTGCGCTCGGCCAGGGTTTTGGCTGCGCGGTGCAGGTTTTCGCGGGTGGCCATGGGGCGATCCATCAGGTGATCGCGATGGTTGACCAGCGTGATATGGCCGCGGCTACCGAAGCGGCTGGCGAGCATGTCGTTGACGTAATCGGCTTCGCGCATGAAAACGCTCTGTTTGCCATCGCCCGCCACCACCAGGCTGTACAGCTCAATGGCCGGGGTTGAGGCGGGAACTGCCTCCAGCGCCTGATTGAGCAACTCGCCCTGATTGAGCAAGCCGAGCTCTAGCGGGTCGGGCAGTACATTGCCTTTGGCGTCGCGCACCCGCTGGCCATTGAGCCAGTAGCCGCTTTCGGCGGTGCCATCACTCAAGGTCAAGGTGCCGTTACCCTGATAGGTGTCGGCGGCAAAGTCACCAACATAGGTGCTGCCATCGGTCATGCTCAAATGGCCTGGGCCATTGAAGCGCCATTCGTTGAACAGGCCGCGATAGGTGCTGCCATCGACACCGAACAGCTCGCCTTTGCCGGTCAGTGCGCCGTCTTTGAAGTCACCGATCCAGACGTCGCCGTCGGCGTTTTCATAGCGGCCTTTGCCGTTTAACTGGCTATTTTTGAACCCGCCGGCGTACTGATCGCCGTCAGCGCTGTCGAACGTACCGTTGCCTTCGAGCTGGCCGTTGACGAAGTGCCCGCTGAATTCATTGCCGGTTGAGTCGCTGCGCTTGCCCTCTCCGTTGGGCTTGCCGTTGGCAAACTGCCCCTCGTACTGGCTGCCGTCGTCCAACTCCAGATGGCCGAGCCCGGAGTACTCGTCATCTTTGAACTCGCCGCGATAGCTCATGCCGCCTTCTTTAAGCGTGCCTTCACCTTCACGCCGACCGTTCTTGAAGCCGCCGACATAACTGCTGTTGTGGGTGCTCAGGCTGCCTTGGCCATTAAACAGGCCCTGCTCGAAATGCCCGACATAGACCTCGCCGCCGCTGCCATGCCACTCGCCCTGGCCCTGCCATTGACCATTTTTGAACTGGCCCGCATACCAACTGCCGTTGGGGTAGTCGATACGGCCCTGACCTTGCAGCAACCCATTGACCACTTCACCCCGATAGCGGCCGCCGTCAGGCAGGCGTGCGTCAGGCGGCAATAGCGATTCGCCATCGCCACAGGCCGTCAGTAGCAGGGTCAAAGCAAGGGGAGCAAGTGGGCGCATAGCGGGATCCGGATAGTTAGGCTGCCGAGTATGCCGTAGCAATGGAAGCTGTCTATAGGAGCAGATGAAACATGCGCACATATTCTTTGTTTCAGCGCAGGGGAAAGCAGAAGGTGATCTGCTTCGGTGAGGTTTGCCGTGACGTGCTTATAATGCGGCGCAAAAAAAATCGCTGGAGATGAGAGATGTTGTTACGCGGCCTGACATGGCTGGTGCTGTTTCAATTGCTTGGCACCGCCCTCAATCACTTGTTCATTCCCGTGCTGCCCGGGCCGATTATCGGCTTGTTGCTGCTACTGGCGTATCTGCTGGTCTCTGGCCAGGTCAGTGAGCCCTTGAGCGAGGCGGCCAAAGGCCTGCTGCGTTATCTGCCTCTGCTGCTGGTGCCGCCTGCGGTCGGGGTGATGGTTTATGCGGCCGATATTGCCGCCGATTTTTGGGCCATTGCGGGTGCGTTGGTCTTGTCTCTGTTGATCTCAATGGCGTTTGTCGGTGTGTTGATGCAGCGCTTGCTCAAGCCGCACAGCAAGCGCGAGGAGCGGCCATGAGTGTGCAATGGCAAGCTGCCTTACAGTCTGTGATCCATCATCCGTTATTTGGTATCGGTATTACCTTGGGCGCCTACCAGTTGGTGCTCGCGGCGTATGAAAAAACCCGTTTGATCTTTCTACAGCCGGTGCTGGCCAGCATGTTGCTGGTGATCGGGGTGCTCGTTAGTTGTGGCCTGACTTATGCCGAATACCGCAAGAGCACTGAGATTCTCAGCATTTTGCTGGGCCCGGCCACCGTGGCGCTGGCGGTGCCGCTGTACCTCAACCTGCGACGAATTCGTCAGCTGTTCTGGCCCATTTTTACTACGCTGGTGATTGGCGGGGTATTGGCGACCGGGTTGGTGGTGCTGCTGGCGTGGTGGTTTGGTGCCGAACACATGATGCTGATGACCTTGGCGCCCAAGTCGGTGACCTCGCCGATTGCGATGTTGGTGGCCGAACAAATTGGCGGTGTGGCTGCGCTGGCCGCAGTGTTTGTGCTGATTACAGGGGTGATTGGTGCAATTTTCGGCCCGGGCCTGTTAACCCTGCTGGGCGTGCACAGCCCTGAAGCACGTGGCATGGCGCTGGGCATGACGGCTCACGCAGTGGGCACCTCGGTGGCCTTGCATGAAGGCGAGGAGTGCGGCGCTTTTGCGGCGTTGGCGATGAGTTTAATGGGCGTGGGCACGGCAGTGTTTTTGCCGTTGGCCGTGACTCTCGTGGTCTAAGGAGGGTGTTATGACATTGCCGCTGTTCCCCTTGAGTACCGTCCTTTTTCCGGGCTGTGTGCTGGATTTGCAGATTTTCGAAGCACGCTACCTCGACATGATCGCCCGCTGCATGAAGCAAGGCACCGGCTTTGGTGTGGTGTGCATTCTTGAAGGCAGTGAAGTCGGCGAAGCCCCGCAAGACATTGCCGTGGTGGGCTGTGAGGCATTGGTTCGTGATTTCCAGAAGCAAGAAAACGGCTTGTTGGGGATCCGGGTTGAAGGTGGACGCCGGTTTGAGGTGCTGAGCACCGAGTTACAGCCAGATAAGTTGCTGATAGCCGAAGTGGAATGGCTGGATGAAATCCCGGAGCAGCCGCTGCAGGATGAGGACCAAGACCTTTTGGCGTTGCTCAAGGCCTTGGCAGAACACCCGATGGTCGCTGCGCTGAACATGAACACCGAGGTGGAGGGCCAGCAATCGCTGGCTAACCAATTGGCCTACCTGCTGCCTTTTGCCGAAGAAGACAAGATCGACTTGCTGCAGGTTGATGACCCGCAGCTGCGTCTGGACGGGATTCAAGCCCTGCTCGATGAAATGCAGGGCGACATGTTCAACTAAAATTCACGCCCCTGTACGAGCGGGCTTTTGATCATCTAATAGGCGTAGCGCAGCATCTCTTTGGATAAATGGCCCAGCATGAAGAAGCCATACAGCGCCGCGCACGAAGGCAAGATCATCCACCAGACTTTTACCGGCACCGGTGTCAGCACCCGATAGCGCTGGGTCAACGCCAGGGCGAAGGCGTTGACGGTGATGGCGAGCAGAGCGCCAGCCATGATGTCAGTCGGCCAGTGAGCCCCCAGGTACACCCGCGACATGGCGACGGTAATTGCCAGCAAGCAACCTATCAGCACGCAGGTAATGCGCATGCGTTGCGGTTTTTCGCGGCCAGCCAGAATCGCCAATGCCAAAAAGAAGGCAAACGCCCCGGAACTGTGACCGCTGGGCATGCTGTAGCTGGTCAGCGGGTCAACCAGCACTTCAGGGCGCATGCGTGCAAAGAAGTGTTTGGTGGTGGTATTGGCCACGGCAGTAAACAGCGTTACCCCGCCGAAGAAGATCAGCGCCCGCCATTGTTTGTTAAAGAACAGCAATGCGCACACCAGTGCGGCGGCCAGCAGTTGAGTGCGGAAGTTGCCGATTTGCGTCACTAGCACGGCGGCCAGGTCCATGGCGCTGCTGCGGTGCTCTTGCACCAGCGCGTTGATGCCTTGGTCGAATGCGCTCATGTGGGTGTAGCTGAAGAACACTGCGACCAGCAGGGCCAGGCTCAGTGTGCCGATCAGCACGGTCGCTTTAGGTTGCCGGCGAATATTGGCATGGATGCACAGCCCCAGCAGAGCCGCGATGCTCACGGCAACGATGGCGGCTTGTGGCCAGAAACCTTCGGGCAGCGGCAAGCGAATGGCCGCGCCGGTCGCCCAGCCGGGCAACAGGTAGGCAACAGACCAGCCCGCACCGGCCAGCAAGCTGACGAGAATGAAACGTGGGATGGGCATGTCGCACATCCCGGCGACCATCGGCAGCATCGGACGCAGTGGCCCAATGAAACGGCCGACCAGCAGGCTGACGATGCCGTAACGATGAAAGTAGCCCTCGGCCCCGGCTATCCATTCAGGGTGACTGCGCAGCAAGGGCAGGCGCCGAATATTTTGATGGAAACGCCTGCCCAAGGCGTAAGACAGCACGTCACCCAGCAAACCGCCGAGAAACCCCAGCAGCAGTGTTTCGCCCAAGGAGAGGGCGCCGCTACCGGCCATGACCGCGATTGCAAACAGCAATACCGTGCCCGGAACGATGATTCCGGCAATGGCCAGGCACTCTGTGCACGCCACAATAAATACTGCCAGACCCAGCCATTGCGGGTTGGCCGTCAGCCAGCCGGTCACGCTATCGAGCCATGGGCCCATACTTCAACTTCCTTTTGTTTTTTGTAGAGAATCAGCAGCCCTCTGTAGGAGCGAGCTTGCCTCGCGATCTTTTGATCGTTTAAAAGATTGCGAGGCAAGCTCGCTCCTACAGAGGCTCTTCGTTTCGCAAAATCAAATAATCCTGCCCCTCAACCTGCCCGCGGCGCAGTGGGTTACGGGTGCAGTACGCCGCGTAATCAGCGTCGACAAATCGGTACATCAAATGTTCGTCGCGACCGTGGGGGATTCCCAAGCGGGTGGTTTGCAGGATTCGCGGCGGTCGTTCTCTGACGTCATCGACCCATAATCGTTCGGAGTCGAAACATTTGGCATCCCATTCCGGGACTTTCAGGCCCAGGGATTTGCACAGCAATGTCTGCCCCGCGCACAGTGTGTGCGCGTTGCGGGGCTGGCCTTTAGCGTCGGGGTTGTTGCGTTGCATCTGCGCCAGGCTCGCGGGGCCGGACAGTTCGTCCTGCCACGGGTGTGCGGATTTAATCAGTACGGCATTGCCGGGCCCGTGGGCGCTGAAGTTCAGCGAGTCTCCACCGCGCGCGTAGTACATGTAGATGTACCCGCCATCCAGAAACAAAGCCTTACGTTTTTCTGTGTACCCTAGGGAGGCGTGGCTGCCTTTTTCGGCGCAGTAATACGCTTCGGTTTCGATAATGCGAGCGCTGAGCCACAGTCCGTTGACCTTATGACGTATGACTTTTCCCAACAGCTCGCGGGCGAGGAGCTGGGCGTCGCGGTTGAAAAAGGCGTCAGGCAGCATGGTCGGCATCGTCAGAGCGGTCATTGGAGAGGCTGAAAAGCACGAGAGCATAGCAAGTCACGCTTAATCGGGGCTGAACGAGGGCTATTTGCAGCCCATTTTGACCATCCGCCTGTCACCGCTGTGCGTGAGGCAGCTTGATCGCTATAATCGGCCGCTTTCCCCTCTGCCAAGACCATTGAGACCATGACTGAGTCCGTTCTTGACTACATGACCCGCCTGGGTCGCGCTGCTCGTGAAGCCTCCCGAGTGATCGGCCGTGCCAGCACTGCGCAGAAAAACCGTGCCTTGCAAGGCGCTGCGTCTGCATTGGATGCGGCCCGTGCGCAGTTGACTGCCGCCAATGAACTGGACCTGGCCGCTGGCCGGGCCAACGGCCTGGAGCCCGCGATGCTGGAGCGCCTGGCGCTGACCCCAGCACGTATCGACAGCATGATTGTCGGCTTGCGCCAGGTGGCCAGTCTGCCGGACCCCATCGGGGCCATTCGCGACATGAGCTACCGTCCATCGGGGATTCAGGTCGGCAAGATGCGCGTTCCGTTGGGCGTGGTCGGGATTATCTATGAATCGCGTCCGAACGTGACCATTGACGCTGCCAGCTTGTGCCTGAAGTCGGGTAACGCGACCATTTTGCGCGGTGGTTCTGAAGCCATTCACTCCAACCGCGCCATTGCCATCTGCATCCAGCGAGGTCTGGCCGAGGCCGGGCTGCCGCCGGCTGTGGTGCAAGTGGTTGAAGTGACTGACCGTGCCGCTGTGGGCGCGCTGATCACCATGCCCGAGTACGTCGACGTCATCGTGCCGCGGGGCGGCAAAGGCCTGATCGAACGCGTAAGCCGTGATGCCAAGGTGCCGGTTATCAAGCACCTGGATGGTATTTGCCATGTATACGTCAGCGCTCATGCTGACCTGGCCAAGGCTCAGCGCATCGCTTTCAATGCCAAGACTTACCGTTATGGCATTTGCGGCGCGATGGAAACCTTGCTGGTGGATCAGGTCGTGGCGGCGCAGTTTTTGCCCGCGATGGCCGAACAATTTCGCGCCAAGGGCGTCGAATTGCGCGGATGTGAACGCACTCAGTCGCTGATCGACGTGGCTGCGGCGACCGAAGAAGACTGGAACACTGAATACCTGGCCGCGATTTTGTCGATTCGTATCGTTGATGGACTGGACCAGGCGATTGAGCACATCAATCACTATGGTTCCCATCACACTGACTCGATCGTGACCGAGCATCAGGGCGAAGGCCGCCGTTTTATGGCCGAAGTCGATTCCAGTTCAGTGATGCTGAACACCCCAACCTGCTTCGCCGATGGATTTGAATACGGATTGGGTGCGGAGATTGGCATTTCTACTGATAAGCTGCACGCCCGCGGCCCGGTCGGTCTCGAAGGGTTGACCTGCGAGAAGTACATCGTGGTGGGTGATGGCCAGTTGCGCGGTCAGGAGCCGAGCTGACTTGGTCGACCTTAGCCCGTTAGTGGTGGTGCCGGTCATCGACGTGTTACCCCGGCGCATTGGCGTGTTGGGGGGCACCTTCGACCCGGTGCACATCGGGCATTTGCGGGGCGCGCTTGAAGTGGCGGAAATGATGGAACTCGATGAGTTGCGTCTGACCCCCAACGCCAGGCCGCCACACCGCGACACCCCGCAGGTGTCGGCGCTCGACCGTTTGGCGATGGTTGAGTGTGCTGTCGCCGGAGTAGCTACGCTGGTGGTAGACCCCCGGGAGCTGCAACGGAACAAGCCGTCCTACACCATTGATACCCTGGAACTGATGCGGGCCGAGTTGGCCGCTGATGACCAGTTGTTTTTATTGCTGGGCTGGGACGCTTTTTGCGGCCTGCCCATGTGGCACCGCTGGGAGGAGTTACTCCAGCATTGCCATATCCTGGTGCTACAGCGCCCGGATGCCGACAGCGAACCGCCGGATGCCTTGCGCAACCTGCTGGCAGCGCGCTCGGTAAGCGACCCGCTAGCCCTGAAGGGGCCCGGCGGACAGATTGCATTCGTCTGGCAGACGCCGCTCGCGGTATCCGCCACCCAGATCCGTCAACTGCTGGCCAGCGGTAAGTCGGTACGTTATCTGGTGCCCGACGCGGTCCTGGCCTACATCGATGCGCACGGGCTTTACCGTGCGTCGAACTAAAAAGGCGTGTTTCAAGGCGCGATTTGACGTGTATTGAAGCAGCCGAACATACGAGCAAAACGAGTTTTATATGACTGATAAAGATGTAAGCAAAGTAAAGCGCAAAGGCACCTTCAAAAGCGCCCCGTTGCCAGTTGCCGCCCACACGGGTGTGGTACTGGCTGGCGAAGCACTGGTGGAAGTGGCCAAAGCAGCACTGGAAGACGTCAAGGCCCAGGACATCCAAGTGATCGACGTGCGTGATAAGCACAGCATCACTGACTTCATGATCATCGCCACCGGTACTTCGAACCGTCAGATCGGCGCGATGCTGGACAAGGTCCGCGAAGCCGTCAAGGCACAGGGCGTCAAGCCGCTGGGTGAAGAAGGCAAGGGCGACAGCGACTGGGTTCTGCTGGATATGGACGATGTGATCGTGCACATGATGACCGCCAGCGCGCGTCAGTTCTACGACCTGGAACGCCTGTGGGCTGGTGCAGAACAAAGCCGTTCGGCCAGCGCTGCACACCACAGCCCGGAAAACAGCCACGAGCACTTCCTCAAGCTCAACAAAGACCAGGAATAAGGGTTCGCTGTGCGCCTGCGTTTGATCGCTGTCGGTTCGCGGATGCCCAAGTGGGTGGAAGAAGGTTGGCATGAGTATGCCAAGCGTCTGCCATCCGAGTTGGCCCTTGAACTGGTAGAAATTCCGCTCAATACCCGTGGCAAGAATGCCGACGTGGCCCGATTCATCCGTCAGGAAGGCGAGGCCATGCTGGCCAAAGTCGGCCCGGGGGAGCGGATTGTCACCCTCGAAGTGCACGGCAAGCCCTGGAGTACCGAGCAACTGGCGGTTGAGCTGGACCGCTGGCGCCTCGACTCGCGTACGGTGAACTTTATGGTGGGCGGCCCGGAAGGGTTGGCGCCAGAAGTCTGCGCCCGCGCCGATCAGCGCTGGTCGCTGTCGCCGTTGACGTTGCCGCACCCGTTGGTAAGGATTCTGATCGGTGAGCAGTTGTATCGCGCCTGGACGGTATTGTCCGGGCACCCTTATCACAAATAGCTCAGCGCCCCAGAATGACCCAGCCGATTCGCCTCAAAGACCACGAAAAGGACGCACGCCTTGTGCGCAAACGCGTCGTGGTCGGCGCATTCGTGGTGGTGGCTCTGATATGCGTACTGATTGCTCGTCTGTACTACTTGCAAGTGGTGCAGTACGACTATCACTCCACGCTGTCTGAAAACAACCGGGTGCATGTGCAGCCGATCCCCCCGACTCGCGGTCTGATTTTTGACCGCAATGGTGTGGTGATCGCAGACAACCGTCCCAGCTTTAGCCTGACCATGACCCGTGAGCGCTCGGGCGACTGGGCGCAAGTGCTCGACGCCATCGTCGAAGTGCTGCAACTCACGCCTGAAGACCGCGCCTTGTTTGAAAAGCGCATGAAGCAGGGGCGTCGGCCGTTTGAGCCGGTGCCGATTCTGTTCGAGCTCAATGAAGAACAAATCGCCCGGATTGCCGTCAACCAGTTCCGCCTGCCAGGGGTTGAGGTGGTTGCCCAGTTGGTACGCCACTACCCGCAAGGTGCGCATTTTGCGCACTCGGTGGGTTACATGGGGCGGATCAACGAGAAAGAGATTAAAACCCTCGATCCGGTCAACTACAGCGGCACTCACCACATTGGCAAAACCGGCATCGAGCGCTTCTATGAAGCCGAGCTGCATGGTCAGGTGGGTTACGAGGAAGTCGAGACCAACGCGCGTGGCCGTGTGCTGCGGGTGCTTAAACGCACAGACCCGATTCCCGGCAAAGACATCGTTCTAAGCCTGGATATCAAGTTGCAAGAGGCGGCCGAAGAAGCGCTGGCCGGTCGCCGTGGCGCCGTGGTCGCATTGAACCCGATGACGGGTGAAGTGCTGGCGATGGTCAGCCAGCCGAGTTTTGACCCTAACCTCTTTGTGACCGGCATCAGCTTCAAGGCCTACGCCGAGCTGCGTGACTCGATTGACCGCCCGCTGTTCAACCGGATCTTGCGTGGCCTGTACCCGCCAGGTTCGACCATCAAGCCTGCGGTCGCGATTGCGGGGCTGGACAGCGGTGTCGTGACGGGCACCTCTCGGGTCTATGACCCTGGCTATTACCAGTTGCCCAATTACGATCACAAGTACCGTAACTGGAACCGCACCGGTGATGGCTATGTCGATTTGGACACCGCGATCATGCGCTCCAACGACACCTACTTCTATGACCTGGCCCACAAGCTGGGCATCGACCGTTTGTCGACTTATATGAATCAGTTCGGCATTGGTCAAAAAGTCTCGCTCGACATGTTTGAAGAATCGGCTGGCCTTATGCCTTCCCGTGAGTGGAAGCGTGCGACCCGGCGTCAGGCGTGGTTCCCGGGCGAAACGCTGATTCTGGGGATTGGTCAGGGCTACATGCAGTCCACCCCTTTGCAACTGGCCCAAGCGACTGCGTTGATTGCCAGCAAAGGCAAGTGGAGTCGCCCGCACCTGGCTAAAACCATTGAGGGTGTTCCACCGGTAGACCCTAATCCAATGCCCGATATTGTGCTGCGCGACCCGTCCAACTGGGCCAAGGTTACCCACGGCATGCAGCAAGTGGTGCATGGCGCGCGCGGTACGGCGCGGGTTGCAGGCGTTGGGGCGCAGTATCTGATTGCTGGCAAGAGTGGTACGGCGCAGGTGGTGGCCATCAAGCAGGGCGAAAAATACGACCGCTCCAAGGTCCAGGAACGTCACCGTGACCACGCCTTGTTCGTCGGTTTTGCGCCGGCTAACAACCCGCAAATCGCGGTCTCGGTCATGATCGAAAACGGCGAAGCCGGCAGCCGCGTGGCTTCACCTGTGGTGCGTTCGGTCATGGATGCCTGGCTGCTGGATGCAGACGGCAAGCTCAAACCTGAGTACGCCAGCGCTTCAAAGGCGGAGGCTACGGCCAATGATGAGTAATTTTGACCGCATCCTCTCCAGTGAGGATGTGATGCGTCGCCGTGCCACGCTGCTTCAGCGTTTGCACATCGACGGCCCGTTGCTGATTTTGTTGCTGACGCTCGCAGCGGGCAGTTTGTTTGTGTTGTATTCGGCCAGTGGCAAAAGCTGGGACTTGTTGAGCAAACAGGCGACCTCGTTTGGTATCGGTCTGGTGTCGATGTTCATCATCGCTCAACTGGAACCACGCTTTATGGCGCGCTGGGTGCCGATCGGCTATCTGGCCGGGGTCATGTTGCTGGTGGTGGTGGACGTCATGGGCCACAACGCCATGGGTGCTACGCGCTGGATCAACATTCCGGGGGTCATTCGTTTCCAGCCCTCTGAGTTCATGAAAATCCTGATGCCCGCGACCATCGCCTGGTATCTCTCCAAGCGCACCTTGCCGCCGCAGCTCAAGCACGTGGCGGTCAGTTTGTTGCTGATCGGGATCCCCTTTGGCCTGATCGTACGTCAGCCCGACCTTGGGACGGCGTTGCTGGTACTGGCTGGTGGTGCATTCGTGCTGTTTATGGGCGGTTTGCGCTGGCGCTGGATTATCAGCGTGCTGGCGGCGGCCATACCGGTGGCGATTGCCATGTGGTTTTTCATCATGCACGACTACCAGAAGCAGCGAATCTTGACCTTCCTCGACCCTGAGAGCGATCCGCTGGGCACTGGCTGGAACATCATTCAGTCCAAGGCAGCCATCGGTTCGGGCGGCGTGTTTGGTAAAGGCTGGCTGCTGGGCACCCAGTCGCACCTGGACTTTCTGCCAGAAAGCCACACCGACTTCATCATCGCCGTTATGGGGGAGGAGTTCGGCCTGGTGGGCATTTGCGCGTTGCTGTTGATCTACCTGCTGTTGATTGGTCGCGGCCTGGTGATTACTGCCCAGGCACAGACGCTGTTCGGCAAGTTGCTGGCGGGCAGTTTGACCATGACTTTTTTTGTTTACGTTTTCGTCAACATCGGTATGGTCAGTGGCCTGTTGCCGGTGGTGGGTGTGCCATTGCCGTTTATTAGTTATGGCGGAACTTCGCTCGTGACGCTGCTGTCAGCGTTTGGAGTTTTGATGTCGATCCACACGCATCGAAAGTGGATCGCGCAAGTTTGATTAAGGTGAACAATTCAATGCAAGCAATGCGTGGCTGGGCCGCTCGATACGCGTCATGGGTGGGCCTGCTGGGTCTGTTCGGTGCCGCGCACAACGCGGTGGCCGGCGACTATGAAGGTTCGCCCCAAGTGGCTGAATTCGTCGGCGAGATGACCCGTGACTACGGGTTCGCCGGTGAACAGTTGATGGGCGTTTTCCGCGAGGCTGAGCGCAAGCAGGCCATTCTCGACGCTATTTCTCGCCCGGCCGAGCGCGTTAAACAGTGGAAAGAATACCGGCCGATGTTTCTGACCGATGCCCGGGTCGCCCGCGGTGTCGATTTCTGGCGTGAGCACGAAGCCGTACTGGCTCGTGCCGAGCAGGAATACGGCGTCCCGGCGCAGGTGATTGTGTCGATCATCGGCGTTGAAACCTTCTACGGTCGCAATACCGGCAATTACCGGGTGATCGATGCGTTGTCGACCCTGGGCTTTGATTACCCGCCGCGCGCCGAGTTTTTCCGCAAGGAATTGCGCGAATTCCTGTTGCTGGCCCGCGAAGAGCAAGTCGACCCGCTGAGCCTCAAAGGTTCTTACGCCGGTGCGATGGGCTTGCCGCAGTTCATGCCGAGCAGCTTTCGCGCCTATGCGGTGGACTTCGATAACGATGGCCACATCAATATCTGGAGCAACCCGGACGATGCCATTGGCAGCGTTGCCAGTTACTTCAAGCGCCATGGCTGGGTCGCGGGCGAGCCAGTGGTGGCCCGTGCCGACGTGCAGGGCGATCGGGTCGATGAAGGGTTGACCCAAGGGATTGAACCGGTCAAGACCGTCGGGGAGTTGCGAGCGCTGGGCTGGTCGAGTCATGATGCGCTGCGCGACGACATGCCCGTAACGGCGTTCCGTCTTGAAGGCGAAAAGGGTCCTGAATACTGGATGGGCCTGAAGAATTTTTATGCGATCACGCGCTACAACCGTAGCGTGATGTACGCCATGGCAGTGCATCAACTGTCCGACCTGCTGGTTCAAGCTCGGGGCAACAAGTAATGGCGTTTCCTGCGATCCGCACACCTTTGAAACTCGCTGCCTGCGCGGCGATGGCGCTGCTGGTGGTGAGCTGTTCGAGCAGTCGTTCGAGCAACCCGCAAACCTCGACCGCTATCAGCTCCAAGCCTGGGCTCGACATCAACCGCGCTCACAAAGACGGCGCGCCGTGGTGGGATGTCGATGTCTCGCGCATCCCGGATGCCACGCCGACGCTGCATACCGGACCTTACAAGGCCAACCCTTACACGGTATTGGGCAAAACCTACTTTCCGATGCAAGAGTCCAAGACCTATGTGGCCTCGGGCACTGCGTCCTGGTACGGCACCAAGTTCCACGGGCAGAACACCGCCAATGGCGAAGTGTATGACCTGTACGGCATGAGCGCCGCGCACAAAACGCTGCCATTGCCCAGCTACGTCAAAGTGACCAACCTGGACAATGGCAAGACCGTGGTTTTGCGGGTCAACGACCGTGGGCCGTTCTATTCGGACCGTATCATCGACTTGTCGTACGCCGCGGCCAAAAAACTCGGCTATGCCGAAACGGGCACGGCTCGGGTCAAGGTTGAAGGCATTGACCCGCAAGCCTGGTGGGCTCAGCGTGGTCGCCCGGCGCCGTTAATGCTCAACGAGCCTAAAGTAGCGCAAGCGGCACCCGGTTTGACAGTGTCGACCGGCAAAGTGGAGCAGTGGACACCGCCGCCTCAGCAGCACGCTTCGGACGTGATTCCGCCCGTGGTTGCGCAAAAGGGCCAGGGCACTTATCTGCAAGTCGGCGCATTTGCCAATCCGGACGCTGCCGAGTTGCTTCGATCCAAACTCAGTGGCATGGTCAGCGCACCCGTCTTTATCAGCTCGATTGTGCGCAATCAGCAAACTTTGCACCGCGTTCGCCTGGGGCCGATTGCCTCGGCCGGTGAAGTGCAGAACATGCAAAACAGCGTGCGATCGGCCAATTTGGGTCAGCCAAGCGTTGTGACGGATCAGTAACACTGATTGAAGCGTTGGGCCTTGAACCCCGGAGGCCCAAACGCAGTTGCAAGGATCAACAATAAAAGCCTGTCCAGAGGCTGGCTTGCAACTGAATACGCGACAGCCCGTCAAACGGCTGTCACAAAAGTTTTGCCCGCGAGGGTAAGTTTTCATTAACAAATTCGAGAGACGGATGAACATCACCACCTTTGCCAAACGCCTGTGCCTGCTTGTCCCGCTGATCATCACCCCGGCTGCCTGGGCAGTCGAGATGATGCCGTCGCCGCCACAGTTGGCTGCCAAGTCCTACGTTCTGATGGATGCCAACAGCGGTAACGTGCTGGTTGAAAACAACGGCGACCAGCGCCTGCCGCCCGCCAGCCTGACCAAGCTGATGACCGCCTACATCGCGACCCTGGAAATCCGTCGTGGCCAGATTGGCGAGAACGACCCGGTGACTGTCAGCGAGAACGCCTGGCGCACAGGTGGTTCGCGCATGTTCATCAAGGTCGGCACCCAAGTGTCGGTCAGCGACCTGCTGCACGGGATCATCATTCAGTCGGGTAACGACGCCAGCGTTGCGCTCTCTGAGCACATCGCCGGCAGCGAAGACGCCTTCGCAGACATGATGAACAAAACCGCTGGCGACCTGGGCATGAGCAACAGTCACTTCATGAACCCGACCGGTCTGCCGAACCCTGAGCACTACTCGTCGGCTCACGACATGTCGTTGCTGGCTCGCGCAATCATTCACGAAGACCCGACTCACTACGCGATCTACTCGCAGAAAGAGTTCTTCTGGAACGGTATCAAACAGCCTAACCGCAACTTGTTGCTGTGGCGTGACAAGACCGTTGATGGCCTGAAAACCGGCCACACCGACGAAGCCGGCTACTGCATGGTGTCTTCGGCTGTACGTGATGGCATGCGCCTGATCGCCGTGGTATTCGGTACTAACAGCGAAGCGGCCCGTGCGGCTGAAACTCAGAAACTGCTGACCTACGGCTTCCGTTTCTTTGAAACCCAAACCTTCTACCAGAAAGGCACTGAGCTGGCTCAGGCTCCGGTCTGGAAAGGCACCACGCATCAGGTTAAAGCCGGTCTGGCCGATGACCTGACCATGACGTTGCCTAAAGGCCAATTGAAAAAGCTGGCTGCCAGCATGACCATGAACCCACAACTGATGGCGCCTATCGCCAAAGGTGATGTGATCGGTAAGGTTGAGGTCAAGCTGGACGACAAGGTTGTGCACAGCGCCGACCTGATCGCCCTTGAGCCGGTTGAGGAAGGTGGTATTTTCCGCCGCGTGTGGGATAGCATCCGTCTATTCTTCTACGGGATGTTCAACTGATAGCACTCCCCCTGCGTGACCCCGTGCTTACCCTGCACGGGGTCATTCTGTAGTCCTGGGCTTACGAGGCCAATACGCCATGACCGACACCGAAGTAAAGGCGCCAAAGATCGAATTCCCTAACGTGGATTACCCGGTTAAGGTGATCAGCGACACGGGTGTGGGCAACAAAGACAAGATCATTGATATCGTCAAGAAATACGCAACGGTCAATGACGACCGCATTGACGAGCGCCAAAGCACCAATGGCAAATACACCACGATCCAGTTGCACATTGTTGCGACCGATCAAGACCAGCTGTACAACATCAACAGCGAATTGCGAGCCACCGGCTTCGTACACATGGTGCTGTGATGTCGCAGGTCTTGGGTATTCGCGAGCTGGGTCAGCTCGACTACGAGCGCACGTGGCTGGCGATGCAGCGTTTCACTGAAGAGCGCAAGCATAAGCCGGACACGCAAGACGAAGTCTGGCTGGTGCAGCATCCGCCCGTGTTTACCCAAGGTCAGGCAGGCAAGGCCGAACATCTGTTATTGCCGGGTGATATTCCTGTGGTCAAGTCAGACCGCGGTGGGCAAGTGACGTATCACGGGCCTGGCCAATTGGTCGCTTACCTGTTGCTGGACGTGCGCCGCCTTGGTTTTGGCGTACGAGAACTGGTGAGCCGGATGGAGCATTGCCTGATCGACCTGCTGGACACTTATGGTGTGACAGCAGCGGCCAAGGCTGATGCCCCGGGCGTTTACGTTGACGGCGCGAAAATCGCCTCTCTGGGTCTGCGTATTCGCAATGGCTGCTCTTTTCACGGCCTGGCCCTGAATGTGGACATGGACCTGGAACCGTTTGGACGGATTAACCCCTGTGGTTATGCGGGGCTGGCGATGACCCAGTTGCGTGACCGTGCAGGGCCGATTGAATTTGCCGAGGTGAGTGCCCGGCTGCGCGTGCAGCTCGTCAAACACCTCGACTATGCTGAGCAGACGACCCTAACGGGCGGAATCGATTGATATGACTACTGCGCAAGACGCTGTTCAAACCCTGATCCCGACGCTGGATATCTCCGAACGTGTGGCCCGTGCGCAAGAGGCCCGTTCCAAGGTTGAGACCGGCGTTAAATTGCGCGGTGCCGAAAAGGTTGCGCGTATCCCGGTAAAGATTATTCCGACCACCGAGTTGCCAAAGAAACCGGACTGGATTCGCGTGCGCATCCCGGTGTCGCCGGAAGTCGATCGCATCAAGGCCTTGCTGCGTAAGCACAAGTTGCACAGCGTGTGCGAAGAAGCGTCCTGCCCGAACCTGGGCGAATGCTTCTCGGGTGGCACGGCGACGTTCATGATCATGGGCGACATCTGCACCCGTCGCTGCCCGTTCTGTGACGTGGGCCACGGCCGTCCGAAGCCATTGGATGTCAACGAGCCTGAAAGCCTGGCGATTGCCATTGCTGACCTGCGTTTGAAGTACGTGGTAATTACCTCGGTAGACCGCGACGACCTGCGTGACGGTGGTGCTCAGCACTTTGCCGACTGCATTCGCGAAATCCGTCGACTGTCGCCGAACGTCCTGCTCGAAACCCTGGTTCCGGACTACCGTGGCCGCATGGACATCGCGCTGGAAATCACTGCCGCCGAGCCGCCAGACGTCTTCAACCACAACCTCGAAACCGTGCCGCGCCTGTACAAGGCTGCGCGTCCGGGTTCTGACTACCAGTGGTCGCTGACCTTGCTGCAACGCTTCAAGCAAATGATGCCGCACATCCCGACCAAATCCGGCCTGATGCTGGGCTTGGGCGAGACCGATGACGAAGTCATTGAAGTGATGAAGCGCATGCGCGAACACGACATCGACATGCTGACCTTGGGCCAGTACCTGCAACCGTCGCGCAGCCACTTGCCGGTGCAACGTTTTGTTCACCCGGACACCTTCGCCTGGTTCGCCGAAGAAGGTTACAAAATGGGCTTCAAAAACGTAGCGTCGGGCCCACTGGTGCGTTCTTCGTACCACGCTGACGAACAAGCCAAGCTGGTTAAAAACATGCTGGTGGGTGCCTGAAGCGATGAATAGCCGGCCCACCGCGCCCGTGTCTTTCAAGACTCACAGCGCGGTGCCCGCGCTGCCTGCTGGCGGGGTGATCGGCCTGATCGCCCCGGCCGGTCCTGCCGAACTTGATCTGCAACACGCAACCCAATGGATGCATGCCCGTGGTTATCAGCTCAGGGTGTTTCCAGGTGTTTGGGAAAAAGAAGGCTACCTGGCAGGTTCAGATGCCGTTCGCTTGCGCGACCTTCATGACGCGTTTGCTGACGACAGCATTGATGCGATTTTCTGTTTGCGCGGAGGTTATGGTTGCTCGCGCTTTCTTGACGATATCGATTTTGAGCTCCTGCGACGCCATCCCAAACCGTTCGTAGGCTATAGCGACATCACCGCGCTGCATCTGGCGATCACCCGCTACGCAGGCTTTGTGACCTTTCACGGGGGCATGCTTAACGCGGACCTGCTGGGTAACAAACAGCCGCCGACTGAGTCTTCCTTGTTTCGCATGCTGAGTGGGCAACAACCTGCTTTGCTCGAACACCCTGCGGCCTACCCGTTGACCACCCTGGCGTCTGGCTCGGCCTGTGGCCGTTTGCTGGGCGGCAATCTGTCGATGATCTGCGCTGCCATGGGCACCGCGTTTGAGCTGGATGATGACGGCATCATCCTGTTTATCGAAGACGTCAACGAACCGCTGTACCGGGTCGATCGTTTGCTCACCCATCTGCGACTGGCAGGCAAGCTTGGCCAGTTACGCGGGGTGCTCGTGGGGGATTTTGCCGGGGTCGATGTGCAGGCGCTGGAGCGGTTGCTCAAGCAAGAACTGGGGCCGCTGAATATCCCTGTGCTGGCTGGCTGGCGCAGTGGGCATTGCGACCCGAACATCACCTTGCCGATGGGCGCGCAAGTGCGTCTGGATGCGGACAACCAGCAGTTGCTGCTTGAGCAGGCGGTGGTGACGGTTCGAGCCTGACCCTGTAGGAGCGAGCTTGCCTCGCGATCTTTTGATCTTTTAAAAGATCGCGAGGCAATCGAGCGTCGACCGGCTGCTCCTACAGGGTAATGGGTTACTGACTGCGCAAACGCTCAAGCAATTTATGCGAAGGGTAGCCATCTGCCGGCCAGCCAAAAGCCTGCTGTGCACTGCGGATTGCCTTGCGGGTGTTCGCGCCAATAATCCCGTCGGGATTACCCGCATCGTAATTGCGCTGAGTGAGCAGGGTTTGCAGTTCGATTCGCTCGGATCGGCTCAGCGGCAGGTCATCTTTTGGCCAATCACCCAAAATGACGCCATCGCCGTTGAAGCGCTGAGAGAGCAAGCCCACGGCCAGTGCGTACGACGATGAGTTGTTGTAACGCAAAATGGCGCGGAAGTTATCCAGCACTAAAAACGCCGGGCCACGGTAGCCAGCGGGCAGCAACAACGTTGCGCTCAACTCTTGCGTGCCTGTAGGCGCTTGAGCATCGGCTGGCAGTGTAACGCCCAGTTTCTGCCACTCACTGACGCTTTTTCGTACCGCGCCATCGGCCAGCGCGTAGTCAAATCCGCTCGGCAATTTAACCTCAAACCCCCACGGCTGACCCTGCTTCCAGCCTGAGCTTTGCAGGTAGTGCGCAGTCGAGGCCAAGGCATCAGCCGAGCTGTTCCAGATGTCGCGGCGACCGTCGCCATCGAAATCCACGGCGTGGGTTTCATAGGTGGTCGGGATGAACTGGGTCTGGCCCATGGCGCCTGCCCAGGAGCCGAGCATTTTTTCAGGAGTGATATCGCCTTCTTGAATAATCTTCAGCGCGGCGATCAGTTGGCTCTGGGCGAACTCAGGGCGGCGGCCTTCGTAGGCGAGGGTTGCCAGTGAGCGGATCACCGACTTATTGCCCTGGAAAGTACCGAAGTTGCTTTCCATGCCCCAGACCGACACCAGCGCCTGGCGATCTACGCCGTAGCGTTGCTCGATGCGGGTCAGCAGCTCGGCGTTTTGCTCCAGCAGGCGCTGGCCGTTACGAACACGCAACGGCGACAGGGCCCCGTCGAGGTACTCCCAGACCGGGCGGCTGAACTCAGGTTGGCTGCGGTCGGCCTTGATCACGCTCATGTCGGGCGTAATGCCAGCAAACGCGTTATCGAATATTTGCGGTGAGATTCCGGCGTTCAGGGCTTGAGCACGGAAATTGGCCTGCCACTCGCTGAAGCTCTGGGCGGGCTGAATATCTGGCACATCGGTGCTGGCAGCGCTGGTGGTGACCACGGGCGCGGCGGGCGTGGCGGGAAGGGGTTGAGCATCGGCTGCGGTCGGTTTTTCTGCGCAGGCGACTAACAAAATGACGCTGGAAGCAGCAATCAGTTGGCGCATTGGCCAACGACGTGAATAACTTAAGGGCATGCGCAGGTCCAGGTAATGCAAATCAGATGCAGACCTTATCATCCCCGCTGTCAGGCAGCCAGATAGTAAAAAGCCTCCCGGTCTCTCGACTGGAAGGCTTCGCGGCGGTAGCTGCCTTTGCCTTTGGCGGGGCGTTCCTGGCGGCTTCGGAACAAGGGTTGGGCGACGATGGATTTGGCCTTGTTGGGGCGCTTGCTCATGGCATTTGCTCTCACTGGGTTTAAACAAGCACAAATCATCGGCCAGTTTTTTGAAGATGTCCAGTGGCGGCCGGTTCTCCTGTAGCCGCAGCCCAACGCAGCCTTCGTAAGCGGCTACAGCGTTTGTGCCTACTCCGCAGGCAAGTTCAGACGTTGCCCACACATCAACAGCGTTAATCGACTCAGGCTGCTCCACGCAGACCCGGCCGCCTGGCCTTTGATTTGGGCATCGATGCGCTGTGCATCCATCAGCAGTTGAGCCCAGCGTTGCGCCGAATAACGTTGCAAGGCTTTGCTCATCAGCGGTTTGCGTTTGTCCCAGACCGGTGGGCGGGCCTGACTAAACGCTTTGTCCAGCGGGATGCCCTGGCTGTACTGCAAGGCAATGTTGGCCAGGACCCGCAACTCTCGGGCCAGCGCCCACAAAATCACCGGTGGCTCAACGCCTTCGCCGCGCAGGCCTTCAAGCATGCGCAAGGCGTGCGGCGCTTCGCCGTTGAGTACCGCATCAACCAGCCCGAAGACGTCGAAACGTGCACTGTCAGCCACCGCCGCTTGCACGGTCTCGACCGTAATCTGGCCGTCTTCGGCCATCAGCTTGAGCTTTTCGACTTCCTGGGCGGCTGCCAGCAGGTTGCCTTCTACCCGCGCAGCAATCAGTTCGACAGCGTCCTGACTGGCAGACAGCCCAGCTTGGGACAAGCGCTGGCGAATCCATTGCGGCAACTGGCTGGCGTCTACCGGCCAGATTTGTACGAACTGGGTCTGCGGGCCTTCGACCAGTGCCTTGCCCCACTTGGTTTTTTGCGCGCTGCCATCGAGCTTGGGCAAGCTGATCAGTAGCAAGGTGTCTTCGGCAGGGCGTGAGCAGTATTCGAGCAGCGCCGCCGCACCTTTGTCGCCGGGCTTGCCAGAGGGCAGGCGCAGTTCCAGCAGGCGTTTTTCAGCGAACAGCGACATGCTGGCACCCGCTTGCAACAGCGAACCCCAGTCAAAGCTGGCGTCAGCGCTGAATACCTGGCGTTCATCAAAGCCTTGTTTGCGGGCGGCGCTACGGATGGAGTCGGCGGCTTCCTGGCACAGCAACGGGTCATCGCCGCTGACGATGTAGATGGGCGCGAGGCTGCCTTGCAGGTGTTTGGCGAGTTGAGCGGGGGCGAGTTTCATAGGGGCTTGATAGATGACGGGGCGCCTGAGCGCCCCGTATGCCTTACTGGTTTGGCAGTTCGAGTGGCGACTGCTGAGGTGTTTCGGCTTCAGCCTTGCGTGCAGCTTCGAGGGCTTGTGCTTCTGCACGTGCCTTCTCATCCGCGACTGTTTGCAGCTCGGCCAGACGCGCCGGTGTCAGCTGCGACAGACGCAACAGCATTTGCTGCACCAGGTCACCAGTCATTTCTTTACGGGTCATCGCCGCTTCCTGAGTGGAACCGCTCAGGTTGTTGCCGTCCTGCAGGTAGACTTTATGCGCTTCAATCTTGCTATCGAGCAAAGGCAAGTTGTTTTCGCCGATGATCTCGTAGTTCCAGATTTTGGTCAGCTCGTACTCAGCTGATGAGTTGGTGCCGGTATAACTGGCAGCGCGCGAGCTTTCTTGTTCGTTGGCCAAAACCAGTTTGTAGGGCGCGTTGTCAGTGACTTTGACGCCGCTGCTTTCCAGCGCCTGGCGCAGTTCGCGAACCGAGTCGCCATAAGCATTGCGAGCACTGACACCCAGTTCGGTGATGGTCAGCTGATTGGTGCCGGTGCCGCGCAGCTGGAAGCCGCAGGCGCTCAACAGAACAGCGAGACCCATCACCAGCAAGTTGCGTTTGATCATGTGTTGCTCCCCTTGAAACCAGGAGGGCCGACGTGGCGGCCCGAAAGGTTTTGTTGGGCACCCGCACGCAGTACGGGCGCCTGTTCCAATTAGCTGGCGACGATATTGACCAGTTTGCCAGGCACCACGATCACTTTGCGGATCGTCAGGCCTTCGGTGAAACGCAGCACGTTTTCGTTGACGCGGGCAGCCGCTTCAACGTCTTCACGGCTGGCGCTTGCCGGCATGTCGATCTGGCCGCGCAGTTTGCCGTTAACCTGAATAACCAGTTGCAGGGTGTCTTGCACCAGCGCACTTTCGTCCAGGGTTGGCCACGGTGCGTCGATGATTGCTCCGGCGTGCCCCAACTGATTCCACAGCTCATGGCTGATATGTGGAGTGATCGGCGCCAGGATCAACGCTACAGTCTCAAGGCCTTCTTGCAGTAAGGCACGATCCTGCTCGGTGGTTTGCGGTGCTTTTTCGAGCACGTTCATTACGGTCATCACCTGGGCGACGGCGGTGTTGAATTTGTGGTGCAGGCCGACGTCCTGGCTGGCTTGCTTGATCGCCTGGTGGATGGCCCGGCGAATGACTTTCTGCTCGTCGTTCAGGCTGGCGATGTCCAGCGCGCCCGGCAGGCCTTGGCCGACGTGAGCGTGGGCCAGGCGCCATACGCGCTTGAGGAAGCGGTGCGAACCTTCAACACCCGAGTCCGACCATTCCAGGCTTGCATCAGGCGGCGAGGCAAACATCATGAACAGGCGGCAGGTGTCTGCGCCGTACTGTTCGATCATGTATTGCGGGTCCACGCCGTTGTTCAGCGATTTGGACATTTTTTGCGTGCCGCCGATTTCTACCGGCAGGCCGTCAGTCTTCAGCGTGGCGCCGATGATCTTGGCCTTGGCGTCACGTTCGATTTCGACGTCGTCCGGGTTGAAGAAGTCCTTGCCGCCGTTGTCCAGCGTACGGTAGTAGGTCTCGGCGATGACCATGCCTTGAGTCAGCAGGTTCTTGAACGGCTCGTTGGAGCTGACCAGGCCTTCGTCACGCATCAGTTTGTGGAAGAAACGCGCGTAAAGCAGGTGCAGGATCGCGTGTTCGATGCCGCCGATGTATTGGTCGACCGGCAGCCAGTGGTCGGCCGCCTTGCGCTCAACCAGCCCGCCTTCGAAGTGCGGCGAGGCGTAGCGAGCGTAATACCACGACGATTCGACAAAGGTGTCCATCGTGTCGGTTTCGCGCTTGGCCGGTGCGCCACATTTAGGGCAGCTGCACTCGTAAAACTCAGGCATGCGCGCTAATGGCGAACCAGCGCCGTCGGGTACGACGTCTTCTGGCAGCACAACTGGCAGTTGGTCTTCAGGGACCGGCACGTCACCGCAGGTGTCGCAGTGCACGATCGGAATCGGGCAGCCCCAGTAGCGTTGACGGCTGATGCCCCAGTCACGCAGGCGGAACTGGGTGCGCGATTGGCCCAGGCCTTTGGCGGTCAAGGCGGCTTCGATGGCGTCGAATGCGGCCTGGAAGTCCAGACCGTCGAATTCGCCGGAGTTGATCAGGGTGCCGTGCTCGTTATAAGCATCCTGCCAAGGGGCTGGTGTTTCGTCGCCAGCGCTGGTGCGCACGACTGCCTTGATGGGCAGGTCGTACTTGGTGGCGAATTCGAAATCACGCTCATCGTGCGCCGGTACCGCCATGACAGCGCCATCGCCGTAGTGCATCAGCACATAGTTGGCGACCCAAACCGGGAGTTTCTCGCCGGTCAGCGGGTGCTCAACGAACAGCGAGGTTTGCAGGCCTTTTTTCTCTTGGGTGGCCATGTCGGCTTCAGCAACACTGCCGCCCTTGCATTCAGCGATAAACGCTTGCAGCTGCGGGTTGCCTTGCGCCGCCTGGGTGGCCAGCGGGTGTTCGGCGGCGACGGCCACGTAGGTGGCGCCCATCAAGGTGTCTGGACGGGTGGTGAAGACTTTGAGTGCGCCCGCTTCGCCGATGGACTCGACGTTGTAAGGGAATTGCACTTCCATGCCACGGGATTTGCCAATCCAGTTGCGTTGCATGGTTTTGACCTGCTCCGGCCAGCCGGGCATGTCGTCGAGGCTTTCAAGCAGCTCATCCGCGTAAGCGGTGATCTTGAAGTAGTACATCGGGATTTCGCGTTTTTCGATCACCGCGCCCGAACGCCAGCCGCGGCCGTCGATCACTTGCTCGTTGGCCAGAACGGTCTGGTCGACCGGGTCCCAGTTCACGGTGCCGTTTTTACGATAGATCACACCTTTTTCGAACAGGCGAGTGAACAGCCATTGTTCCCAGCGGTAGTAATCAGGCTTGCACGTGGTGATTTCGCGGGACCAGTCAACCGCCAGGCCGAGGCTGCGCAGCTGGGTTTTCATGTAAGCGATGTTTTCGTAGGTCCATTTGGCCGGGGCGACTTTGTTTTTCATCGCGGCGTTTTCGGCCGGCATGCCGAAAGCGTCCCAACCCATGGGTTGCAGAACATTTTTGCCCAGCATGCGCTGGTAACGGGAAATCACGTCACCGATGGTGTAGTTGCGCACGTGGCCCATGTGTAGCTTGCCGCTTGGGTACGGGAACATCGATAGGCAGTAGAAGGTTTCTTTGCCTAGATCTTCGCTGACTTCGAAGGACTTTTGGTTGTCCCAGAATGATTGGGCGGCGGCTTCTATTTCACGGGGCTGATAGTGTTCGTGCATGGCTACTTGTACTAATAAAGGGTGGCCTAATCCTCTTCAACTTACACAGGCGTTTGTGTTGCCCGGTCAGGTTGGAGCAGGGGTTACAGGAAGTCCCGTAGCATACATGACCCCGCTCTATCGAGGGAAACCCTGATTGCCTCATCATTCCGTTGGTCGCGGCAACGCGCTGGTTTTACACGCGCAGCTAAGCTGTCCATGGGGGGAGAAACTTCCTTAATGAGGTGTACGGATGGCTGAGTCGCAACGCAAAGAAATAAAATCGGAGGTGTACGAGCGGCTGATTGATCGTTTGAGTGTGGCTCTTGATTCAGCAAAGACGGCAGTGCGATTACGAGATGAGCGCCCTGTCGAGTTGGAATTGCGTGGTTTGAGTCGTGCCGAGTTAGAGTTGATCAACGTCTATTTGAACCGGATCGGGCGTGAGGCTGATGAACGCTCGCAAGGCAGCCTGAATGTGCAAAATGCCCCTCGCAAGGCCAAGGTCATCTGGCTCAAAGACAGGGTGCAGGGAACGTAGGGTTGTGCGGCGATTCAAGCCGGGCCCACGATGAAAGCAGTGTGTATCCAAGGTTGATGTATCAGGGCTTGAGTTCAAATGTTGACTGGCCCTGTTGATGCCTCCCCTCAACCCCCTTAGGCTTCGGGCATCTTTGGAGATGCTCGATGCCTATTCGATATTTCGTTAAACAATTTCTATTGCCTCCGGGCATTCTTCTTTTGCTCCTGCTGCTGGCCTGGTGGTTTCGGCGCTCGCGTCCGCGTCTGGCGGGTGTGCTGTTTGCCTTGGGGCTTGGCGGTTTATGGTTAATGAGCTTGCCCATTGTTGTGGAGTGGGGCGCGCGTGCCGTTGAGCGTGAACCTGCGTTAGCCCCGAGTGAATGGTCGACACTGGCTGAACGTGCGGATGCGATTGTGCTGCTGGGCTCAGGGCGCGAGCGTAGTGACCCGGCCTGGGGCAGTGATCAGCCGACCATGATCGGGCTCGAGCGCCAGCGGTATGCAGCACGACTGGCCAAGGCCTCGGGCTTGCCGGTGCTGACCACGGGCGGCTTGCACTACGGCACGCCGCCGAGTGAGGCGCAGATAATGGCTGATTCGTTGCGCGATGATTCGGGTGTCGAGGTGCGCTGGAAAGAAGAACAAAGCCGCACCACATGGGAAAACGCTCAAATGAGCGCCGACATTCTGTTGCCGCAGGGTATCAAGCGCGTCGTGGTGGTGACGCAGGCATGGCACATGCCGCGTTCGGTGTGGTGTTTTGAAAAGGCCGGATTTGAAGTGGTGCCTGCGCCAGTCGGCTTTTTAAGTGCCGGCAACGCAAGGCCGTTTGGAGGCTGGCTGCCAGAGTACAAGTCGATCTGGCAGTCCGGGTTATTGCTCAACGAAGCCGTCGGGCAGATTGCCTACCCGTTGTTTTATCGCTGACAGAAAGCCCGCTCCCGCGGGCTCCCGTTTTGTTCGGGCCTAAACCGTCTTGGCAATCCGGCTGGTGATCAGCGCCCAGCCGATCAGCAGTACGCACAGAATCGCCAGCGGCCATGAGCGCCATTGCAGATACGGTGTCAGGTTGTGCATCGGTACGACTTCGCCATACAGGATGCCGCGCTCGAATTGCGGGATCTGGGCGGTGATTTGACCGTATGGGTTAACCAGCGCAGTGACGCCGTTGTTGGTCGCCCGGATCATCCAGCGGCCTGCTTCAAGGGCGCGCATTTGTGCCATCTGCAAATGTTGCAGCGGACCAATCGAGGTGCCGAACCAGGTGTCGTTGCTGATGGTCAGCAAAATATCGCTCTGGGCGGCCAGGCCTGCGACAAAGTCCGGGTATACCACTTCGTAGCAAATCAGCGGGGCGATCTGATAACCCTTGGCTTGCAGCATGGGTTGATCCGCCGGGCCGCGAGCAAAGTCGGACATTGGCAGGTCAAAGAACGCGATCACGCCGCGCAACACGTCCTGCAACGGTACGTACTCACCAAATGGCACCAGTTTTTGTTTCAGGTAAATGCCATCGCCTTCACCGACCGCTGTGATGCCGTTGAAGTAACGCGATTCGTGGCGCACTTCCTGACGGATCGGTACGCCGGTAATCAGTGCGGAATTTCGCTCGGCGGCAAACCGCCCCATCATCGTCAAATACCCTTCGGCGTTTTCTTTGAGTACCGGGATAGCGGTTTCTGGCCACACGATCAGGTCGGCACGTTTAGAGCTGAGGGTCATGTCGCGGTACAGCGCCAGCTGCGCGTTGAGCTGCGCCGGGTCCCATTTCATGCTCTGTTCAACGTTGCCCTGAATGGCGGCCACACTCAGCGGATTGCCCGACGGGCTGGTCCAGGCGTGATGCTTGAGTGCAATGCCGATGCACCAAGGGCCGATCAGCAGCACGACGGCTGCGCCAATAAAGGCTTTGCGCTTGATCTTGATCAGGCGTGGCAAGTTGCACAGCAGGGCGGCGGTCAGGGCCAGAATGAACGAGATCAGCCACATGCCACCCAGTGGCGCGAGCCCGGCCAGTGGGCCGTCAAGCTGGCTGTAACCCGAGTAAAGCCACGGGAAACCGGTCAGGAACCAGCCGCGAAACGCTTCTTGAATCACCCACAGCGCAGCAAACGCCAGGGCGTCGGCCAGCGGGGCTTCGTTGCGACGAATCCAGCGCGCCCACAGCCAGGCGGGCAGGGCGAAGAACCAGGCGATGGCGGCGGTGAACGCCAGCATCAGTAAACCGGCCAGCATTACCGAGGCGCCACCGAAGTGGTGAATGCTGTAGTAGATCCAGCTGGTGCCCGCGCCAAACAGGCCGAAGCCGTAGCACCAACCACGTCCCAGCGCCTGTTTAGGCGAGAGGTCGCGCAAGCCAAGATAAAAAATGGCCAAGGCTACCAGTGCCAAAGGCCAAATATCGAAAGGAGCCAGCGCCAGGGTTGTCAGTGCGCCGGCTACCACGGCCAGCAAGTTACCGGGCCAGCCGGGGGAGGTTATCCAGCGCATTTCAATCCTTAGCGTGAAGGTTTAGCGGGCAATAGGCGTTAAGCGAATCAAGTGAATTCGACGGCTGTCAGCATTCAGAATGCGGAACCGATAAGGGCCGATTTCAGTGATTTCATTGCGTTTTGGCAAGTGTCCGAACGCGCTCATGACCAGGCCGCCAACGGTGTCGAACTCGTCGTCGGAGAAGTCGCTGTCAAAGAACTCGTTGAAGTTCTCGATGGGCGTCAGGGCCTTGATCAGGAAGTCGCCGCTTGGCAGCGGCTTGATGTAGCTGTCTTCTTCGACATCGTGCTCGTCTTCGATGTCGCCGACGATCTGCTCCAGAACGTCTTCAATCGTGACCAGACCGGCCACACCGCCGTATTCGTCAATGACGATGGCCATGTGGTTGTGGTTAGCACGGAATTCGCGCAGCAACACGTTAAGGCGCTTGGACTCAGGGACAAATGTCGCCGGACGCAGCAAATCCTTAATGTTGTACTTGTCGCCGTTCTCTTGAAGGATCAGCGGCAGCAGGTCTTTGGCCAGCAGGACGCCGAGGACGTCATCGTGGCTTTCGCCGATCACCGGATAGCGCGAGTGCGCCGCGTCAATGATCGCCGGGAGAAATTCGCGAGGTGTCTGGGTCGCCTTGATGCTGATCATCTGCGAGCGCGGAACCATGATGTCCCGTACTTGCAGGTCAGCCACTTGAATGGCGCCTTCGACGATGGCCAGCGCTTCGCTGTCCAACAGTTTGTTCTGATGTGCTTCGCGCAGCAGCTCAAGCAGCTCCTGGCGGTTTTTCGGCTCATGGGCAAAGGCCTGGGTCAGCTTACCTAACCATGACTTTTGCCCGTTGCTCGATCGGTCTTCGCTCATAGCGATTTACTCGTATCCCTGGGTTGTTTCAGTGGGTGGTTAATCAGTTTCGTCGTCTGCATATGGATCCGGATGACCCAGTTCTGCAAGCAACGTTCGTTCCAGCGCTTCCATTTCTTCTGCTTCGTCGTCTTCTATATGGTCGTAACCCAGAAGATGCAAGCAGCCGTGCATCACTAAGTGAGCCCAGTGAGCTTCAAGTGCCTTGCCTTGTTCAGCGGCTTCGCGTTCGACCACGGCCACACAAATCACCAGATCGCCGAGTAACGGGATGTCGAGGAATTCGTCGGGCACGTCAGCCGGGAAGGACAGCACGTTGGTTGCGTAGTCTTTTTGGCGCCAGGTGTGATTAAGCTCACGGCCTTCGGCCTCGTCGACCAGACGAATGGTCATTTCCGAGTCAGCGGTGCGCTGGCGCAGCGCCAGTTCGCACCATTGGCGGAACTGGGCTTCACTGGGGGCTGCGGCATCGGTCGCCAGTTGCAGGTCAAGCTCAAGCATCGTGGCGGTAGTCCTTGGCGGCGGGCAGGGCAGCCAGTTTGTCTGCGGCTTCCTGTTCGTAGCGCCCGTAGGCTTCAACGATGCGTTGCACCAATGGGTGGCGCACCACGTCCTTGGACTGGAAGTGAGTAAAGCTGATGCCCGGCACGTCCTTGAGCACTTCAATGACGTGATTCAGACCCGACTTGGTGCCTTTTGGCAGGTCGATCTGAGTGATGTCACCGGTGATCACGGCGGTGGAGCCGAAACCGATACGGGTCAGGAACATCTTCATTTGCTCAACGGTGGTGTTCTGGCTTTCGTCGAGAATGATGAAGCTGTTGTTCAGCGTGCGGCCGCGCATGTAGGCCAGCGGTGCCACTTCAATGACCTGGCGCTCGATCAGCTTGGCCACGTATTCAAAACCCAGCATCTCGTACAGCGCGTCATACAGCGGGCGCAAGTACGGGTCGATCTTCTGCGACAGGTCACCCGGCAGGAAACCGAGCTTTTCACCGGCTTCAACGGCTGGGCGCACCAACAAGATGCGCCGAATTTGCTCGCGCTCCAGGGCGTCAACTGCGCAGGCCACGGCCAGGTAGGTTTTACCCGTACCGGCTGGGCCAATGCCGAAGTTGATGTCGTTGCCCAGGATTTCCTTCACGTAGCGCTGCTGATTGATACCGCGAGGGCGAATCATGCCCTTTTTGGTGCGCAGTGAAACGCTGGCTTCGGCCACGGGGTTGCTGGCGAGGTCTTGCATGTCAGATTCCTGCAGGAACAGATGCACCAGATCCGGCGAAAGCTCAGTGGCTTTGGTTTCGCGGTACAGGCGACGCAGCAGGTTTTCTGCGGAAGACGTGAGTTTTGGGTCGCCGATCAGCTCGAATTGATTACCGCGATTGCGGATTTCGATCGTGAGACGTTGTTCGATCAGGCGCAAATGCTCGTCGAATTGTCCGCACATATTGGCGAAGCGGCGGGCCTCAAAAGGCTCGAGGAGAAAACGATGTGGTTCGATGGGTGCGTTCAAGGTCGTTTTTAGCCGCCCTAAGGCAATTGAGATGAATTGAAGGATAACGCTAGCAGGCCGCAGGTGAAAGGGCCGAGGAAAATGATTATTGGCGGCTGCATACCTTTTGTGGGAGCTGGCAAGCCAGCTCCCACAGGGGCGTGTATCAGTTCAGCAATGACCCGCGCAACGAGTGCGGCTGGGCGGCGTCGATGTGTACATCGGCAAATTGTCCGATCAACTGCGGATTGTCGCAGCGGAAGTTTACAATTCGGTTGTTTTCGGTGCGGCCTTGCAACTCGCCAGGGTCTTTTTTCGAGTAGTCGGTGACCAGAATCCGCTGAGTGGAGCCCACCATTTGTCGGCTGATCTCGAAACCCTGCTGGTTGAGGCGATGCTGCAGCGCGTTCAGGCGCTCTTTTTTACGCTCTTCCGGCGTGTCGTCAGCCAGGTCAGCAGCCGGTGTGCCGGGCCGCTGGCTGTAGACAAAGGAGTACGAGAAGTCGAAACCGACGTCTTCGATCAGCTTCATGGTTTGTTCGAAGTCTTTCTCGGTTTCACCGGGGAAGCCAACGATAAAGTCCGAACTGATGCAGATGCCCGGCACCGCCGCGCGCAATTTGCGCAGCTTGGACTTGTATTCCAAGGCGGTGTGGTTGCGCTTCATCGCCGACAGGATGCGGTCCGAACCCGATTGCACGGGCAGGTGCAGGTGTTTCACCAGTTCAGGCACTTCGGCGTGCGCCTGGATCAGGCTGTCGGAGAACTCCAGCGGGTGCGAGGTGGTGTAGCGAATGCGCTCGATCCCGTCGATAGCCGCGACCACGCGAATCAACTCGGCGAGATCCGCCAGGCGACCGCCTTCGGTCAAACCTCGGTAGCCGTTAACGTTCTGCCCCAGCAACGTCACTTCGCGCACGCCGTTTTCAGCCAGGTGAATCACTTCGGCCAACACGTCGTCGAACGGGCGGCTGACTTCTTCGCCGCGGGTGTACGGCACCACGCAGAACGTGCAGTACTTGCTGCAACCTTCCATCACCGACACGTAGGCGCTTGGGCCGTCGATACGCGGCTCGGGCAAGTGATCAAATTTTTCGATTTCGGGGAACGACACATCCACCTGTGGCAGCTTGGTGATGCGTGCGGCGTCGATCATTTCGGGCAGGCGGTGCAAAGTTTGCGGGCCGAATACCACGTCAACATAAGGGGCGCGGTCGCGGATCGCGGCGCCTTCCTGGCTGGCCACGCAGCCACCGACGGCAATCACCATCTCGGGGTTGGCCAGTTTCAGTTCACGCCAGCGGCCCAGTTGCGAGTACACGCGGTCTTGGGCGCGTTCACGGATCGAGCAGGTATTAAGCAGGATGACATCAGCGTCTTCGGCGCGCGCTGTGACTTCCAGGGCCTGATGTTCACCCAGCAGATCGACCATGCGCGAGCTGTCGTACTCATTCATCTGGCAACCGTGGGTTTCGATGTAAAGCTTCTTGGCCATGGGTGTTCATCAAGTGGTTCAAAGAACCGCGCATTATAGGGGGCATAGCCGTTGGTTCCTAGCGCTTAGCGTCCAGTGGCTATGCTATAGTTTGCGCCCTCTTTTATATCCTCAGATGTCACCCGCCCACCATGACCAAACGTGAAGCTCCAATCTACAAGGTGATTTTCCTCAATCAGGGCCAGGTGTTCGAAATGTACGCCAAGCAGATCTATCAAAGTGATCTGTGGGGTTTCCTGGAAGTCGAGGAGTTCGTCTTCGGTGAGCGCACGCAAATGGTCGTCGATCCGAGCGAAGAAAAGCTCAAGGCTCAATTTGAAGGTGTGGTGCGCAGCTTTGTGCCGATGCACTCGATTGTGCGTATCGACGAGGTCGAGCGTCTGGGTACCCCGAAAATCAGCGAAGCGCGTGGCGTGAGCAACGTGATGCCGTTTCCGTTTCCTATGCCGGAGAAGTAACTCCCCGAATGCATTTATGCCCAGGCGCAGTGGTTTTCAGTTGTCTGGGTAAAGGGCGACAGGAGGGGGCTCAAGGCAGTGGCGAAAACGGCGAACGGCCATCAGCTGACTGCAATTCGAGCAGGTATTTGCGGAAGATCTGCCCCAATATCTGGGTCGCTGTTTCGAGCTGGTCGCGAGGCATTTGTTCGGCCACCAGATCGGCGGTGTCGAGCGCGTCTTCGGCGCCGTTGACTGCGGCCATTTTCAGCACGATGTACGCCTGAATGTTGTTGGCCGGCACACCTTCGCCCTTGAAGAACATGGTGCCGAGCTGGAATTGGGCCATCGCGTGGCCTTGCAGCGACGCCTGCTCAAAGTAGCTCAGGGCTTTATTGAGGTCTTGTGGGGCATTTTTACCGTCGTAATAGAACTCGCCTAACTCGTATTCGGCTTCTGCATCCCCGGCTTTAGCCGCTTCAATGCACGCAGCGAGTGCCTCCTGAAGGTCTTCTGGCTGAGTATTGAGGGTGCAGCGACCCATCGCTGGGATCAACAACGAGTTACCGCCTGCCTGGGCAAGCAGCGGTTGTAGGAGCAACAGGCAGCCCAGTGCAAGGGCGCGGCCGGTGCGGTTCATGGGAATCGACGTACCTCTGATAGGCGGGCATACCCGACCAAGGGATGAGTAGGCGCGCATTATGAAATAAGCGGAGGCAACCTTACAAAGTCTTTACTCGTTTTTCTGCTGCGTGACCGCCATATCGATTGATTTAAGACGATTCTGGACGGGCGGCGTCAAAAATTACCGCATAACGGACATAAAAAAGCCGACAAGGGGCTAACCCCTTATCGGCTCTGAGGATTACTTCAGCGCAGCGAAAGCACGCTCGGCAGCATCCAGGGTCAGTTGCAACTCAGCTTCGCCATGGGCAATTGACGTGAAACCGGCTTCAAAAGCACTCGGTGCCAGGTACACGCCGCCTTCCAGCATCAGGTGGAAGAAGCGCTTGAACAGGTCGGCATCGCTGGCCATCACGTCGTCGAACGTCACGATGTCATCGGCGCCGCTGAAGTACAGGCCAAACATGCCGCCCGCCTGAGTGGTCACAAACGGGATTCCGGCGGCGTCCGCACGCTGTTGCAGGCCATCGAGCAGGCGCGTTGTGTAGTCGGTCAGCTCGGCATGGAAGCCCGGACGGCTGATGAGGCGCAAGGTGGTCAGGCCTGCGGCCATCGCCAGCGGGTTGCCGGACAGCGTGCCCGCCTGATACACAGGGCCCAGCGGGGCGATGTGCTGCATGATTTCTCGTTTGCCGCCAAAGCAGCCCACCGGCATGCCGCCACCGATGATTTTGCCGAACGTGCTCAGGTCCGGGGTGACGCCGTAGTGGGCTTGGGCGCCGCCCAGTGCCACGCGGAAACCGGTCATCACTTCGTCAAAAATCAGCACGATGCCGTATTTGTCACACTGGCTGCGCAGGCCTTCCAGGAAGCCCGGAGCAGGCGGAACGCAGTTCATGTTGCCAGCGACCGGTTCGACGATGATGCACGCCACGGTGCTGCCCACGTCGTCCAGCAGTTTTTCAACCGCCTCGAGGTCGTTGAACGTGGTGGTCAGGGTGTGTTTGGCGAAATCGGCAGGCACGCCGCCCGAGCTTGGAACGCCCTGAGTCAGTGCGCCGGAACCGGCCTTGACCAGCAAGCTGTCAGAGTGGCCGTGGTAGCAGCCTTCGAACTTGAGAATGTTGTCGCGGCCAGTGAAGCCGCGCGCCAGACGGATGGCACTCATGGTGGCTTCGGTGCCGGAGCTGACCATGCGCACCATTTCCATCGACGGCACAATCGAGCACACCAGGTCAGCCATTTCGGTCTCCATGGCGGTCGGTGCGCCATACGACAAACCGTGTTCCAACTGCGCACGCACGGCGTCCAACACGTCCGGGTGGCTGTGGCCCAGAATCATCGGGCCCCAGGAGCCGACGTAGTCGACATAACGCTTGTCGTCTTCGTCGGTGACATAGGCGCCTTCGGCATGTTTGAAAAACAGCGGCGTGCCGCCCACGCTCTTGAAAGCACGAACTGGCGAGTTCACGCCGCCGGGGATGTGTTTTTGGGCGTTGGCAAACAGGGTTTCGGAACGAGACATGATGGGCTCTCTCTGAATCAGTATTCGGTATTTAAATAGACAGCAGGGCGTTGAACGCGCGGGCGCGTCGGGTCACTTCCTGAGCGTTGTCAGCGCCAAACAGGCCGTGCACCACCGCCAGCAAATCAGCCCCGCGCTCGACCAGCGGCGCCGCGTTGTCCAGGGTAATGCCGCCAATCACACAAATCGGCAGATGAAGCCGGGTGCGCGCCTGATCAATGACATCCAGAGCTGCCGGGGCTGCACCGGGCTTGGTGTTGGAGGTGAAGAAACGGCCAAAGGCGACATACGTTGCACCTTCTTTGGCGGCTTGCTCGGCCAGGTCGATCTGGTCGTGGCAGGTTGAACCAATGATCGCCTTTGCCCCCAGCAATGCCCGCGCAGGTGTCAGCGGGCCGTCGGTTTGGCCCAGGTGAACGCCCACGCCCAGACGTGCAGCCAGCTCAGCGTCATCGTTGATGATCAAGTGAGCTTTATAACGATCGCATAACTCCTTCAACGTTTCGGCTTCGCGCAGGCGGCGGGCTTCGTCGCCGCTCTTGTCGCGGTACTGCAACAGGGTCAGGCCGCCATCCAGCGCTGCCTCGACATACCCTAAAAATTTGCCGGCTAGCAGCTGGCTATCAGTGATTGCGTAAAGACCACGCAGCTTCATCGGTCGAGCCTCATTCGTTACGAACAGAAGTCCAGCGGCAAACGGCGAGGCACAAATTGGCCCTGGCCCAGTTGCTCGGCATCACGCAGGGTGCGCCACGTGTAATTGAGTGCGGTCTCTACCGCGCTGACCAGATTTTCGCCAATGGCCAAACGCCCAGCCAACGTACTGGCCAAGGTGCAGCCCGAGCCGTGATAGCTACCCGGCAGGCGGTAACAGGTGAAGGTATGACGGCTACCGTCGCGGCTGTACAAGCGGTTATGGACTTCGTGTTCATCGCCGTGTCCGCCGGTGATGAGCAAGTGTTTACAGAACGGCAGGAGTTTTTCGGCGCATTCATCGGCGCTGCCTTCGGGCAGTTCGGCCAGAATGCGGGCTTCAGGCAGGTTAGGGGTGGCAATGACTGCCAGCGGCAGCAAGCGTTCGCGCATGGCGTAGCCCACTTCGTCTTTGCCCAGTCGCCCGCCACCGCCTGCGCGCAACACCGGGTCGCAGACCATCGGCAGATGCGGGTGGGCTTGAAGCAGCTCGACCACGGTGTCGACCATTTCCAGTGAGCCGAGCATGCCCAGCTTGACGGCCGCAATCGTGGAGTCGCTGAGCACGGCATTGGCTTGCGCCAGCACCCACTCTCGATCCAGCACGCGGAAATCGCTGACATTCACGGTGTTCTGCACAGTCAGGGCTGTTACCACAGGAGCGGCGTGGCAGCCTTGAGCCAGCAGGGCTTCGATATCTGCCTGCAAGCCGGCACCCCCACTGGGGTCATGGCCGGAGAGACAGAGGACAACGGGGCGAGAACTGTAGATATTCATGGTGCGCGAGCTTACCACCAAACGCTTTTTTGCGGCGGCTTGCTCCGCGTTGAATGATATGTCGCTGATAAGTCTTTAATTGTCCTGCAAGCGATAGAGGATTATCCGACAGGAATGCTCTGAAATGCCCGTTCTAGAGCCTTTTCTTTGATTGTTTGAGGGGTGTGTATTTGCCATCAGTGGCTATGCTAGAGTTGGCCCCCAATTAACAATAGGTAAGCCGGTGAACGTGGTCTCGAAAGGAATGGGGGATTGTGCACGTTACCGGATGCGGAACGCTGGGGCTGTATGCGCTATTTGGTGATGATGTTATTGGGCTGGCTACCGATGCTGGTCAGCGCAGTTGAGTTCGACGAAACCACACAGAGCCTGCCCCTGGGCCGAGTGATGCAGGTCTTCGAAGATGTAGAAGGCTTGGCGACGCTGAACGATGTCATCGCACACGATGGCCTGTTCAAAGTTCACGATAAAGCCACGCTCAACGCGGGCTATTCGCACTCGGTCTTTTGGCTGAAAGTTGATTTACGTTACCTGCCCAAAAACCCTGAAACCCAGCGTACCTGGCTGCTGGAGCTGGCTTATCCGCCGCTTGATCATATTGATTTGTACCTGGCCGATACCGCGGGCAACTACCGTCTGGTTGAGCGAACGGGCGATGCGCAGCCCTTTAACAGTCGGCAAATCAAAGAAAACAATTACCTGTTCGAACTCAACTTCAGCCCCGGGCAGAGCCGCACTGTGTACTTGCGTCTGGCCAGCCAAGGCTCGATTCAGGCCCCGCTAACCCTGTGGTCTGCGCAGTCGTACCTTGAAGAGCAACCGATACGGATCTATATCCTGGGCCTGATTTACGGCGTGTTGCTGGGGATGCTGGTGTACAACCTGTTCATCTTTATCAGCGTGCGCGACACCAGCTACCTCTATTACATCTTCTATATCGGCTCGTTCGGCCTGTACCAGCTCTCGGTCAATGGCGCAGCGGTGCAGTACTTTTGGCCGAACAACCCGTGGTGGGCCAACGCCGCTACCCCGTTCTTGATCGGCTCTGCCGCGTTCTTCGGTTGCCAGTTTGCGCGCTCCTTTTTGCACACCGCCTCCCACAGCCGCTGGCTCGACCGCATATTAATGTTCTTGATGGGCGTTGGCGTATTGGTAATGGTGCTGTCGCTGGTCACCAGCTATGCCGTGGCATTGCGCCTGGCGACGGGGCTGGCGTTGGCGTTTATTGTTGCCATCTTTGTTTCTGGGGTGGTGGCTTGGGCCCGTGGTTTAAGGGTGGCGCGCTATTTTGTGATCGCCTGGTCGGCCTTTTTACTCGGAGGTCTGGTCAATACGCTGATGGTATTGGGCTACCTGCCGAATGTGTTCCTGACCATGTATGCCAGCCAGATCGGTTCGGCGATTGAGGTAGGCCTGCTGTCGCTGGCGCTTGCCGACCGGATCAATGCCATGCGCGACTTGCAGGCGCGCACGTTGCAAGAGACCGGACAAAAGCTGGCGGCGATGAACCAGCAACTGGCCCGCACCAACCAACTTAAAGACGAGTTTTTGTCGACGGTTTCCCATGAACTGCGCACGCCCATGAACGGCGTGATTGGTTCGCTTGAGCTGATCAAAACCCTGGACCTGAACCCCGAACTTGAGCTCTACACCCAGACGGCCGAAGGTTCGGCCCGAGAAATGATGGGCATGGTCAACGGCATCCTGGCCCTGACCGAGTTGCAGGCCGGTCGGCTTAAGGCCAATCCCCGGCCTTTTAGCCTGAATGAACTGCTCAATGATCTGAACAACCACTTCGGGCCGAAGGCGCGGGACAAAGGGCTAGCGTTTTCTTATGACGTGGCTCGGGACATGCCCGATCAATGGGTGGGGGATGCCGAGAAGATTCGCCAGTGCCTTGAGTGCCTGCTGGACAACGCGATCAAGTTCACCCATGAAGGCGGGGTGATTTTGCGCGTCACCGGCAAGGCCGCAGGCCAGTGGCGTTGGGCATTGGCCTTTAATGTGATCGACAGCGGCATTGGTTTTGTCCATCAGGAAGAAGCCGAGTTGTATCAAAACTTCTTTCAGGTGGATGGCTCCATGACTCGCAGCTATGGCGGGCTGGGCATCGGTCTGGCCATTTGCCGACGACTGGTTCAACTGTTGGGTGGGCGTTTGACCCACCACTCGCAGCCGGGCCAAGGCTCACAGTTTCAGATGTTGTTAACGCTTGAATCGCTGGCTCTGCCTGAGCCTGCACCTGCGTTGCACCCGCAAAAAAAGCCGGGGGAGTGCGCGGTGTTGCTCGTTGAAGACGACAGCGCGGCACCTTTACGCGCCATGTTGCTCAAACTGGGTTATCGCGTACTCAGTGTCGACAACGGCCTGGCGGCAATTGACGTTTTGCGTCGAGAGCGGGTGGATGTGGTGTTGCTGGGATACCCGTTGATTCTGGTGACGGGGGCCTCGATGGGCACTCAATTGTTGACGTTGGCCGCGTGCTCGCAGTTGCCAGTGCTGGTGCTGTTTGAATCCCAAGCCGAGGCTCAAGCGGCGCGTGAGCAGGTCGACGGGATTACCGATTACTTGATCAAACCGTTGCGTATTGAAGACTTGCAGCAGGCACTGTCACGGCGCCTGTCGCACCTCTAGTGATGGCAGAAGCGCCGGGATTTAGGCGTTTATGCCACTTGTGATGGTGGCTGTGCGTGCTTCACTGGGTCCATTGGATTGATCTTTGGAGCCCGCGCAATGAACCTGCATCAATACGCCGAAACCCACCAAGTCACCAACCAGCCGCCATCCTTGGACGGCGTCAATCTGTACCGCATTGACCTGCCTTTGCAGCACTGGAGCCAGCACTTTGGCGCGGGGTGGGCGCAATCGCGAATTGATCAGTACGGTGCACTGGCGGGTGGCCCGTTGATGGCTGCGGGTTTTCTGGCCAATGAAAACAAACCGGTGTTTGTCAGCCATGACCGTTTTGGCCATCGGATTGATCTGGTGGAGTTTCACCCGGCCTATCACGAACTGATGCGTACGGCGATTGAACAAGGTTTGCCGTCCTTGCCCTGGACCGACCCGCAGCCGGGCGCGCATGTTGCCCGCGCGTCCATGACCTATCTGCACAGCCAGGCCGAGGCGGGCAGCGGTTGCCCGTTGACCATGACCTTCGCCAGCGTCCCGGCCTTGCGCCTGCAACCGGATATTGCCGAGAGTTGGCTGCCCAAAATCCTGGCCACTGAATACGACCCCCGTAACGTAGACATCCGTCAAAAATCCGGGGTGACCCTGGGCATGGCCATGACCGAAAAGCAGGGCGGTACCGACGTGCGCGCCAATACCACGCGTGCTTATCCGGTGGGCGCGGGCGGGCCCGGGCAGGCCTACGAATTGTTGGGGCATAAATGGTTTTGCTCGGCCCCCATGTGCGACGGCTTCCTGACCTTGGCGCAAACCGACAAAGGCCTGAGCTGTTTTCTGCTGCCACGCCATCGCCCGGACGGCAGTCGCAACGAGTTCTACATCCAGCGTCTTAAAAACAAACTGGGCAACAGCTCAAACGCCTCCAGTGAAGTTGAGTTTCGTGGGGCATTGGCGTGGATGATTGGCGAAGAAGGGCGTGGCGTGCCGACGATTATCGAAATGGTCGCCATGACCCGTTTCGATTGCATGGTCGGCTCCAGCGCGTTGATGCGTCAGGCCTTGACCCAGGCCAGCCATCATTGCGCCCATCGGTTGATAGGCGGTCGGGTATTGGCCGAACAACCCCTGATGCAAAACGTACTGGCCGACCTAGCGCTGGAAAGCGAAGCTGCGCTGGCGTTGAGCCTGCGCATGGGGCGTGCGCTGGACCACCTGGACGACCCGCAAGAAGCCAAGTTCTCACGCCTGGTCACTGCGGTGGGCAAATACTGGATCTGCAAACGGGCCCCGGCGATGATCAACGAGGCGGCCGAATGCATGGGCGGCGCGGGGTATGTTGAAGACAGCATCTTGCCGCGCCTTTATCGCGAAGCGCCGGTCAACTCCACCTGGGAAGGCTCCGGCAATGTCCAGTGCCTGGACGTTTTGCGCGCATTGTCCAAAGAGCCGGGCGTACTCGACGCACTGTTTTGCGAGTTGGGAGATGGGCATGGCGATGCGCGATTGGCACAGCACATTGGGCAGTTGAAAAAGGCCTTCCAGGACACCGACGACATCCAATACCGCGCCCGGCAACTGACCGAAGACATTGCCTTGGGCCTACAGGCCAAACTGCTGCTGGAGGCAGGTAACAGCGACGTGAGCGACGCCTTTATTGCCAGTCGGCTACACGGCAGCGGCCGGGCCTACGGCAACTTGCCACGTGGCTTGAATGTGGCTGCCATAGTTGAGCGCTCAACCCCGCAAACGCTCTGACCTATCCTCTGTAGCCGCAGCCTTCGGCAGCGGCTACAGGGTTTTGTGGTGCGTCCGGTATGCTTTGGCCATCGATGCAGGCAAGATAAAGGCCTGCCAGTTCAGAAGACAGGATGCTTATCGTGACCGAAGCTTTTATTGTCGTTTCAACCGCTGCCGAGGCTGTCGATCGCCTCGCCGCCCTGCATGAACGCGCAACCACGGCGTTGAGCCAGGCACTCAAGCGCTACCTGAAGGATCGGGTCGAGCCCACTTCAGAAGAACGTGCTCTGTTTCGCTACCCGGAATTACGCCTGACCTACCGCATTAACGGCGAAGTCCCCACCACAACGCGTGCGTATGCCAAGGTGCAACTGCCAGGCACCTACAGCGTCACCGTCACTCATCCGGCTTCGTTCCGTAACTACTTGCTGGAACAGTTAGTGCCGTTGATGCGTGACTTCACGGTAGTGGTCGAAGTCGGGGTCAGCCAACAAGACATTCCGTACCCGTATGTGGTCGAGCAGGGCGATGAACTCGCCGGTTCCGGCGTGACCGCTGCCGCTTTGGCGCGGGTGTTCCCGAGTACCGATCTGTCGGCGGCCACTGATGGCATCGCGGACGGCCTGTATGATTGGGAAAACACCGATCCGCTGCCACTGGCACTGTTTGACGCCGCTCGCGTCGATTTCTCGCTGCGTCGTCTGGTGCACTACACCGGCAGCGACTGGCGCCACGTACAGCCGTGGATTCTGCTGACCAACTACCATCGCTACGTCGACCAGTTCATCCTGCATGGTCTTGAGCAACTGCGTGACAACCCGCGCTTTGTCCGCATGGTGATGCCCGGCAACGTGATCATCGAAAAGTCCATGGACTACGGCGAAGCCCAGGCGATTGCCTCAGGCGTGGTGTGGCACCGCTACCAAATGCCGGCGTATCACTTGCAGGCCAACGACGGCCACGGCATCACCCTGGTCAACATCGGCGTAGGCCCGTCCAACGCCAAAAACATCACCGACCACCTGGCCGTGCTGCGCCCGCATTGCTGGCTGATGATTGGTCACTGCGGCGGCTTGCGCCAATCGCAGACCATTGGCGACTACGTGTTGGCACACGCTTACATGCGTCGCGACGGGATTCTCGACCGGGTTGTGCCGCCGAACATTCCGATCCCGGCCTTGGCCGAAGTGCAATTGGCGTTGCAGGAAGCGGCGGCCCAGGTCACCGGCGAGCGTGGCGACGAACTGAAAAAGCGCCTGCGCACCGGTACCGTCCTGACCTACGACGACCGCAACTGGGAACTGCGCTGGGCGCAAGAACGTCCGCTGATCAACCTGTCGCGCGCGGTGGCCGTGGACATGGAAAGCGGCACCATCGCGGCGCAAGGGTATCGTTTGCGCGTCCCGTACGGCACCTTGCTGTGCGTCTCGGACAAACCCCTGCACAGCGAAATCAAGCTGCCGGGTTCGGCTAACGCGTTCTATGAGCGGGCCGTGAGCCAGCACCTGAAAATCGGCATTGCCGCCGTGGACTTGATGCGCAACCAGCTCACTTCGTTGCACTCACGCAAACTGCGCAGCTTCGACGAGCCGCCATTCCGTTGATTCAAGTGGTCATTTAGCGATCAGGGCACTAGCATGACCAGCCCTGATCGCTAGATGTCCTTTTTGTCATGTCCCGTCCTGCTCGTCCCGCCCCACGCCGTCCGGCGCCTAAAAGTACCAGCCCCGGTGCTGCCAATCGCCGTGTGGCCAAGGCCCCTCCGTCTGATCCCAAGTTGTACCTGTTCAATAAACCGTTCGATGTGCTGACTCAGTTCAGTGACGAAGGCGGCCGAGCGACGCTCAAGGACTTTATCCCCATCCCCGGCATTTACCCGGCGGGGCGTCTGGACCGCGACAGTGAAGGCTTGTTGCTGCTGACCAATGACGGCCAGCTACAGGCGCGGATTGCCGACCCCAAACACAAACTGCCCAAAACCTATTGGGTGCAAGTGGAAGGCGAGCCGACACCCGAGCAGTTGCAGCAGTTGTGTGATGGCGTGCAATTGAATGACGGCAAGACCCTTCCCGCGCAAGCGCGAGCGCTGGAAGAGCCCGAGTTGTGGCCGCGCAACCCGCCGGTGCGGTTTCGTAAAAGCGTGCCCACCTCATGGCTGGAATTGGTGATTCGCGAGGGACGTAATCGTCAGGTACGGCGCATGACGGCGGCCGTAGGCTTACCGACCCTGCGTCTGGTTCGGGTGCGCATTGGCGACTGGACAATCGAGGGGCTGGATCAGGGGCAATACAAAGAAGTACCGGCGCGGCTATAGCGCGCCTGACTCGATCAAACCGATCACCACACTTTTGATGATGAACGCGGCGACACCGAGCCCCAGCACAAAAAACAGAATCATCGAGCCGAAGCGCCCGGCCTTGGACTTCTTCGCGAGGTCCCAGACGATAAAACCCATGAACAAGATCAAGACGCTGACCAGAATCGTCATCATCCATTCTTCGAGTACGGCAGGATCCATCGGTGTTCTCCAGCGGCCACGGGGTCAAAAACCGTTGAAGTATACGTCAGGACACCGCCGTGAAAATTGATCTGGGGCTGTAGCCGCTGCCGAAGGCTGCGATAAGGGCCGCAGGACCTTCGTCTTTTATTGATTAAGGCCAGGGTCGCTGCGCAACCCATCGCAGCCTGCGGCAGCGACTACGTACGCAAATGCGTCAACGGCAGCTCGGTGCTGTTAAGCACCTGATTCAGTACAAAGCTTGAGCGAACGCTGGTCACCCCGTCGATGCGGGTCAGATGGCCCAGCAGCAGTTTTTGATAGTGATCCATGTCAGGCACGACGACCTTCAATTGGTAATCGGCGTCCATTCCCGTCACCAGGCTGCATTCCAGCACCTGTGGCAGGCTGCGGATCGCGGCTTCAAAGTTCTCGAAACGCTCTGGCGTGTGTCGGTCCATTCCGATTAGAACGTAGGCTGTGAGGCTCAAGCCCAGCAGCTTTCGGTCCAGCAAGGCGACCTGACGCGAGATGTAGCCGTCATCTTCGAGTTGTTTGACCCGTCTCGAGCACGGCGAAGGCGACAGCCCAATACGTTCGGCCAATTCCTGATTGGAAATGCGCGCATCACGTTGTAATTCCGCCAAAATGCTCAGGTCATACCGGTCGAGTTTGCTCACGAAGACACCCTTTGTCATAACTATTGCGTGAAAGTATCCATCTGAAGTCAAAAATTGCGCAAGTCATATTTTATTCAGCAATCTTCGCAATCCTGTGTCGCGTGCGCAGGCCTATTCTTAACACCAGAATCACTGCCCGGACATAGAGTCCACTGCGGCCCGCCGAATCAGGCCAGCCGCGGCCGCCAACCCAACAGGGTTGCCCCGGCCCCCGGGCTACGCACTGTCCAGAAGACGGCGCGAGGTGAGCCAACATCACACGTGTTGAGCCAGGACGGAAAAATTCAAAGGGCGACCGACGGGTCGCCCTTTTTTATTGGCCTAAAAATATGTTGAGTAACTGATAGCCTTGCGTCGAACCGGCTCCCGGTTTTCCAGTCTTAATGGTTACGCCCTATCCCTTAGTGAGGAACATCATGAAATCGCACCTCTGGCGTTTGGCGACAGTTGGCGTGCTCTGCGTGAGTGTCAGCGGCCAAGTACTGGCTGATGAGCGAGGGGACGGAGGCCCTCAAGAGGCTCGCCCCAATGGTGGGCAGCACGGAGGGCAAGGACAAGGCGCTAGTAATCAGCAGCGCCCGGAACACAGTCAGGGTAGACAGGAAGGCGGGCAGGGCAATCAGCCGCGCGTTGAGCGCGGCCAGTCCAGCGAAGGCCGTAGCCAGCCTCAGAATGGTCAGTGGCAAGGGCGCCCGCAGCAAGATGCCAATGGTCAGCAGGGCCGCCCGGCTCAGTCAGGTAATCAGCAACATGTCGAAGCCAGGCCACAGCAAGGTAATCCGGCTCAACCAGGCAATAACCTGCAGATTCAGCCACGGCCCAATGCCGTTCAACAAACCCAGGCCCCGAACAGGGGCGGCAATCAAAACTGGCAGCAGGGCGGTGGTTCAAACGCAAGGCCTGGCTTTAACTCCGGTGGCGGCAACGCTCACCCCAGTGATGTGCGCTGGGCCGGACGGCCGGACGGGCATGGCAATGGCTGGGGGCCTGGCCCGCAATACCGGCCGGGTTATGTGGTCGACCGATTCCAGGGACAACATTGGCAAGTGCCTTATCGCGGGCAGAACTACTTCTTTTCGGGCGGCTACTGGTATCGCCCACAAGGCCCGCGTTACATCGTGGTCCAGCCGCCGTACGGTATTCGCGTAGGCTATTTACCTGAGTTTTCGCGGGAAGTGTGGGTTGGCAGTACCTTGTTGTTCCTGGCGGCTGGCGCCTACTACGCGTACCAACCAGCTACTCAGGACTACATCGTGGTGCAGCCTCCGGCCACGATCTTGCAGCCAGCGTCGCAGCCTGTGAGCAATGGTTATGACGTGGTTGCTTATCCTGCCAATGGTCAAACCCCGGCGCAGATCGATCAGGACCGTTATGACTGCTACCGCTGGGCGGTTGACCAGAGTGGTTTCGACCCGGCCAAAATCACCTACGCGCCTGCACCGGCAGTGGTACAGACCTACCGGCAGGCACAAGGTAACTGCTTGAGCAGTCGGGGTTATCAGGTCAATTACTAGATAGAAGCCGAGTGAGTGCTGTGGGGCTTTGAGATAACGGGTTGCTGCGCAACCCTTCGCAGCCTTCGGCAGCGACTACGGCGCGGTCTTGGGTTTGACCACCTCTTGCGGATCCGCATGCACCAGCACTTCGGCCCGTGGGTAGGCGTTCTCGATGGCTGCCGCCACGCGGTCGCTCAGGGTGTGCGCTTCCAGCAAGCTGAGCTGGCCCGGCAGTTCAAGGTGCAGTTGCACAAACCAGATGTTGCCCGAGATACGGGTACGCAGGTCATGGGCGCCCAGAACACCCGGTACAGCGCAGGCCAACGCCAGCATGTTTTCGCTGACATCGGTGGGTAACTCTTCGTCCATCAGCACAGAAAAACTCTCGCGTGCAATCTGGAAGGCGCTCCAGAGGATGTACACCGCAATCCCCAGACCAAACCATGCGTCCAACTGCGAGAAGCCCACGGCGGCGAAGGCCAGCGCAACCAGAATGCTGCCGTTGAGCATCAAGTCAGAACGGTAATGCAGCGAATCGGCACGTACCGCATTGGAACCCGTGGCCTTGATCACGCGGTGTTGCAGGACCAACAGCCCCACGGTCATCACCAGCGAGAACACAATCACGGCAATGCTGAGCCACGGCGCCCCGACCGGCTCAGCGTGTTTCAACCGATCGAACGCCTGAATGGCAATCAGCACGGCACTCACACCGATAAACAGCGCTTGTGCCATGCCCGCCAACGACTCGGCCTTGCCGTGTCCATAACGGTGATCGTCATCAGCCGGGCGTAACGCGTAATGCACCGCCAGCAAGTTGAGAAACGATGTCACGCCATCGAGCAGCGAGTCCGTCAGCCCGGCGAGCATGCTGATCGAGCCACTGAGCCACCAGGCGATGGCCTTGGTGATGATCAACACGCTGGCCACCGCTACCGATGCGCGGGTGGCCAGGCGTAACAGACGAGCGTGTTCCGGGCTGCTGGTCATAGGCCTTCCTTATCAGGCTGCGGGTTTCAAGCCATACATCGCCAGTTGCTGGATGCTGCCCTTGTGCTGGATCAGGCGCGGGTCGTTCAGCGGGAAGCTGCGGCCCAGCTCACTTTCAAGAATCGCCTGGAGTTTGCTGTTATCCACCTTGCCGTCGGCGCCAATGGCTTCACGCAGTTTTTCGGGCGCGATTTGCGCGGTCTTGCCTGGCGAGAGATAAATCGCCCCGGTGGCAAAGTCGACGCCAAACGCAATCAAGCCAGGAATCACATAAAACAGCAGGCCGACCGCATCCAGTACCACCACCACGGGATCGATCTTGCCGTCGATCTGGCCGCGCCGATCGGGGAAGAAAATACTGCCGCAGGCAGTCATTTGAGTGAGTAGCGCCGCAACCACGACACCGCCAACGACGCGGGAAAACTTACGCATATAAAAACCTCGAAGACACTTGAAGGGTTAAGACCACGCTTAATGCACAACCGTTCGCCGTTATACTCGCCGCTCTGTTCTGGAGCCACCATGATTTCTTTGCCGATTGATGAAGTTTTACCTGCGCTGCGCCTGGCCTTGCGCGAGCGCCACGAAGCGGTGCTCGAAGCACCGCCGGGCGCCGGTAAAACCACCCGAGTGCCGCTGGCCCTGTTAAATGAGCCGTGGCTGGCCGGTCAACGCATTGTGATGCTTGAACCCAGGCGTCTGGCGGCACGTGCAGCCGCTGAGCGTTTGGCCAGCGAGCTGGGTGAAAAAGTCGGCGAAACAGTCGGTTATCGGATTCGACTCGACAGCAAAGTTGGGCCCAATACTCGCATCGAAGTAGTCACCGAAGGCATTTTGACCCGCCGCCTGCAGGAAGACCCAGCCTTGGAAGGCGTCGGGTTGCTGATTTTCGATGAATTCCATGAGCGTAGTCTGGATGCCGATCTGGCGTTGGCTTTGAGCCTCAATGGCCGTGAGCTGTTTCGTGATGAGCAGCCGCTGAAAATCCTGCTGATGTCGGCCACCCTTGAAGGTGAGCGGCTGGCCAGTTTGCTCGACGACGCGCCGGTGTTGCGCAGTGAAGGCCGCATGTACCCGGTGGCGATGCGCTGGGGGCGGCCATTCGTGTCGGGCGAATTTATCGAGCCGCGCGTGGTGCAAACGGTGCTCGATGCAATCAGCGACGAAACAGGCAGCCTGCTGGTGTTCTTGCCCGGCCAGGCCGAGATCCGCCGTGTCAATCAACAGTTGGCTGATGCGCTGGGCCAACGCAGTGACATTTTGCTGTGCCCGTTGCATGGCGAACTGGATCTGGCCGCACAGCGCGCGGCCATCGAACCGGCCCCCAGCGGCACGCGCAAAGTGGTGCTGGCGACCAACATTGCCGAAACCAGCCTGACCATCGACGGCGTTCGCGTGGTGATCGACGCCGGTTTGGCGCGAGTCCCGCGTTTCGATCCGGGCAGTGGCATGACCCGCCTCGATACCCAGCGCATCTCGCGGGCCAGCGCCACCCAACGGGCGGGCCGGGCCGGGCGACTGGAGCTCGGTGTGTGTTATCGGTTGTGGTCTGAAGACCAGCACGCGCAGTTGGCCGCGTATGGCAGCGCTGAAATCCTGCAGGCCGATCTGGCCGGGCTGGCCCTGCAACTGGCGCGTTGGGGCGTTACGCCTCAGCAACTGATCTGGCTCGATGTGCCGCCTGCCGCCAGTTATGCACAGGCCCAGCAGTTACTGGAACGCTTGGGCGCCCTGCGCGCACAGGCTGGCCAGGACTGGAAACTCACCCCCCACGGCGAAGCCATGGCGCAACTGCCGTCGCACCCGCGCATTGCCCATCTGCTGCTGCGCGGTCAGGATCTGGGTTTGGCAGACATGGCCTGTGACGTGGCGGCGCTGCTGGGCGAGCGTGATATTTTGCGCGGTGCCGGGGCCGATGTGCACAGCCGCCTGACTTTGCTCTCGGGAGAAAGCCGAGCGGCGCGAGGCGGGCAGGGCGGGGTTCAACGCGCCAAACAACTGGCCCGGCAATACAAGGGCTACTTGCGCGGCAAGCCGACACACGCGGTGGCCGACCCTGATCACCCGCGCTGGCTGGGCGCCTTGCTGGCGCTGGCCTATCCCGACCGCATCGCCCAGCAGCGCAAGCCGGGTGGCGCCGAGTATCGGCTTGCCAATGGTCGGGCTGCACTGTTCAGCGAGGTTGATGGGTTGATGAAACAGCCGTGGCTGGTCATCGCCGATTTGGGCAGTCGGCAAGGCCAGCGCGAAGAGCGCATCTACTTGGCGGCCGAGTTTGACCCCGCGTTGCTGGATGATGTGCTCAGTGAGCACGTCAGCATCGTCGACCAGCTGGATTGGGACGAGCGCGAAGGCGTGCTGCGCGCTGAGCGTCAACGCAAAGTCGGTGAGCTGGTGCTGAGCCGCGAGCCACTCACCGGCCTGAACGAAGCGGCGCGCACGCAGGCGTTGGTCAATCTGGTGCGGCGCAAGGGCCTGGAGTTACTACCCTGGACCCCCGAGCTGCGTCAGTGGCAGGCGCGGGTAGCGTTGCTGCGCCAGCTTGACGTGAAGGCTCAAGACCACAGTGAATGGCCGAACATCAGCGATGCCGCCTTGCTGGCAGGGTTGGAAGACTGGCTGGGGCCCTATCTGGGGCGTGTCTCGCGGCTTAGCCATTTTGCCAATCTCGACCTGTCGAGCATTGTGCATAACGTGCTGAAATGGCCCTTGCCCCAACGCCTTGATGAACTGGCCCCGCAGCACATCAAAGTGCCGTCGGGCTCCTCGGTGCGGCTGGACTACAGCGAACAGCCGCCGATCCTTGCGGTGCGTCTGCAAGAACTGTTCGGACTGGCCGATACCCCGCGTATTGCGGGTGGGCGGCAAGTGGTCAAACTGCACCTGCTGTCGCCCGCCCGGCGCCCAGTGCAAGTCACACAAGACCTGGCCAACTTTTGGCGCAGCACCTATGCCGAGGTGAAGAAGGACTTGAAAGGGCGCTACCCCAAACACTATTGGCCCGACGACCCGCTGGTGGCCGAAGCCACGGCGCGGATCAAGCCGCGCAAGACATAAGGTATTGGGATAAGGTATTGGGGCTGGCACGAAACCCCGTAGCAGTTGCCGAGCTGAGCGAGGCTACGTCCGATTGCGCAGCGATCGTAAAACCTGAGAGCCCGGTTTGAATGAGGAACGGCGATAGCCTATTTACGACTGCTGCGCAGCCGGACGTAGCCTCGCTCAGCTCGGCAACTGCTACGGTGCCGGTAACAAGAACCGTCCGACGACAGGCAGGTGATCGGAAATAGCCTGTGTGTCTTCCTGGCGTACATAGCCTTCAACGCGTTGCAATTTAGGGCTGTAGAACAGGTAGTCGAGGGTGCGATCAGGCCCTTCGACGTTTGCATTGTTCGGCACATGAGTCAGCCACAGTTCGCGGTCGATGCCGGTCGCTTCCGGGTTGCTGGGGAGCATCGGGTATTTCTCCCACAACAGATGCAGCTCACTGTCCGGCGAATAGCCCAAACGCAGCTCTGCCGGCAAGCGCAAAAACTGGCCAATCGGCAGCAGGTTGAAATTGCCACCAATGACCCACGGCGTCCCTTGGCTTTCATATTTGTCGACCACGGCAGCTGTCGCCTGCATTTGTCGGCGCAGATTGCTGTTGTTGAGGGTCGGTGCATCGAGCTGGGTATTGATGGCGACCAGTTGCCCGCCATCATTGAGTGGCAAGTAGCTGACCAACATTGCAGGCTTGGGTTGGAACTGACGGCTGATCAGGTTGCTTTCGGCCACCGGCAGTTGCAGGCGCTCGGCATGCTCGATCTGAAAGCGGCTGAGGGTGACGATTTTTCGGCCCACGCTGCCAAAAATATGCCGGTCCGGGACGAAGTCCGCTTTCCAGGTAAAGGCCTCGGTGCTGCACGGATAAAGGTCGACCAGGCGCTCTTGCAGTAACACCAACTGGTTTTGATAGTCGCTGGACTTGGCTTCTTCATCGAGGTCTTGCAGCAGCAATAAGTCAGGCTGCTCATCGCGAATCACCCGCGCCACTTCGTCCAGGCTGAAGGCCATGTCTTCACGGGTTGGACGGTCATCCGGGCCGCTGCCATCAATCAGGTTGTACCAGAACACATAGCGCTTGCCGGCCAGGTATTGCACGTTCCAGGTCATGATTTTGATCGCTTGCCCGGCCACCAGCGTGGGGGCCGCGACCGGGCAACTGACGGCCAATACCTCTTTGGGCTCCGGGCGCCAAGTAATGCTGTAAATCAGGCCCGCCACAACCGCCGAGATCAGCAGCAAACCTAATACAGTGGGGCGCAGAATACGTGGCATGGGCTCAGCTTATGAGGGGGCTAGGGAATTGCCGAGCATACCTGACGGCCGTACGGCACCCCAAGGTTCTCCGCGTAGGAAGTTTTCCTAGTTATGAGTCGGACTTCTCGTTAATTAACATAAATAGTCGGAACAGGACGACGGAGAGAAACAATTGCAGAAAACTGTTGGCGCTCTCCAGTGCGATAGATATCAGCGCACTCTCATCTTTGGGCACCAGCGAAAAACTCAACTCCTTGAGTACCATCAACGGTCCCATGACGGCCAGGATGCAGACAAAAATACGCCAGAAATGGCCTCGGCTCATCTTCAGGCTCGACTTGATCGCCATCAGCGGCGGCTCGCGGCGCAGCACCAGGTTGTATTCCGAAAAGGCGAGCACGACTGTCAGATAAATACCGGGAGCAATGAACATCGAAAGCCCGAGCACAATCAATAACGTGCTGATGGCCGCGAGCAAGGCGAACTTGGGCCACAGGCTGAGTGCTCGCGCCAGTACCTCTTGGTTGGTCGGGCTTTCACTTCGGCTGCGGGCATCAAGAAACAAAATCAGCGCCCCGGTGTACAACGGATACACCAGCAAACCGACAATCAGGCCGTAACCTTGCGAGGCGTCGGGCCCCACGGCGCTGTCGACGACGTACTGCAACACGGCTTCAAGAATCACCAGCGGCAAACACAGCGTTATGATCTGGCCCAGGTTGAGCCGGAAAAAATACAAGGAGTCACGAAGAACGGTGAGCGGATTCATTGTTGGGTATCAGCTGTCAAAAAGCGGTGTGCCACTTTAACCGATGACACGCGATGCTGAGCAAATGTAAACGCTCGGTAAGGCCTGTTGAAACTTCTCGTAACGTCCCCATAACGTTTGAGTGCCTACTGTATTGCGCAGTGAGCAGGTTTTTCGACAATCGAACGAGGTCGTCATGCACAGCGAAGAGCAAACCCTGATTGATGGGCTATTTAGCCGGTTGCAGCAGGCTGAGAGAGAGGCGGCCCCGCGAGACGCTCAAGCGCAGGCGCTGATCAACGAACACATCGCGCGCCAGCCTTTGGCGCCTTACTTCATGACCCAGGCAATTCTGGTGCAAGAAGCCGCCATCAAGCAGCTCGACCAGCAGAACAAACAACTGCAAGCCGAACTGGAACACGCCCGCGCCGCAGCCGCGCCGGCACCTGCTGCTTCGGGAGGCAGCTTTTTGTCGAACATGTTCGGTGGCGGCACCCGCGCGCCAGCCCCGGCCCCCGCACAAACTTTCAGCGCCCCGCCAAGCTCGGGCGGCTGGCGCGATGGTCCTTCTGCACCACCGCCAGCCCCCGCGCCTGCGTACGCGGCGCCACAAGCGGCTGCTCCTGCTGCGGCGGGCAGCGGCTTTCTCGGCGGCGCCTTAAAAACGGCCGCGGGTGTGGCCGGTGGCGTGATGCTGGCGCAAGGCATCAGTAGCTTGTTTAGCCATCATCAACAGCCACAAGTGGTTGAAGAAATCATCGAAGAGCCGACGCCCACCAGCAACAATGGCTGGGGCAATGACAACCAGCAATTTGCCAGCAACGATCGGTCTGGCATTGAAGACGTCGGCTATGACGACGACAACAGCTTCTTTTCTGATGACGACGACTCCTTCGTCTGATCCCTCATCGCCCGGCGTGTAACGGCACGCTGGGCGGTTTATCCGCGCAAACCCTCGGCAGGCTGGCATACTGCGGCCTTGTTTTTCAGCCACGTGCCCGCTGCCTGGGCATCATGAGGTTTGCCGGTGAAAAAAATTGCGGTCTTCGCGGATGTGCAGAACCTCTATTACACGGTTCGCCAGGCCTATGGCTGCCATTTCAATTACGCCGCGTTGTGGGCTGATATCAGTAAGCGCGGGGAAATTGTCGAGGCCTACGCCTATGCGATTGATCGGGGCGACAGCAAACAGCAGCAGTTTCAGCAGATCCTGCGCAACCTCGGCTTCACGGTAAAACTCAAACCCTACATCCAGCGCAGCGATGGCTCGGCCAAAGGCGACTGGGACGTGGGCATCACCATCGACATCATGGATTCGGCCGCCAACGTGGATGAAGTGGTGCTGGCCTCGGGCGACGGTGACTTTGATCTGCTGCTTGAACGCATTGCCAACAAGCACGGAGTTGAAACCGTGGCCTACGGCGTGCCCGGCCTGACGGCCAACTCATTGATTCGCGCAGCCACTCGCTACGTGCCGATTGAAGGCACCTTGCTGCTTAAGTAACCCCACTTTCTACAGGATTGATCAGGTTTGGAACGTATCGCGGTCATTGACTTTGAAACCACCGGGCTCTCGCCGAGCAGCAGTTGCCGGGCCACTGAAATTGCAGTGGTGATTCTTGAGCAGGGGCGCATCGTCGAGCGTTACCAAAGCCTGATGAACGCAGGCGTGCGGGTGCCGGGGTTTATCGAACAACTGACCGGCATCAGCAACGCCATGCTGCGCACCGCGCCGTCAGCAGAGCAGGTGATGAACGAGGTCAACGAGTTCGTGGGCATCACCCCGCTGGTGGCGCATAACGCGTCCTTTGACCAAAAGTTCTGGGATTACGAGATGGGGCGCATCAAACGCACCCGTTTGCAGAACTTTGCCTGTTCGTTGTTGCTGGCGCGACGTTTGATGCCAGCGGCGCCCAACCACAAACTGGGCACCCTCACCACCTTTGCCGATTTGCCCCACACGGGTCAGGCTCACCGGGCCATGGCCGATGCTGAAATGGCGGCCAACCTCACGGCCTATCTGGCCCTGCAATTGCGGCAAAAACACGGCTTGAAAGAGCTCAGTCACGACCTGCTGTGCAGTTTGCAAAAAGTCCCTGCGGCGAAAATAAACGACCATTTGAAGCGTTATCGCGGGTTTTAAAACGACCAATCCACCTTGTGGGAAGAGCCGGTCGACGCTCGATTGCTCGCGATCTTTTAAACGATCAAAAGATCGCGAGCAAGCTCGCTCCTACAGTCAGGTGGCAGGGTTCAAGAAAGTGTACGGTCACTTTTGGTGCATTCTGTTACTTATTATTTCTCCACCTTTTGTCTAGTATTTCCAGTCCCCTGCCTTTGCCTTCCGAGCTGCCTCCATGTCTGCCGCACGTCGTTTCCCGTTGCAACTGATCGGTGCTTTTTTTGCGTTGTACGTGATTTGGGGGTCGACCTATCTGGTGATCCGCATTGGCATTGAGTCGTGGCCGCCGTTGATGATGGCCGGGGTGCGGTTCCTCGTGGCAGGCATGTTGATGTACGGCTTTATGCGCTGGCGCGGTGCGCCTGCACCGACGCCGGTGCAGTGGCGTTCGGCAGCCATGATTGGTTTTCTGTTACTGGCCTGCGGGAATGGCGGCGTGACCCTGGCCGAGCATTCGGGCGTGGCGTCGGGCGTGGCCGCGCTGGCCGTGGCCACCGTGCCGTTGTTTACCTTGTTGTTTGGCTACTTCTGGGGCGCGCGCAATACCCGTCTGGAATGGGCCGGGATCGTCCTCGGCCTGATCGGGATTGGCATGCTCAACCTCGGTTCCAACCTGCAAGCCAGCCCGCTGGGCGCTGCGATGATTTTGTTTGCCGCTGCGGCCTGGGCCTTCGGCTCGGTGTGGAGCCGCCATTTGCCGCTGCCCGCCGGGCCAATGGCCAGCGCTGCTGAAATGCTCTGTGCTGGCGTGATGCTGCTGCTGGGCAGCTTTTTAAGTGGCGAGCGCATGACCTACATGCCAACCGCTGCCGGTTGGGGCGCGCTGCTGTATCTGGTGTTCTTCGGTTCGATCATCGCCTTCAGCGCCTACATGTACCTGCTCAAAAACGTGCGCCCAGCCGCCGCCACCAGCTATGCCTACGTCAACCCGGCCGTGGCGGTGATGCTGGGCATCGCTTTTGCGGGCGAGACCATTGGTGTTGAAGAGTGCGCGGCGATGGCCGTCATCATCAGCGCCGTGGTGTTGATCGGGTTGCCGCAGTGGCGCAAGCAGAAAACCGATTGAATTAGGGTAAACTGCGCGCCATTGCAACGTATGCACACCCGCGCTGACCTTTTTCGACGGTATTCCCATGACATTCGCCACACTTGGCCTGATCGAACCCTTGCTGCGCGCCCTTGAGACGCTCGGCTACAAGACCCCAACCCCGGTTCAGGCCCAAGCGATTCCCGCAGTGCTGGCTGGCCGCGACCTGATGGCGGCGGCCCAGACCGGCACCGGCAAAACCGGCGGCTTTGCCCTGCCGTTGTTGCAATCGCTGACCATGGAAGGCCCGACCGTTGCCAGCAACTCGGTACGCGCGCTGGTTCTGGTGCCGACCCGCGAGTTGGCCGAACAGGTTCACGAGAGCATTCGCCAGTACGCCGAGCACTTGCCGTTGAGCACGTATGCGGTGTACGGCGGCGTCAGCATCAACCCGCAAATGATGAAAATGCGCAAAGGTGTTGATGTGCTGGTCGCCACGCCAGGCCGTTTGCTCGATCTGTATCGCCAGAAGGCGATCAAGTTCAACCAACTGCAAACCCTGATTCTGGACGAAGCAGACCGCATGCTTGACCTCGGTTTTTCCGAAGAGCTGCGTGACATTTATCGTGCATTGCCGAAAAAACGTCAGACCCTGCTGTTCTCGGCCACGTTCTCTGACGCGATCCGCCTGTTGGCCGAGCAGATGCTCGACAACCCGCTGAGCATCGAAGTCAGCCCGCGTAACGTGGCGGCCAGCAGCGTCAAGCAATGGGTCATCCCGGTCGACAAAAAGCGTAAGCCAGAGCTGTTTCTGCACTTGTTGCGCACCCAGCACTGGAAGCAGGTTCTGGTATTCGCCAAAACCCGTAACGGTGTGGATGAGTTGGTGGGCAAGCTGCAAGCATTGGGCGTCAACGCTGACGGCATTCATGGCGACAAGCCACAAGCCACGCGCCAACGTGCGCTGGATCGCTTCAAGGCCAGCGAAGTGCAGATTCTGGTCGCCACCGACGTAGCGGCGCGTGGGCTGGACATTGAAGACCTGCCACTGGTGGTCAACTTCGATTTGCCCATCGTGGCTGAAGACTACATTCACCGCATTGGTCGTACCGGCCGTGCCGGGCAGAAAGGCGAAGCCATTTCGCTGGTCTGTGCCGATGAAGTGAACATGTTGTCGGCGATTGAGATGCTCACGCGTCAGACCTTGCCGCGCCACGAAGAGCAAGACTTCGAACCCGAGCACCGCGTGCCGGAAACCGACGCATCGGGTCAGGTGATCAAAAAGCCGAAGAAACCGAAAAAGCCTAAAACCTCAGGCGGTGGTGGCAAGCGCAACCTCGGCAAGTGGGTGGACAGCGGCGAAGCGGCCCCGGCAGAGCCGTCGGTCAAGCCGGTGCGCAAAGTGCCGGTCTTCAACACTGGCCCGCGCAAGCGCAAGCCTTAAAACCAAACCTTGCAGGAGCCAGCTTGCTCGCGATCTTTAAGATCAAAAGATCGCGAGGCAAGCTCGCTCCTACGGGGTTTGTAGCCAGCTTAAAATGCCCAGCCCTGCCGCCCGCCCGCTGGCAAAACAGCCCGTGAGCAAATAGCCGCCGGTGGGGGCTTCCCAATCCAGCATCTCGCCTGCGCAGAACACCCCCGGCAACGCCTTGAGCATCAGGTTTTCATCCAACGCCTCAAACCGCACGCCGCCCGCGCTGCTGATGGCTTCGTCCAAGGGGCGCGCTTGGGTCAGTGTCAGTGGCAACGCTTTAATCGCTTTGGCCAGTCGCGCCGGATCGTTGAAGGCTTCTGCCGGGGCCAGTTCGCGCAACAATGCCGCTTTCACGCCGTCCAGGCCCAGTTGGCTGTGTAAGTGTTTGCTCATGGAGCGTGAGCCGCGTGGCTTGGCCAGCGCCGCGGCTACTTTATCCACAGGCTTGTTGGGCAACAGATCGATCAGAATCGTGGCAGCGCCGTGCTGGTTGATCGTTTCGCGAATCGGCGCAGACCAGGCATAAATCAAACTGCCTTCAATGCCGCTGGCGGTGATCACGCACTCGCCCAAGCGCGGCGTGCTGTGTTCCAGCGCGATGGCGATGTTCTTGAGCGGTGCTCCGGCGAACTTGCTGCGCAGCACGTCGCTCCAGGCCGTGACATCAAACCCGCAATTGCTCGGCTGCAAGGGCGCCAGTTCGACCCCGCGCTCAGCCAGCCACGGCATCCACGCCCCATCGGACCCCAGACGCGCCCAACTGCCGCCGCCCAACGCCAACAACACCGCCTCTGGCTTGAGCTGTTTCTCGCCTTCGGGGCTGTCGATGCGCAACTGACCGTCCGCTTGCCAACCCAACCAGCGATGGCGGGTGTGGATAACGACACCCGATTCGCGCAAACGCTTGAGCCAGGCGCGCAGCAAGGGGGCTGCCTTCATGTCGGTAGGGAACACCCTACCGGAACTGCCGACAAAGGTTTGGATGCCTAGCTCATGAATCCACTCGCACAAAGCGTCGGCATCAAAAGCCCGCAGCAGGGGTGCCATGTTCGGCGCTCGTTCGGCGTAGCGTGACAAAAAGGCCGGGTACGCCTCGGAGTGAGTGATGTTCATGCCGCCGACGCCTGCCAGTAAAAACTTGCGCCCCACCGACGGCATGCCGTCATACAGATCAACCTGCACACCCGCCTGGCTCAGCACTTCGGCGGCCATCAAACCGGCGGGGCCGCCGCCAATAATGTCGACGTGAGGGGAAGGGGAGGTCGTGGACTGAGTCATGGCAAGGCTGCAAATCGGCGAAATAAGTCGCGCATTCTACTAAACCCTGTAGGAGCGAGCTTGCCTCGCGATCTTTTAAACGATCAAAAGATCGCGAGGTAAGCTCGCTCCTACGGCAATCAGGGCTGTACGAAAAATGTACAGCTTCTTGCAGGCCTTGTGCGCTGTGGCCTGCAAGGGCTTTCGCTCAGGTTATCCACAGGCAGTTCCACAGGCATTGTGGGTAAAAAGCTCACGCTTCAGTGACACCCTGATGACAACCAGACCTTTTGCGCGCTGTGGTGCAAGATCCCATGCCGCCGCGCCAAGGCCTTGCGGTCTTTGCTGTAGCCGCCACCAATCACCCCGACCACCGGTATGTCGCGGCCCAGACAATGACGCATCACGCTCTCGTCCCGCGCGGCCACACCGGCATCGGTCAGCTTTAAATAACCAAGTGCGTCGTCTTTGTGCACATCGACCCCGGCGTCGTACAGCACCAGGTCGGGTTGATACAGCGGCAATAGATAATTCAGTGCTTCGTCGACAACCTGCAAATACTCGGCATCTCCCATGCCCATCGGCAGGCCTATGTCCCAGTCGCTTTGCGCTTTACGTGCCGGAAAATTCTTTTCGCAGTGCAGGGAGACGGTAATTGCATCAGGCGTCTGCTCAAGAATCCGCGCGGTGCCATCACCTTGGTGCACATCGCAGTCGAAAATCAGCACGCGGTTCACCCGGCCACTTTCCAGCAAGTAGCGGCTGATCACGGCCAGGTCGTTGAAGATGCAAAAACCGGCCGGGTGATCGTAGTGCGCGTGATGGGTGCCGCCAGCCAAGTGGCAGGCCAGCCCATGTGCCAGCGCCTGCTCGGCGGCGAGCAACGAGCCGCCCACTGCGCGAATGGTCCGCCGCGCAAGGGCTTCGCTCCAGGGCAGGCCCAAACGGCGTTGATCTTCACGGGCCAGTTCGCCCGCCATGTAACGCTCGATATAGGCGCGATCATGGGCCAGCGCGAGGATATCCACAGGGCACAATTCAGGGCGCAACAAGTCGGCGTCACGGGTCAGCCCGGTCTCGACCAGGTGATCGCGCAACAGGCGAAACTTGTCCATCGGAAAGCGATGCTCCGGCGGGAACTCCGGGCTGTAATCTTCGTGGTAAATCAGCGGTACTGGCATAGGGATTTAACGTAGGAACGAGCGCTGGATATTAACAGCGCTGTACACTGCCCGACATGCGAAAAGCCCGGTAACACATGGAGAGGCCTGATGGACCAGATTCAAGAGCTGCAAAGCTCCCGGTTGCGCATGCGTCCATGGCGTGACACCGATTTGCCAGAGTTCGCGGCCATGTGCGCCGACCCGCAGGTGATGCGTTATTTTCCTGCGCTCTTGAGCCGTCTTGAAAGCGCTGCATTGATAGGCCGGTTTCGTGGCCATTTTGCTGAGTACGGCTACGGGATGTGGGCGCTGGAGCATAAGGACACTGGGGCCTTTATTGGCTTTACTGGGCTGATGAATGTCAGTTTTGCCGCTGCGTTCACCCCGGCGGTTGAAATAGGCTGGCGGCTGGCGCGAGAACATTGGGGGCTCGGGTACGCCAGTGAAGCGGCCTGGACGGCGCTGCGTTGTGCGTTTGATCGCTTGGCGCTGGATCAGGTGGTGTCGTTTACCAGCGAGTCGAATCTACCTTCGCAAAAGGTCATGGAAGCGATCGGCATGCATCGAGACCTCGAAGGAAATTTCGAACATCCCGTGCTGGCTGAACACCATCCACTAAGGCCGCATGTGCTGTATCGCATTTCGCGGGCACAGTGGCTGAAAACGTTGCACGGTTAAACAGGCCGTTTTCGAACCTTGCGTTTGGGGCGATGCCAAAATTTTGTTGGCCGACGTAGCGAAGATTACGACGGCATTGCTCTGTGTGAGGAGAGTCTGAATGAGCCAAGTGTTGGATGATCTGGTCAACTTACTGACCCTGGAACCGATTGAAGAAAACCTCTTTCGTGGCAGCAGTCAGGATTTGGGCTTTCGTCAGCTGTTCGGCGGTCAGGTGCTTGGGCAATCATTGTCGGCCATGAGCCAGACCGTTGAAGATGCTCGCCACGTGCACTCGATGCACGGCTATTTTTTGCGTCCGGGCGATGCCAGCCTGCCCGTGGTGTATCAGGTTGATCGGGTGCGTGACGGCGGCAGTTTCAGCACGCGCCGGGTGACCGCGATCCAGAAGGGCCAGCCGATTTTCACCAGCAGCGCTTCGTTTCAATACGACGAGGGCGGCTTTGAGCATCAAACGGCTATGCCTGATGTGGTGGGGCCGGAAAACCTGCCATCCGAACTGGATATGATCCGCCAGAGTGCGCACCTGATCCCTGAGTCGATGCGTGAAAAGCTGCTGTGCGCCAAGCCCATCGAAGTGCGTCCTGTGGTGGGTGAAGATCCGTTCAACCCTGCGGTGAGCGATCCGATCAAGTACGTGTGGTTCCGCGCCGATGGCACCTTGCCCGACAACCTGGCCCTGCACAAATACCTGCTGGCCTACGCCTCGGACTTTGGTTTGTTGACCACCTCGCTGCTGCCCCATGGCAAAGGCGTGTGGCAAAAAGACATGCAGGTCGCCAGCCTGGACCACGCGCTGTGGTTCCACGGTGAGCTGCGCACCGACGACTGGTTGCTCTACGCCATGGACAGCCCATGGGCCGGAAATTCTCGCGGATTTTCCCGTGGCAGCGTCTACAACCGCGCTGGCAAACTGGTCGCGTCGGTGACTCAGGAAGGTTTGATCCGCCACCGCAAGGATTGGGCATGACGCTCAAGGACATCAATCACTGGGTATTCGACATGGACGGCACCCTGACCATCGCTGTGCATGACTTTGCCGCGATTCGTCAGGCGCTGGGCATTCCGGCCGAAGACGACATCCTGACCCACCTCAATGGCTTGCCCGCTGATGAGGCGGCCGCCAAGCACGCCTGGTTGCTGGAGCACGAGCGTGAGTTGGCGTTGGCTTCGACGCCTGCGGCCGGTGCTGTCGAACTGGTACGCGAGCTGGCTGCCCGTGGTTATCGCCTCGGCATACTGACCCGCAATGCCCAGGAGCTGGCACATATCACGCTCAAGGCCATTGGCTTGTGTGAATGCTTTGCCCCACAGGACGTCTTGGGCCGTGAGAATGCCGCGCATAAACCCGACCCGGACGGCCTGTTGCAACTGGCGCAGGCATGGGGTGTGACCCCGGATAGCATGGTGATGGTGGGTGATTACCGCTTTGACCTGGAGTGTGGCCGGGCGGCAGGCAGCAAAACCGTGCTGGTCAACGTCCCGGAAAACCCGTGGCCGGAATTGACCGACTGGCACGCCAGAGATTGCCGCGAACTGCAACGGATGGTGAGTTGACACCGCGCCCCCTGTAGGAGCGAGCTTGCCTCGCGATCTTTTAAACGATCAAAAGATCGCGAGGCAAGCTCGCTCCTACACGGATTGATCACTTCCCGAACAGTGCCTTTTGCCCCTCTGGCGAAGTGAACATCTGATCGCCGTTGTGCCCAACGCCAGGCACCTCAACCAAGCGCTGATTAAGCCCTTGCGGATGACGTTGGCTTAAGTAGTCAAAGTAGTTATGCCCGCGTATCAAGCGATAAGCGCCCTGGGCTTCGGCTTCGCAGCTTTTATCCAGTGCCGGATGGTTGGGGTCGGTGTCTTTGGCCCCGAGCAAATAGGTAATGTCGCGGCCCACGTAGTGTTGCTCAAGCGCGTGGTGTTTCTGCCCTTCTGCGTAGGCAGGCAAGCCCTTGAGCCCGTATTTCCAGGTATTGAAGCCAGGACACGTCGCCGGGTCAAACCCTGCCACCGGGCGTTGCGCGTTGAAGTACGCATAGGACGATGGGTTGGCGATCACGTAGCGCACCTTGATGCCTTCGCTTTCCAGCGCTTTGTCGGCCTCAGTGGTCAAGGCGTAGCGCTGCACCACTTGCGCCCCGCCGGAATGCCCGGCAATTACCACTTCGCGCAAGTCAGGGAAACGTTTGCGGTCGCTCAGACGCTCAAGAATCTGATCCAGCGCGGCATACGAACTCACGGGCGTCTGGCCCAAGGCGGGCTCGCCTGCCATCCAGTCATTGGCGTGCCAGCGCAGCACATTGTCAGGCAGAGCATGGCGGCCGCCATCGCTCTCATTCAGAAACTGCGGCGCGATGATCAGCGTTGTGGATAACTGCCCAGCCTGCGTCGCGGCTTGCTCGGCGCTGTGCAAGTAGGTCTGGGCATTGCGCAAGCGCCCGTGAATCACAATCAGCGCACGTTGCACGTTGGGTTGTGGATGATTCCAGTCTTGACTCAACCCGACACGCAACTCGCCGCGGCCGATTTTCAGATGGTCGGGGCTCAGTTCCTTAACCCCGTGCTCTGCTGCCTGTAGCGCGGTGCACGCCGCCAATAACCCCAACACTGCAATCAAACGTTTCGCCATTTAGAGCCTCGGTGCCGAAAAAGTGTCGCATTGCTTGATGTCGCCTTGTTCAAACCCGGTCTTGAACCAACGCACACGTTGTTCAGACGTGCCGTGGGTAAACGAGTCCGGCACTACTCGGCCCTGACTTTGCTGCTGCAAGCGGTCATCGCCAATGGCGTTCGCAGCCGTTAGAGCGGATTCGATGTCACCGGGTTCCAGCCAGTTCAAGCGTTTTTGTGCATTGTTCGCCCACACGCCGGCGTAACAGTCAGCTTGCAACTCTTGGCGCACCAGCAGCCCGCCATCGCCTTCCATTTGCTTGCCTTGTGCGCGTGCCATCTGCATTTTTGACGACAGCCCCAACAGCGTCTGCACGTGATGCCCCACTTCATGGGCGATCACATAGGCTTGGGCGAATTCACCCGACGCTCTGAAACGTTGAGCCATTTCCTGGAAAAACGACATGTCCAGGTAAACCCGCTGGTTCGCCGGGCAATAGAACGGCCCGCTGGCGGCCGTAGCAGAGCCGCAGGCTGAATTCACCTGGCCGCGAAACAACACCAGCGTAGGGTCTTTATAGGTGCGGCCTGACTGCTGAAAAATCTGACGCCACGTGTCCTCGGTGTCTCCCAAAATCGCGCGTACAAATTCCGCTTGCTGGTCGGCGGCTGGAATCGGATGCCCGGTTCGCTGAGTGGTTTGTTGTGCCGGTTGATCCGTGAGCTGGCTCCCGAGTTGTTCGAGGATTTGCATCGGCTCCTGCCCGGTCAACAGACCAAAGCCCACAATCACCACCACCGCCATCAGGCTTAAGCCTTTGCCGCCGCCAAAGCGCATGCCCCCACCACCACCGCTTTGATCGCGCACGTCTTCCACGTTGTCGCTACGTCGGCCTTTTTTCCACAGCATGGAAGAATCCTCATTAAGTCCTGTTGATAAGTGTTGCTGCTGAGTAGGCACTCCGCCAGCCCGGCTGTCAGACGTTTGTTGAATTGGACGGCAGTGTGGCAGTTAGCAGGGCGGGTTCACAGAGGAGGCCTACACGTAGCAGCGGCTGTTTGTAGGCGGGCGCTGACTTACGAAGAGGGGATTGGGACGTAGGGTGGGCATCCCATTTTTTGTTCTGCCTCGAGGTTTTTTTTAGTGAGAAATAATTGCCCAGAAAGTACAGACCAGATCGTGACCACGGGTTTTGCTCACGTGGTGAAAATGATCAGAAGTGCTCAACAGAGTTCTGCTCTGGCGGTGAATGCACACTTGATTGGGCTCTATTGGCAAGTCGGCGCCTTTATCAGTCAAAAGCTTGCACTGGCTGAATGGGGGGACTCTGTCGTCGAACAATTGGCAGCCCATATTGCGAGTACTCAGCCTGGGCTCAGGGGGGTTCACTCGTCGAAATTTATTCCGCATGCGCCAATTTTATGAAACCTACAAAACGGATGAAAACTTAGTGTCAGCACTGCTGACACAAATGCCCTGGACTCATCACTTGATGTTGCTGAGCCAATGCCAAATGCCGCAGCAGCGTGAGTTTTACATGCGCATGGCAATCGAACAGAGGTGGTCTAGTCGTGAGCTGGGTCGCCAACTGCAAAGTGCCTTGTTTGAGCGAACGCTTGTTAATCCTGCCAAGCTCTCGCCTGCATTAAAGGAACGTGTTGAAGGCGTCGCTAATGTTTTTAAAGACGCTTATTACGTGGAGTTTCTCCAATTACCCAAAGGCCATAGCGAGTCGGGTTTGCATCTAGGTTTGTTGGGGCGTTTAAAAGAGTTTCTGACGGAGCTGGGCAATGACTTCTGCTTTGTCGGTTCTGAGTATCCGCTACAGGTGGGTGATCGAGATTTTGCAGTGGATCTGGTTCTATTTCACCGAGGTTTAAATTGTCTGGTCGCGATTGAACTTAAGGTCGGGCGTTTTGAGCCCGAACACTTGGGTAAACTCAATTTTTACCTGGAGGCTCTCGACCGCGACCATCGCAAGCCCCACGAAAACCCGGCCATTGGTGTTTTACTGTGCGCCAGTAAAAATGATGAAGTGGTTGAATACGCGCTCAATCGCTCGTTGTCCCCGGCATTGATCGCTGAGTATCAGACGCGTTTGCCGGACAAAAAACTGCTGCTCGCCAAGCTGCACGAGTTTTATCTGCAAAACGTTCCCGTCGACGACGCGTGACGCCCTTATCTGCCTTGGAGCTGTTAGCCCTGTGAATATCGATACCCGCATCAAATATCGCCACTTGGTGTGCTTTTTGGAAATGGCACGCCAGGGCAGTTTGGCGCGGGCGGCGGATGTGTTGGCGGTCAGCCAGCCAGCGATGTCAAAAACCCTCAAAGAGTTGGAAGAACTGCTGACGGTCACTCTGTTTGTACGCAGTAAAAGCGGGGTCAGCCTGACCGAGGCCGGGGTGGCTTTCCTGCGTTATGCAACGCCGTCGGTGCAGGCGTTGCGCGAAGGGGTCAATGCGTTGCGCGGGGGTGAGTATTCAGGTGGTACGGTCCGGTTGGGGGTGTTGTCCACCGTTGAAAGCCTGCTGGTGCCCGAGTTGGTGAGCCGCTTGCACGCCCGCCATTCGGCGCTGGTGGTGAGTATCGTGACCGGGCCGAGTGCGTATTTGTTGTCGCAGTTGCGTGTCGGCGACGTCGATCTGGTGGTGGGACGCATGACGGACAGCCCAGAAATACAGGGCATGAATTTTGAACATCTGTACAGCGAATCGATGACGCTGGTCGTGCGCCCGGGTCATCCGTTGTTGCAGGGCCCGCTGGATCGCAGCCAGTTGGAACGTTATCCACTGGTGCTGCCGCTGGCCAACACCACCATCCGCACGTTTGCCGACAGTTTGTTTGTGCAGTGCGGCATCAGTCAGTCGCGCCAACGTCTGGAAACCTTGTCGGTGACGGTGAGTCGGCGCTATGTGCTGCGTAACAATGCGGTCTGGATCGCGCCTCTGGATGCGGTGCGCCTTGATCTGGCAAGCGGCGAGCTGCAAGAAATCGACCTCGGCCAGCGTGAACCAGGCGGCTCGATTGGCATTTGCAGCAACGCCCATGTGCCGATGTCGGTGGCGGCCCAAGGTTGCGTTGAGGTGTTGCGTGAGTTGGGGCAAGCGTATGGCGAAGGGGTCTATCCATAACCATTTGGTTATGTGTTAAGGCGTCCTTTTCAGTAGTCCTTGATCTTCTGTTGTCTGAAACTGGCGCCTTTATAAAAACAACAGGAGATCGACATGTCTGATGCAGACAGCCGGCGCTTTATCATCCGTGATCGCAACTGGCACCCTAAAGCCCTGACCCCTGACTACAAAACCTCGATTGCCCGTTCCCCGCGCCAGGCGCTGGTGAGCATCCCGCAATCGGTCAGCGAAACCAGCGGCCCCGATTTTTCTCACCTCAGATTCGGCAAGTTCGACAACGACCTGTTGCTGAACTTCAACAATGGCGGCTTGCCGGTGGGCGAGCGGATCCTGCTCTCGGGCCGCGTGTGCGACCAATACGGCAAGCCGATCCCGCACACCTTGGTCGAAATCTGGCAAGCCAACGCCGGTGGCCGTTATCGCCACAAGAATGACCGCTACCTGGCGCCGCTGGACCCCAACTTTGGTGGCGTGGGCCGCACACTCACCGACAGCCAGGGCTATTACAGTTTCCGTACCGTCAAACCGGGCCCTTACCCGTGGCGCAACGGCCCCAATGACTGGCGCCCGGCGCATATTCACGTGTCCATCAGTGGCCCTTCGATTGCCACGCGCCTGATTACCCAGTTGTATTTCGAAGGCGATCCGTTGATCCCGATGTGCCCGATCGTCAAGTCGATTGCCAGCCCTGAGGCCGTACAAAGCCTGATTGCGCGGTTGGACATGGGCGCTGCCAATCCGATGGATTGCCTGGCGTATCGCTTTGACATCGTGCTGCGCGGTCAGCGCAAGACTCACTTCGAAAACTGCTGAGGAGCCTCGTCATGCCTATCGAACTGCTACCGGAAACTCCATCGCAAACGGCCGGCCCTTACGTGCATATCGGGTTGGCGCTGGCCGCCGCGGGTAACCCGTCGCGTCCAGAAGAAATCTGGAGCGAGATGGCCAAGCCTGGCGCTGAGGGCGAGCACATTCTGCTGCTCGGCAATGTCTATGATGGCAATGGCCACCTGGTGCGCGACTCCTTCCTGGAGCTGTGGCAAGCCAACCACGAAGGGGTCTACGACGAAGACTTTGACAGTGAGAAAGCCTTCAACAGTTTTGGCCGGACGGCGACCACGTTTGATGCGGGTGAATGGACACTCAGCACCATCAAACCCGGCGTGGTGAAAAACGCCGCGGGCGTGCCGATGGCGCCGCACATCAACGTGTCGCTGTTTGCCCGAGGCATCAACATTCATCTGCAAACGCGTCTGTACTTCAGCGACGAGCCTGAAGCCAACGCTAAATGCCCGGTGCTCAACTTGATCGAGCAGCCGCAACGCCGTGAAACCCTGATCGCCCAGCGCTGCGAAGTGAATGGCAAGCCGGCCTATCGGTTTGACATCTACATTCAAGGTGGCAACGAAACGGTGTTCTTCGATTTTTAATCGCTGAAGCTGTGGGAGCCTGGCTGGCCAGCTCCCGCAGACGTGTTGGCGGGCTCACTCGTAGTGTGTGATGCCTGCAATGTGTCGCCCGGCGATGTAGCCAAACGTCAGTGCTGGGCCAAGATTTATTCCTCCTGCGGGGTAGTACCCGCCCATGATGCTGGCCATGTCTGTTCCAGCGGCATACAACCCCTTGATCGCCTGACCTGCTGTGTTCAGCACTTGTGCATGCTCGTTGGTTTTGAGCCCGGCAAAGGTACCGAAACAGCCGGGTTCGACCTTGACTGCGTAAAACGGGCCTTGTGTGATGGGCGCCACGCAAGGGTTGGGCTGATGCAACGGGTCGCCTTGTTTGCGATTGTACGGGGTGGAGCCGCGCCCGAATTGCGGGTCCTGGCCTGTTTGAGCGTGGTGGTTGTAGTTGTCCACAGTGGTTTGCAAACCTTTGGCATCAATGCCGCAGGCGCGTGCCAGGCCTTCAAGGGTGTAGGCACTTTTCAGGTAGCCGGACTGGACAAACGGCCCCACAGGGATAGGAAAAGGCCGCGAAATACCGAGCCCGTAACGGCGCTGGAAATCATGCGTGCAAATCAGCCACGAAGCGACCGGCCCATTGGCTGGCGCTTTTTCCACCATGGCGGTGACGTAATCGTAATAGCCGTTGGCTTCATTGACGAAGCGCTGGCCGTTGCTCAACACGCCAATGATCCCCGGTTTGCCGCGCTCAATGATGTGCGGGAAGTGCCCGATGCTGCCGTCGCTGTACGGGACGCGCGACACCGGCGCCCAGGCCACAGGCGACTGCATGTCGCTGTTGACCCAGCCGCCAGCACTTTCTCCCAGCGTTAGACCATCACCGCTGGCGCCCAGCGGCGGCAGGGCCAGATGCTCGTGCCCGGTCGGCGTGCGTGGAAACAGCGCCTTGCGCCGTTCAATGTCATTGGCAAACCCGCCAGCTGCCAGCACCACGGCCTTGCGGGCGCGGATTTGTATCTCGCCCTGTGCTGTCTTGACCACGGCCCCCGTGACGCCCGCTTCATCCTGGATTAACTGCGTCACCGGAGCCGACTCCCATAACAGCACGCCCAAGTCTTCCGCTGACTTGGCCAGCCGCGCGACCAATGCAACGCCATTGACCAATTGCAGAGCCCGGCCCCGCAGGGCGAGGTCCATGAGGTGGCGAGTAAAACGTTGGGTCACGTGCCAGGCGGCTGGCAGCGAGCGGGTGAGATTGAGAAAGGCAGCCAGGTCAGGCCCCGCCATGATCGGCATGCCCATAAAGGAGGTTTCGCGCATTGTCTTGCGCAGACGCTTGAGCAGCTTGCCGACCTCACGGCCGTTGTAGGGCGCGGCGATCACTGAGCGCCCTCCGGTTCCGGCCCCCGGCGTATCGCCGTGGATGTCGGCAATTGCGTTGCCATCGGCAAATTGCAAGCGGGTGTGCTGTTCGAAGAACGCCACCATGTGCGGTCCGGCCTCAAGAAAAGCATCAATCATCGCCGGCTCGTAGCGCTCGCCCAATTCGTGCTTGAGGTAGGTGCGCGGCAATTCCACGTCCTCAACGATCCCGGCGCGTTTGGCCAGCGGGTTGCAGGGTACCCATGCCCAGCCGCCAGACCAGGCGGTGGCGCCACCGAATACCGGATCTTTTTCGACCACGATGACCTTTTGCCCATGCCAGGCGGCCGTCACTGCGGCGGCCAGCCCTGCGGCGCCCGAACCGACGATCAGCACATCACAGTCGAGAGTGCTGGGGTGAGAGGCAGCAGTCATTTTTTGAGGCTCCGGTGGTGAAATTGTTATTTTGGAACTAGATTCCAAAATATAGAGTTTTAGCGTTTAAACGACAACCATTACCTTGTTTTTGAGTTCCAGCTTTTGCGTTTTGAGGATTACCTTTTAGAATCACTCATATTTTGCGAGGGCCCTGTATGGCTGGTAGTCAGATCGAACGAGTCTTCAATGTGCTCGAAAGCCTTACCCGTGAGCCTCGTGGCGTACCAATGCAGACGTTGGCCGAGCAGTTGAGCATTCCTAAAAGTGCGACGCACCGCTTGCTCGCCGAACTGGTTCGCCTCGGCTATGTGCGGCAAAACGCTGAAAGCAGTCGTTATCACCTGTCGACCAAGCTGGTCGCCATGGGTTTTCAATACCTGGCCAGCAGTGGGGCTGACATCGTGCAGCCCATCCTCGACCGGCTTGCACAAGAGACCGGCGAACTGGTGCGCCTTGGGGTTGTCGATGGGGAGCGGTTGACCTGGATCGCCAAATCTCAGGGCGCCCGTTCGGGCCTGCGGTTTGACCCTGACATGGGCCGCGATGCGCCGTTGTATTACACCGCGTCTGGGCATGCCTGGCTGGCGAGCATGAGCGATGCCCTCGCGCTGGCGCAGGTCGAGCGTCAAGGCATTGAAGCCCCTGACGACGTAGGCCCGAACGCCCCTCAATCCAATGCCCAGTTGCTGGAACTGCTGCGCATCGCCCGTGAGCGTGGCTATGCCTGTGTGCAAGAAAGCTCGGCGGTCGGCACGTCGGCCATCGCGGCCGTGGTGCGCAGCCCGCTGGATCAGCGCGTGATCGGTGTTCTGAGTGTGGCCGGACCTAGTGCGCGTCTGCCGCAAGAGCGTTTGCATCAACTGGCACCGGTGTTGCTGCGCTTTGCTGATGAGTTGTCAGTGGCGTGTCAGGCGTCCGAGTTGTTTGCGGTGTGACGAAGAATTTTAACCCGTCGGTTAAATTGACTTGCATGAATGTGGAACTCGATTCTAAATTGTGTGAATTCTGCGATTCCATAAATCTTATAAGAGGATCTCTGCATTGTGAGTTCACATTCTTTTTCTCTGGCTGCTTTGACCGTGCTGGAAGTCTCGCCCGTTGAAATGGTCGAAATAGCAGCCCGTACCGGCTATAGCCATGTTGGCCTGCGTTTGGAGCCATCAACGCCTGAAGAGCATCACTTCCCGTTGGTCAGTGATGCGGATCTACGTAGGAAAACGCAAAAACACCTGCGTGATACCGGGATCAAAGTGCTCGATATCGAAATTCTTCGCCTTAAACCGCAGACCCGCGTGTCAGACTTCGCCACAATCCTGGCCTTGGGTGCTGAATTTGGCGCAACCGAGTTGCTGGTCGCGGGTAACGATCCGGATGAACAGCGACAGGCCGATAACTTTGCCGCGTTGTGTGATTTGAGCCTGGCGTACGGCATTCATCCGCACCTTGAATTCATGCCCTGGACCGATGCGCGGGATCTGTCGCAGGCGCTGCGCATTGTCGAGAACGCCGGACGTGAGAATGGCTGCGTGCTGGTGGATGCCTTCCATTTCAATCGTTCGGGGTCCAGTCTCGAAGAGCTCGCGCGCGTCCCACCGTCGCGGCTGCGGTATATGCAGCTGTGTGATGTCGCCGGGCCAAGGCCTGATGACATGCAGGAAATACTGCGTCAGGCGCGCAATGAACGGCGTTTTCCAGGAGACGGGGACTGTGACTTGCTCGGGTTGTTGAAATGCATGCCTGCCGATATACCGCTTAGCCTGGAGGTGCCTTGTGTGCAGTTATTGGCTCAGGGCGTCAGCGCCGAGCAGCGGGCGCAATTGGCTATAGATAAAACCCGAGCGCTTTTGCGCCAGCTTGTAGTGCAGGTTTAGCCCACTATCAGTTCATTGCTGCACACGAGGTGTTCGATGACATTGCCTACGCCACTCTCAGGCGTTAACCAGCCGCTCAAGGGCATTTTGCTGATAGTGACAGCCACCGCGTTGTTCTCCAGCCACGATGCGTTGTCCAAGTACTTGAGTGGTTTGTACCCGGTGGTGATGGTGGTGTGGGCGCGCTATATGGTGCACACCCTGCTGATGGCCAGCTACTTCTTGCCGCAATCGGGGTTGCGGGTGTTACGCAGCAAGCGCCCGTTGCTGCAGGTGTATCGGGCGATTTGTCTGCTAGGGTCCGGGCTGTTTTTTACCTTTGGCCTGCTGTACATCCCGTTGGCAGAAAACACCGCGGTTAACTTTTTGGCGCCGTTGTTGGTGGCGGCCCTGTCCGGGCCGTTGCTTGGCGAAAAAGTCACGCGGGGTCAGTGGATCGCGGTGAGCTTCGGATTTATCGGGGTGGTGGTGATCATCCATCCGGGAGGCGAGTTGTTTACCCCGGCCGTCTTGCTGCCGATGGCGGCAGCGCTGTGTTTCAGTTGCTACCAGATCCTGACGCGCAAACTCAGCCTGTACGATACGCCGACCACCAGTAACTTCTTTGCCGGGTTATTTAACGCCTTGGTGCTGAGTGCGCTGGTACCGTTCTTCTGGCAGACGCCCACGTTTGTGCATGGTCTTGAAATGCTCGCACTGGGCTCCCTGGGCATGACCGCGCATTTGCTCCTCACACAGTCGTTCCGGCTGGCCGCCCCGGCATTGTTGGCGCCTTTCAGTTACTGCCAGATTGTGTTTTCCGGCCTGCTGGGCTGGCTGCTGTTCAACCACACGCCTGACCTGACATCACGGATCGGCATTGCGATTGTCTGCATCAGCGGGTTGGCGGCGGCTTGGCAACAGCGCAAGAAAAAGGCGGTTTGAGTAACAACACACCCTGTAGGAGCGAGCTTGCCTCGCGATCTTTTGATCTTGATGAAGCACCCCTCTCCTGAATGAGAGGGGCTATTTGAGCGTTCCAGACTGAACTCAAACCTGTGGGATTTTTCGCGGTGCCATGAAGTACATCCACGTCAGCGCAATGAAGTACATCGCCGGAATCATGGTGAACAGCAGGGTGTAATTGTTGTTGGTGACGGTCAGCACATACCCCACGAACTGAGTCATGAACATCCCGCCGATGGCCGCGCACATGCCGCCAAAACCGAACACCGTGCCCATCATGTGTTTAGGCGTGTAGTCCATCACCATGCTCCACACGTTGGCTGTCCAGGCCTGATGCGCCCCGAGGGCCAGCGCGATGGCGCCCACGGCAACCCACAGTTGGCTGGAACCCGCCGCCATCACCACACCGATGATGCAGATTGCGCACAACAGCATCGACACCAGGCGTGCCTTGACTGCCGCCATGCCACGGCTGATCAGCACGGAAGACAAAATCCCGCCGCCCACGCTGCCGAAGTCGGCGGTGAGGTAAATGATGATCAGCGGGATGCCCATTTGCGTCACGCTAATGCCCAGGTTGTATTGCTGGTTCAGATAAGGCGGCAGCCAATACAGGTAGAACCAAAACACGGGAGCTGTCATCGAGTAGGACAGTGCGAAGGCCCACGTACCGCGCATTTTCAGAATGGTGGCGAAGGACACCTGCTTGTGTTCTGGCTCCTGCTCGCTCTGGATGTACTCCAGTTCTTCTTTGGTCACGGTCGGATGCTGTTCCGGGTTGTAGTATTTCAGCCCCCAGAAGATCAGCCAGATACCGCCCAATGAAGCCATGCACAAAAACGCAGCCTGCCAGCCCCACACATGCAATACCAACGGCAGCAGCATGGGCGTGAACATGGCGCCCACGTTGGTCCCGGCGTTGAAGATGCCGCTGGCCACGGCGCGTTCGCTGGCCGGGAACCACAGGCGTGTGGTTTTCACGCAGGCTGGGTAATTGGCCGCCTCGGTCAGCCCGAGAATAAAGCGGCAGATCATAAAGCCGACAGCCGAGGTGGCCAGGCCGTGCGCACCCGTTGCCAGACTCCACAGCAAGACGGCACAGAAGAACACGCGCTTGACGCCGATCCGGTCGATCAGGCGGCCTTGCAGGACGAAGCCAATCGCGTAGCCCACCTGAAACCAGAAGTTGATGTTGGCGTAGTCCATCGCCGTCCAGCTCATTTCCTTGGCCAGAATCGGTTGCATCACGCCCAACGCGGCGCGGTCGATGTAGTTCAGCGTGGTCGCGAAAAACACCAGGGCGAGCATGCCCCAGCGGGTTTTACCAATGGCCATGGCGCTGCGCATCCGGTCACCGAGACCGGCACCTGGGGTGGCTTGGGCAGCATTGACGCGTGCAGATTGAGAAGGGGTCATGGTTATTTACCCGTCCGTTGTAGGGTCGGGCACCACGCAAGCGGCATAGCAAAGCAGGGCGTCATATCAGTAAGTGCAAGCATGAGCGGTTACCCGTTTCTTGGAATTGTTATGTGGTGTTGTGCAACGTATGGAACAGGTAGTACGTATTGGATGGTGGCGATTGGACAAAAAGTCGTCAATTCGACATTGGGCATAGTGTTCGATAATCGCACGCAAAACTAACCGGTTGGTACAGACTGGTTGCTCAATGATAGGGTGCCCTTAATAATCAGGCTATATAAGAAATGCCATCGGTTGCCGGCCCAGGAGTTAAAAATGAAGCGTTCGATCGCCACTGTTTCTTTGAGCGGCACATTGCCGGAGAAACTCGACGCCATTGCGGCGGCCGGTTTTGATGGGGTCGAGATCTTTGAAAATGACCTGCTCTACTACGACGGCAGCCCGCGTGAAGTGCGCCAGATCTGTGCAGACCTGGGTTTAGAGATCAGCCTGTTTCAGCCTTTTCGCGACTTTGAAGGCTGCCGCCGTGACCGGCTGGCACGCAACCTGGACCGCGCCGAGCGCAAATTCGACTTGATGCAAGAACTCGGCACCGACCTGGTGCTGGTGTGCAGTAACGCTGCCCCCGACTCCGTGGGTGACCGGCAGATTCTGCTGGACGACCTGAGCCTGCTCGCCGAGCGTGCCGGGGCGCGCAACCTGCGCATCGGCTACGAAGCCTTGGCATGGGGGCGCCACGTGAACACCTGGCAACAGGTCTGGGATCTGGTGCGCCACATTGACCACCCGAATCTCGGTGTGTTGCTCGACAGCTTCCACACTTTGTCGCTGAAGGGCGATCCGAGTGCCATTGCACAGATTCCGGGCGACAAAATCTTCTTTGTGCAAATGGCCGACGCGCCGATTTTAGCCATGGACGTGCTGGAGTGGAGTCGCCACTTCCGCTGCTTCCCGGGGCAGGGCGAGTTCGATTTGCCGGGCTTTTTGGCGCCGATCATTCAGAGCGGCTACACCGGGCCGTTGTCGCTGGAAATCTTCAATGATGGTTTCCGCGCTGCGCCTACCCGCGCCAATGCCGCCGATGGCTTGCGCTCGTTGCTGTACCTCGAAGAGAAAACCCGCGAACGCCTGGCGCAACAGGCCGCTCCCGCAGCCACGCTGGAACCGCTGTTTTCGCCGCCTGAAGCCAGCCAATACAACGGCATCGAATTTCTTGAATTTGCCGTCGATGACAATCAGGGCGCGCAACTGACGCACTGGCTCGAACGGCTGGGGTTCAGCAAGGCTGGGCAACATCGCTCGAAAAATGTGAGCTTGCTGCGCCAGGGCGATATCAACCTGATTCTCAACGCGGAGCCGTATTCGTTCGCGCATAACTTTTTTGAGGCGCATGGCCCATCGCTGTGCGCCACGGCGATCCGTGTGCAAGACAGCGCCAGCGCGCTGGCCCGCGCCGTGGCCTATAAAGGTCAGCCCTATCGCGGTCTGGTCGGCCCTAATGAACTGGAGCTGGCCGCCGTTCGAGCCCCCGATGGCAGCCTGATTTATCTGGTCGATCAGGACGAAGCAGGCAAACCGCTGTACGAATCTGACTTCAACCTCACCTCATCCCCGGCAACCCAGGGTGGGCTCAAGCGCATTGACCACATGGCCATGGCGCTGCCAGCAGACAGCCTCGACAGCTGGGTGCTGTTCTACAAGAGCTTGCTGGACTTTGAAGCGGATGACGAAGTGGTGTTGCCGGACCCCTACGGGCTGGTTAAAAGCCGCGCATTGCGTAGCCGATGCAGCACGATTCGCTTACCGCTGAACATTTCTGAAAACAGAAACACCGCCATCTCACACGCGTTGTCGAGTTATCGCGGTTCAGGCGTGCACCACATTGCGTTTGAGTGCGATGACCTGTTTGCTGAAGTCAGCCGTGCCAAAGCCGCAGGCGTGCCGCTGCTGGATATTCCGCTGAACTACTACGACGATCTGGCCGCGCGTTTTGATTTTGACGATGAGTTCTTGAGCGAGCTGGCCTATTTCAACGTGCTGTACGACCGAGACGCGCAGGGCGGCGAGTTGTTCCATGTGTACACCGAGCCGTTTGCAGGGCGCTTCTTCTTTGAGTTGTTACAGCGCAAAAACGGCTATGCCGGTTATGGCGCGGCCAACGTTGCGGTCCGCCTGGCGGCGATGGCCAAGTCACGTACGGGCGCGGTGCGTCAGGCAAAGCTGTAGGACGGTGGTCGAATACAGGTGTCGACTTCCTTCGTTTAACCGGGCGGGCCATAATCGCGGCCATCCCCAGATGGCCGTGAGCCTTTAATGACCCAGATCCCAGAAGTCGACACCGGCGCGATGGCGCCGGCAGTTGAACCGCGCAAGAGCCGGAAAAACAACCCGGAGAAGACCCGCGAAAACATCCTGCAAGAAGCCCTTGCCGAGTTTGTGGAACAGGGGCTCACGGGCGCACGGGTGGACGCCATCGCGGAGCGTACCCGTACCTCCAAGCGCATGATCTATTACTACTTCACCAGCAAAGAGCAGCTGTATATCGAAGTGCTGGAGAAGCTCTACGGCGAGATCCGCAGCACTGAGAACTTGCTGCACCTCGATGAGCTTGAACCTCGCGAAGCGATTCAGCGGCTGGTCGAGTTCACCTTTGATCACCATGACCTGAACGCTGATTTTGTGCGCATGGTCAGCGTCGAAAATATTCACAAGGGCGAATACATCAAGCGTTCAGAAGGCATCAAAGCCATGAACGACACGATTGTTCATGCGCTCGAAAACATTCTGCGACGCGGCGTTGAGCAGCAGGTTTTTCGCCCCGGCTTGAACCCGTTGGACGTGCACTTGCTGGTCAGTTCGTTCTGTTTTTATCGCGTGTCGAATCGCTACACAGTCGGCGAAATTTTTCAGATCGATTTGTCCGACCCGCAGGTCAAACAGCGTCAACGCCAAATGATCTGCGACTCGGTGTTGCGCTACTTGCAGGTGTGATGGGGGGCGAAGCGCCCCCGGACAGCGCGCCTGCGGTTTAACCGTTCATTTCCTGAAAATGCGCCAGCATGCGATCTGCGTCAGCGCTCGCACCGCTGATCAATTCAAACGCCTTGACCGCTTGAAACACCGCCATGTTGCCGCCATCCAGTGTGCGGCAGCCCAGGGCGCGGGCGTGTCGCAGTAACTCGGTTTGCAGCGGAAAGTACACAATTTCGGCCACCCACAACGCGCCATGCAGCCACTGCGTGGGCACCGGCATGCCAGGCAACTTGGCCATGCCCATCGGCGTGGTATTGACCAGCCCGTCGGCTTTGGCCAGTGCGCTTTGAAGGTCAGTACCCGCTTTGGCCCGGGCGCCGGGAAAGTGCTGATTCAGGTTGTCTGCCAGGCTTTGCGCACGTTCGGTGTCGACATCAAAAATCTCTAACTGTTGAACGCCTTCACTGAGCAGCGCGTAGGCCACGGCTGAGCCTGCACCGCCTGCGCCCATTTGGACCACGTGTTGCACGGCAACGCCGCTCAGGCCGCGACGAAAACCCTCCGCAAAGCCCGAGCAGTCAGTGTTGTGCCCGATGCGTTTGCCGTCCTTCAACACCACGGTGTTCACCGCGCCGATCCCGCGCGCTTGATCAGACAGCTCGTCGAGCCACGGCATGATTGCCTGCTTGCACGGATAGGTAATGTTCAACCCGCTCAACCCCATGCGTTCGGCGGCGTTCAGCAAGTCGGGCAGGGCGTTGTTATCGAGGTGCAACACCTCGAGATCAATCAGTTGATAAACGTAACGCAGCCCTTGCGCTGCGCCCTCGCGCTCATGCATTGCAGGGGTGCGTGACGCCTGAATGCCCGCGCCGATCAGCCCGGCGACTATCGACGTTGACGTGTGGATCGACATGGCGCTTACCCCTTCAACTGGCGGCTGAGATGTTGCAGCGCCAGGCGATAGCCGTTGCTGCCAAAGCCGCACAGCACTGCCTGGGCAATGCCCGAGACAAACGAGTGATGACGGAAGGCTTCACGTGTGTGGACGTTGGACAGATGAACTTCGATCACGGGCAGCTCGCAGGCGACCAAGGCATCGCGAATCGCCACCGAGGTGTGGGTCCAGGCGGCCGGGTTGATCACAATGGCCGCGCAACGCTTACGTGCTGCGTGAATCCAGTCGAGCAATTCACCCTCGTGGTTGGTCTGGCGAAATTCGACTTTCAAGCCTTCTTCACTGGCCGTGCGGCCGCACAAGTCGGCAATGTCAGCCAGCGTCTCGTGGCCATAAATGCCGGGTTCTCGGCTGCCAAGCAGATTGAGGTTGGGGCCATTGAGCACCAGAACGATTGGGGACATATAAGGCAACTCTTCGTTGTTTTTATGAGGTCGCCTGAGCGCTGCTCAGTCGGTTGGATTAAATTGTACCAACCGGTTAATCAGGTCAATTGCGCCGCTAATGTCGGGCCGGCTTTCTCCCAATAAGTGGGCGTTTATCGAACGCTGCGTTATGCAAGTTAATATCAATTGAAAATCATTCTCGACAAAAAGTAAGATAGCCGCCCCTTTTCCTTCTAGTGCCAGGGAGCCGGTTTGTCGGATATGGACCTCAAGGGCTTGTTCCTCAAGCATGCCAGTACCCTGCGCGGGTATCTGGCGCGCAAGGTACGAGACCCACAGTTGGCCGCGGATCTGGTGCAGGAAAGCTTCCTGCGCATGGCCGAGCGCGGGCGCAAAGAGCACATCGACAATTCCCCCGGCTACCTCTATCGCGTCGCTGGCAATTTGCTGGTCGATCACATCCGCCAGGAAAACCGCCGCAAGACTGACTCGGTGACCCATGAGGCATTGGCTGACATCGAAGATGAACTGGCAGGGCTGGAGGCTCAGGCGATGGCTGAACAACAGCGCATGGCGCTAAAGCAGGCATTGTCAGAACTGCCTGAGCGCACGCAGGAAATCTTCCGGCTCAACCGCATCGAAGGCATGACCCATGCTGAAGTCGCGCGTCACCTTGAAATTTCTGACAGTTCAGTGCAAAAACATCTGTCGAAAGCGTTGGCGTATGTCATGCAACGCCTACAAGTGCCTGAGAAATAACCTGCCAGTCTTTCGATAAACGGCTTACTGATAATTGCTCGGTAAGACGTCACTGCTTATATACAACGAGAAATTGAGATTCACACGTGAATAGCCAAGGCCCCGAACAACAGATCATCACTGAGACGGCCGCCGAGTGGGCGGTGCGCCTGCACGCGGGTGACCTGGACGAGGCGGCGCAGGCACAACTCGAACAATGGTTGGCGGCTGATGAACGCCATGTGTCTGCCTTGCAGTTTGCCAAGCAAACCTGGGCGGCCTTGGGGGCACTGGCACTGGACCCGGAAATGGCCAGGCCAGCCCCACGCCGTCAGCGCCCTGAAGCGCAGCGGACCGCGCCGGTGACTCGGCGCAGACGCCCGCTGCGCTGGGTCGGACGTGCTGCGGTACTGTCCTTGGTGTTGGCGGTTGGTTGGATCAGCGGCCCGACGCTGCTGATTAACATGCAGTCCGACTACCGCACTGGCGCAGGAGAAATCCGCACCGTCCAGCTCGACGATGGCAGCTCGGTGGAGCTGGACGCGTCGAGCGCCATCCGCATCGACTACGACACTGACGAGCGGCGCATCAGCCTGCTCGCAGGCTCGGCAGTGTTTGATGTGGCACCGATGGGCGAGGCAGAAGTCCGGCCCTTTGTGGTGCAAAGCGCAGGCGGTCAAACCAAAGCCTTGGGCACTCAGTTTGTGGTGGGGCGCGAGAGCAGCGATCAGGCGTGGGTGGGCGTGTTGCAGCACAGCGTCGCGGTCAGCCTGCAAAACCCGCCGGTTCAAGGCGCGCTGCGGCAAATGCTTGAAGAAGGGCAAAGTGCTCGCTACAGCGCAAACAGTGGCGTGCAACCTTTGCAAGGTTTCGACCTGAGTGCGGCCACCGGCTGGCGGCGAGGCGTGCTGGTGTTTGATCGCCAGCCGTTGGGGCACGTCATCGAACAACTCAACCGCTATCGGTCCGGGCAAATCGTCCTGGCCAACCCCGCGTTGGCGAGTCGGCATGTCAGCGGTGTGTTCCGCCTCGACATGCTCGACACCGCGCTGCACACCCTCACCCAAGAGCTGCACGTAAAACGTGTGGAACTGGCGGGCGTCAGCCTGATTTACTGATTCTTGGCACAGACCTGTAGTCGCTGTCGCAGGCTGCGAAGGGGTGCGGAGCAACCCGTTTCCTTGAAGCGTATGCGGACCTCTCGCAGCCTGCGGCAGCGACTACAAGAGATCTCATGGCCAGCGAAATCACACGCTAAAAATTAATCGCAAAAACCTTTACTGACTTTTCCCTGCTGCGTCGTCTTGCTATTGAGATTCATTCTCAAAACAAAATAGGCAAGCCTGGGGATAACAAAAATGATCGTTAGTCAGCGCAAAGGGGTGCATTCCGCAAGTCGGTTAGCCTTTGCTGTGCATGTCGCAATTTTGGCCGTGTTGGCGGCACAAGCACCGGCGCACGCCGTTGAAAAAGTCAGCAGCGCCATTGCACAAGAATTCATCGCCTTCCACATCCCGGCGCAGCCGCTGGACAAAGCGGTGCTGGCCTATGCCGAGCAAGCCGGTATGCAGGTGCTGTTCGACAGCCAAATGCTGCAAGGCCTGAAATCCATTGCGCTGAACGGTGATTTTGGTGCGCAAGAAGGCCTGGCGCGACTGTTGGGCAGCAACCCGGTGGAGTACCGCTTCACCGGCGAACGCCAAGTGACCCTGACCCGTGTCAGTGGCGACGCGAAAGGCGCGTTGGCACTGGGCACTACGTCGGTCACCGCCAGTGAAGGCAACGGCAATAGTGCTGACTGGGTGTACCAGACCCCTCAATCGGTGTCGGTGATTACCCGCGAACAAATCAATAAACGCGCCCCGCGTCATGCTGCTGACATGCTGGAAGAAACCTCAGGCGTGTACACCGCCGTCAACCAGCGTGACCAGGGTCTGTCGGTCAACATCCGCGGTATTCAGGACTATGGCCGGGTCAACATGAACGTTGACGGCATGCGCCAGAACTTCAACGTCAACGGCCACCAGCAACGCAATGGCGTAATGCTGATCGACCCGGAAATGGTCTCCAACGTCGAAATCGACAAAGGCGCCCAGTCCGGCATGGGCGGTGCGGGGGTACTGGGAGGCATTGCCAGCTTTAACACACTGCAAGCCAGCGAGTTCCTGGAAGACGGCAAAGAGTACGGCGGGCGCATCCGGGCCGGCAGCGGTATCGGTCAATTGGGTAACGGCACCTATTTCAATGGCGGTGGCGTCTTCGCATTTGGCAATGATCTTGGCGATGTTTTGGTCGCCTATAGCGAGCGCCATTTTGGTGACTACCGTACCGGTCGGCAAAACGCCGATAACCTGGGCGTAAATATTCGCAACAAGAACAAATATCGAGAAGCCTGGAAAGACTGGCTGACCAGTGAGGTAGGCGATACCGGCAGCGTGACCCGTTCGCAGATGGTCAAGTTCGGGCTGAACCTGCCCAACGACCAGCGAGCGCAGTTCACTTACCTGGAAACCGACAGCGACAGCACTGACGCATGGACGGAACTCAATGCGACGCAGGATGGTTACGATTATGTGCGTACCGGTAAAAGCAATATCAATACCGGCAACCTGGCGCTGGATTACAGCTACAACCCGGATAACGAGCTGATCGACCTCAAGAGCAAGCTCTATTACGTCAATACGCAACTTGATCGGCGCAATGCCCCCCACAAGGCGTCGGCTGATAGTGGTAATGCATTTGATGGTTACGAAGATGAGTTTCGCACCAGCACATGGGGTTTTCAGGTAGAAAACACGTCCCGGTTTGACTTCAACAACTACGGGCAACTGAGCTGGAACTATGGCCTGGAAAGCTATCAGGACACCTTGAAATCCAAGAACAATCTGGTGCCGGCCGAGAACGAGACGGATCTGCCCTGGGTCGAGGGAGCAGACCCGGAAGGCAAACGCACCATGGCCAGCCTGTTCAATACCCTGCACTACCAGTACAGCTATTGGCTGACGCTGGATGCCGGGTTGCGTTATGACCGCTATCGCCTGGAAGGCAAGACAGGCATGAGCTTATGGCAAGCGCCAGTCACTCCAGGGGAGAATGGTGGCGAGGTGATGACATCGGGGAGTTCTGTAAGAAATGTTCACTTCTATGATTCCGATCGTGAAGAAGGCAAGTTTTCACCGACGTTTGGTATAGGGATAAAGCCCGGAGTTGATTGGTTGCAGTTCTATGGGCGATGGGGCCAAGGCTGGCGCCCGCCGGCGGTGACTGAGGTGTTTATGACCGGGCGGCCCCATGGGGGGAATGCGCCGGAGCGGGTTTACCCCAATCCCTACCTGAAAGCTGAGGAAAACCGGGAATGGGAGTTCGGCTTAAATATCTTTAAAGAATCCTTGTTCTTTAATAATGATCGGCTTGGAGTGAAAGTTGCTTACTTTGACAATAACATCAAGAACTTTTCATTTTTACACTATGGTATCTCTCTACCCGGTTCAGCAGATATTTCCACGTCGGGTCGTTCGGCGTATGTGAATAACCAGGCGGAGACCCGTTTTCGAGGCGTTGAATATCAGTTGAATTACGATATGGGGCGGTTGTATACCAACCTGAGTTACACGCATATGATTGGCAGTAATGAGTTTTGCTCAAGTGGGTACTATATGGGCGGAGCCAAGAAAAGGGGCGAGCTTATTAAGATAATCAGGACGCCCTACACCCGGCCTAATGGCACGATTGGCTACACCAATACTAGAGTCTATGAATGGCTCGATGACTCGGACAGGAACAACAAAATCGATTGCGGATCTACTATGGGTAATGCGGCATATATGCCCGCAGATCGAGGGTCTCTAACAGTGGGTGCCCGTTTCCTTGAGCGGCGCCTGGACACCGGGATACGCTTGCGCCACAGCCCTGGTAATGGCGCGGGCCTGAATGAACGGAGTTCCGCCGGTATAGAGCAAGCACGCTGGCCTAAATACAGCGTGTACGACCTGTATGCCAGTTACTGGCCGACGGACACGTTGAATATTACCTTGTCATTAGAGAACGCTACCGACGAAGCCTATTTTGTGGCCATGGGCGATGGCAATAACTTGAGCATGGCGCGCGGTCGGACATTGAGTGGCATGCTCGAATATAAATTTTAAATAACGGGCTGCTTGCTTCGTTATATAAAAGATTGCTCGTTGTGAGCAAAGGCGTGCATCGCTGCGCGCCACTTCACTGAAACTATCTAAGGAAGAAACTTAAGTCATGACTATTTCGATTAACTACAGCTCGTTTATTGGTTCTGATTCGATTGGTGACGTACTTAGTGAGTGGGCTCAAGGTTTTAAAACTGCGGGTCACGGTCTAAGCAATACCGGTGGTTTCAATAGTGGCGATCGTGCTCAAGATGGTGAGCAGTATGCGACGCATGGCGCCAATAATTCGGACTACGCCTTTATCGCAGGAAGCGATACCAGCAATGGCCTGCATTATGAGTACAACCCTGATATCTCTGCTGGCAATAACATGAACCACTACCTGTGGGGTGAACTGGACAGCGTGAGTCTGGGTGAAGTGCTGACTGGCGGTTCGGGCAGCGCGTTTGGCCTAGGCGACTACACCGTCTCCTTCAACGGCCTCGACCTGTCCGCCGCCAGCGATGCTGGCCGTGCAGGCAACGCTGTTCAGGACGTGATCTACGGCCTGATGCGCGGCAACGTGGCGGGTCTGGAAGGCGTGCTCAACACCCTGCTGAGCGAGTTTGGCCTGTCTACCGATTCGACCTTCGACCAACTGGCTGCGGCCGGCCTGGCTCATGCCGATGCACCGCTGGCGGCTGACATCAGCCTAGTGGGCGTGCAGGAAGTGGCTCAGGACTGGGCACTGGCGGCGTAATACGGGCTCACCTCAGTGAACTCCAATCCCGTGGGAGCCGGGCTTGCCCGCGATGGCATCAGCGTGGTCTGACAGACAAACCGCGACGTATGCATCGCAGGCAAGCCAGCTCCCACAGGATCTCTGGCCCACTACCTCGGAACCTTTCCATGACCCGGCCCAAAGCCAACGAGATGCTGGCTGCCTTGACGGCCTACAAACGTGCTTTTTTCAACATTGGCCTGTTCTCGGCCGTGATCAATTTACTGATGCTGGCCCCCGCGCTGTACATGTTGCAGGTGTACGACCGGGTATTGGCATCGGGCAATGAAATGACCCTGTTGATGCTGACGCTGATGATCCTCGGCCTGTTTGGCCTGATGGGCGCGTTGGAATGGGTGCGCAGCCAGGTGGTGATCCGCCTCGGCACGCAAATGGACATGCGCTTGAATCAGCGCGTCTACGACGCCGCCTTTGAGGCGCAATTACGCAGCGGCAGCCCGGCGGCAGGGCAGGCGCTGAATGACCTGACCAGCCTGCGTCAGTTCGCGACCGGCAATGCGCTGTTCGCTTTTTTCGATGCGCCGTGGTTTCCGGTGTACCTGTGTGTGATCTTTATGTTCAGCCCGTGGTTGGGGCTGCTGGCCCTCGGGGGGGCGGTGCTGTTGATGTTGCTGGCGTGGCTCAATCAGCGGGTCTCGCAGGGGCCGCTCAAGGCCGCCAGCGAGTTATCGGTTGAAGCCACCCAGCAAGCCAGCGCGCATTTGCGCAATGCCGAAGCGATTGAGGCGATGGGCATGCTCGGGACCTTGCGCGGCCGTTGGCTGGCGCAGCACACGGCATTCCTGGCGCAGCAGAACCTGGCCAGTGAAAAAACTGCCAGTGTCGGTGCCTGGTCCAAAGGCGTACGTCTGGCCCTGCAATCACTGGTACTGGGGCTGGGCGCATTGCTGGCGGTGCAAGGGCAAATCACCGCCGGGATGATGATCGCCGGTTCCATTTTGATGGGCCGGGTGCTGAGCCCTATCGATCAGTTGATTGGCGTGTGGAAGCAATGGAGTTCGGCGCGCCTGGCCTATCAACGCCTCGAATCACTGTTGCAGGCGCATCCGGCCCGCCCGCAGCGCATGGCGCTGCCCGTTCCACGGGGTGAACTGGCGGTCGAGCAACTCAGCGCCAGCGCACCCGGAACGCGGCGTGCCACGTTGAGCAACCTGACTTTTACCCTGCCCGCCGGGCACGTGCTCGGTGTGATCGGGCCGTCAGGCTGCGGCAAGTCGACCTTGGCCCGTTTGCTGGTTGGCGTCTGGCAGCCGCTGGCAGGCAAGGTTCGGCTGGATGGCGCGGAGCTGTCGCAGTGGGATAAACAGCAACTTGGCCCGCATTTGGGTTATTTGCCCCAGGACATTCAGCTGTTTGCCGGGACCATCGCGCAAAACATCGCACGCTTTGCGGATGTCGATTCCGACAAGGTGCTGGCCGCGGCGCAGTTGGCGGGTGTGCACTCACTGATTGTGCAACTGCCGGAAGGTTACGAAACCCGCCTGGGTGACGGCGGCGCTGGGTTGTCGGGCGGGCAGAAGCAACGCATCGGCCTGGCTCGTGCCTTGTACGGCTTGCCCGCGCTGATCGTGCTCGATGAGCCCAACGCCAACCTTGATGAAGCCGGGGAGCACGCCTTGTTACAGGCCATTGCCCAACTCAAACAGCTCAAGCGCACGCTGATTTTGATCACGCACAAACCCAACGTACTGACCCTCACGGATCAGCTGTTGATCCTGCGTGAAGGCCAGTTACAAGCCTTTGGCCCCACCGCCAAGGTGCTCGCCGCGCCCAAGCCAGCGGCGCCCAAACCGGCCATGAATGTGAGCTACCGACTGGGCACCGTAGAGGCGAATAAAGCATGAGTGCCGCAAACGCCAAACCGCCCTATGAGAGTAACGTCCTGCAACTGGACGACCGCCGCCATGCGCGCCTGGGTTGGCTGTTGATGCTCGGCGGGTTTCTCGGGTTTCTTGCTTGGGCTGCTTTGGCGCCGCTGGACAAAGGCGTCGCAGTGTCGGGCAAGGTCATGGTGTCGGGTAATCGCAAAGTGGTGCAGCATCCCAGCGGCGGGATTGTTGAGCGCATCGACGTGCGTGATGGCGACCGTGTGCAAGCGGGGCAAGTGCTGATCCGGCTCAAGGAAACCCCGTTGCTGGGGCAGGCGCAGTCGCTGCGCAGCCAGTTTTATGGCTCGTTGGCCAGCGAGGCCCGGCTCAATGCCGAGGTTGAGGGCGCTGCGAGTGTGAGTTTTCCTGCTGAACTGATGACGCTGCATCACGAGCCCGAAGTGGCATCGAACCTGGCGTTGCAACGTCAGTTGTTCGCCAGTCGGCGTCAGGCGTTGCTGCTCGATCAGCAAGGCATCGGTGAAAGCATCGCCGGTGCCGAGGCGCAATTGCGCGGGGTGCGTGACTCGCAAGCCAATAAGGTGTTGCAACGCACGGCATTGGACGAGCAACTGCAAGGCCTGCGCGAGTTGGCCCGCGAGGGTTACATCCCGCGTAATCGACTGCTGGACAGCGAGCGGGTGTACGCCCAAGTGCTGGGCTCGATCAGCGAAGACTACGGCCGCATCGGTCAATTGCAGCGTCAGGTGCAGGAGATGCGCCTGAAAATTCGCCAACTGAGCGAGGAATATCAGAAAGAAGTCCGTACGCAATTGGCGGACACCCGCATACGCAGCGAAGATTTACGCAACCGCTTGGCGTCGGCGGAGTTTGAACTGGCCAACAGCCAGTTACGCGCTCCAGTGGCGGGGATTGTGGTTGGTCTTGATGTGTTTACCGAGGGCGGGGTGATCCGGCCTGGCCAGGCCTTGATGGAAATCGTGCCGCAAGGTGAGCCGTTACTGGTCGAGGCGCGGGTGCCTGTGGAACTGGCCGACAAAGTTCACGCCGGGTTACCCGTGCAATTGATGTTCTCGGCCTTTAGCCAAAGCACCACGCCACGGGTGGCGGGCGAGGTGACGCTGGTGTCGGCAGACCGTCAGGTCGATGAACGCACCGATGAACCGTATTACACGCTGCGGGCACAGGTCAGCGCCGAGGGGATGGCGCAACTGGCCGGTTTGCAAATTCGCCCTGGCATGCCGGTCGAGGCCTTTGTGCGCACCGGCGAGCGCTCGATGCTTAATTACCTGTTTAAACCCTTACTGGACCGCACGCACATGGCGTTGGTGGAGGAATGAGTGTGCGTCGATTGTGCTGCGGAGTGTTGATGCTGGGCGCGGTTTGGGCCAGCCCGGTACAGGCATTGGGTTTGCTTGAAGCGTATGACTTGGCGGTGCGCAACGATCCGACCTTTCAGGCGGCGATAGAGGAACGGGCCGCGGGCCAGGAAAACCGGGCCCTCGGGCGTTCAGCCCTGTTGCCGACGCTGGTGTGGAATTACAGCAATTCGCGCAATGAGTCTGAAGTCACGCAATCGCACACGAAGACAGACCGCGATTACCGCAGCTATGCGGCGACGCTGACCCTGCAGCAACCGCTGCTGGACTACGAGGCCTACGCACGCTTTAAACAAGGCGCGGCGCAGGCCTTGCTGGCCGACGAGCGTTTTCGCAGTAAAAGCCAGTATTTGGCGGTGCGGGTTTTGAGTGCCTACAGTCAGGCCTTGTTGGCGCAGGAGCGGATTGAGTTGAGCCGGGCGCAGAAACGGGCGTACAGCGAGCGCTTGCAACTCAACCAACGCCTGTTAAAAGGGGGAGAGGGCACTCGTACCGATGTGCTGGAAACCCAGGCCCGCCTGAGCCTGGCCGTCGCCCAGGAAATCGAAGCCCAAGACACGCTGGATGCCGCCTTGCACGAGCTGGAGGCCATGCTCGGTGAGCCGTTACAGGTGGAGCAGCTTGATCCGTTATTGCCGCACTTCACCATTCAGCCACTGGAGCCGCAGCGCTTTGAAAGCTGGCGCGAACTGGCCCTGGCCAATAACCCGGACCTGGCGTCGCAACAGCACGCCCTGACGTCGGCCGAGTACGAAGTGGAACGCAAGCGGGCCGGGCATCTGCCCAAGCTCAGTGTGTACGCGAGCAGTCGGCAAACCAGCTCGGACTCTGAGAGCACCTACCATCAGAAGTACGACACCAACAGCGTCGGCATTCAGCTCAGCGTGCCGTTGTTTGCCGGGGGCTCGGTGTCGGCATCGACCCGGCAGGCGGCGCGGCAGTTGTCGCAGGCGCAGTACGAACTGGACGCGCAAACAGCCGCGACGTTGGTGGACTTGCGCAAGCAGTACAACCTCAACAGCAGCGCAGCGGCCAAGGTGCGGGCCTATGAAATGGCCGTGCAGTCAGCCAGCGCGCTGGTCAATGCGACGCGCAAAAGCGTGAGTGGCGGGGAGCGGGTCAATCTGGATGTACTGGATGCCGAGCAGCAACTGTATAGCGCCAAGCGGGATTTGGCCGAGGCAAAGTACGCGTATTTACTGGCGCGGGTGCAGCTCAAGTACTACGCGGGCTTATTGAATGACGCGGATTTGTTGCAGGTGGCGGGGTATTTTTACGTTCAGAAACCGTAGCGCGTCCATCGCGGGCACGCCCGCTCCCACAGGGGCTTGAAGGGCTCTTGTGGGGGCGGGGTTGCTCGCGATCAGACCTTAACGACGAACCAGTAACACACCCGATTCCATGTGGTGAGTCCACGGGAACTGGTCAAACACGGCGCAACGCTCAATACGATGGGTATCGTGCAGTTGGGCGATGTTCTCAGCCAATGTCAGCGGGTTACACGAGATGTACAGGATGTTGTCGAAGCGACGCGTCAGCTCGCAGGTGTCCGGGTCCATGCCGGCACGTGGCGGGTCAACAAAGACGCTGCCGAATTCGTAGCTTTTCAGGTCGATGCCCTGCAAGCGGCGGAACGGGCGGACTTCGTTCAGGGCTTCGGTCAGTTCTTCAGCCGACAAACGCACCAGCGTGACGTTATCCACAGCGTTGTCGCTGAGGTTGTTCAAGGCGGCGTACACCGATGTCTTGCTGATTTCGGTGGCCAGCACCTTGCGCACACGGGTTGCCAGCGGCAGGGTGAAGTTGCCGTTGCCGCAGTACAGCTCCAGCAAATCATCCGAACGCTCGCCCAGTGCCTCGTATGCCCAATTGAGCATCTTCTGGTTGACCGTGCCGTTTGGCTGAGTGAACGCGCCTTCTGGCTGTTGATACGTGAAGGTGCGACCCGCAACCTCAAGTTTCTCAACCACGTAGTCGCGGCCAATCACCACGCGTTTGCCCTTGGAGCGGCCAATGACGCTGATTTCAAGGTCTTTGGCCAGCTGCTCGGCGGCATTTTGCCAGTGCTCGTCCAGCGGGCGGTGATAGCACAAGGTGACCATCGCATCGCCCGCCAAGGTGGTCTGGAACTCCACCTGGAACAGCTTATGGCTCAGCGCCGAACTGGCTTGCCAGGCGGCCTTGAGCTGCGGCATCAGTTGATTGATGCGCAGGCTGGCAATCGGGAAGTCTTCGATCAGGATCGGCGTGCGTTTGTCATCTTGGGCGAACATCGCGTAATGGCGCTCGCCGCCTTCGCGCCACAGGCGGAATTCGGCGCGCAGGCGAAAGTGTTTCAGCGGTGAGTCAAACACCTGAGGTTCAGGCGCGTCGAACGGCGCTAACAGCTCGCGCAGACGATTGGCCTTGGACTCAAGTTCAACGGCGTAGGTAGCAGAATCAAACGGCAATGCACTCATGCGTTAAACCAACCCAGCTTGACCACAAACAGAACCGACAAAATGATCAGCGGGGCATTCAGTTCGCGAGCGCGGCCCGACAGCAACTTGATCACGGTCCAGGAAATAAAGCCAAAAGCGATGCCATTGGCGATGGAGTAAGTGAACGGCATGGCCAGCGCGGTGATGACCACCGGGGCGGCAACGGTCACGTCGTCCCATTCGATTTCGGCCAGGCCGCTCATCATCAACACCGCCACAAACATCAGCGCAGGCGCGGTGGCAAAGGCCGGAACGCTGGCGGCCAATGGCGAGAAAAACAAGGCCAGCAAGAACATGATGCCGACCACGATGGCAGTCAGACCAGTACGGCCACCGGCGCTCACGCCTGCTGCCGACTCGATGTAACTGGTGGTGGTCGAGGTGCCCAGCAGCGAACCGGCCATGGCCGCGGTGCTGTCGGCGATCAGGGCGCGGCCCATTTTTGGCATGTGCCCGTCTTTGCCCATCAGGCCTGCGCGCTTGGCCACGCCGATCAGGGTGCCGGAGTTGTCGAACAGGTCGACGAACAGGAAGGCGAAGATCACGCTGACCAGACCAATGTCCAGTGCGCCTTTAATATCCAGTTGCAGGAAGGTCGGGGCCAGGGACGGCGGCATCGACATTACGCCACCGAACTCAGTCACGCCCATTGCGATGGACGCGATGGTCACGGCCAGAATGCCGATCAATACCGCGCCGCGCATTTTCAGGGCTTCAAGGGCCACGATCAGGGCAAAGCCCAAGGATGCCAGGATGACTTTTGGCTGCGTCAGGTCGCCCATGCCCACCAGGGTCGCCTTGTTGGCAACCACGATACCGGCGTTACCCAGCGCGATCAGCGCCAGGAACAGGCCGATACCGGCGGCAATGGCCGAGCGCAGCGGCAGCGGGATGCTGTTGATGATCCATTCGCGGATGCGAAAGATCGACAACAGGAAGAACAGCACGGCTGAAATGAAGACCGCACCCAGCGCCACTTGCCAGGTGTGGCCCATGTGCAGGACCACGGTGTAGGTGAAGAAGGCGTTCAAACCCATGCCCGGCGCCAGCGCGATCGGGTAGTTGGCGATGATGCCCATGGTCGCCGAGCCGATGGCCGCTGCCAGGCAGGTCGCGACAAACACCGCACCTTTGTCCATGCCCGTTTCGCCGAGGATGCTCGGGTTTACGAAGAGGATGTAGGCCATCGCCAGGAAGGTGGTGATACCCGCAAGAATCTCGGTTCGCACATTGGTGTTGTGTGCCTTGAGTTGAAACAGCCTTTCCAGCATGCCAGTCCCCGTGGCGCCACTGGCGCCGTGATTAAATCGTTTTCAACAGCAAAGCACAGACTTCTAAGGCCTGATGTTTTTCTGTCTGTCGGAAAAAGCCGCGCATCATACCAGCAGCTCGGACGTCTGGCTGCTTGCAGGGCCATGTTTTGTAACGTCGTAGGGACAGGCATACTGCGTGCCAGTTATTGGGGGGATCCATGAAGCACACCATTAAGGCTTTCTCGGCCTGTTTGAGCCTGTTTATAAGCATGGGCGTGAGCGCCGCTCCGGCGATGCCATTGAGCCAAGTTGAAATCCTCAAGGTCGCGTCTAAGTCAGGTGCAGTAGAGGATGTGTCCGATGGTCGTGAGCAGACCAAGAGCAAGCACCGGGGGCCGCACATCAAGGTGTATGTGCTGGAACGCGGCTACGGCGGCCAGCCCACGGTGACGTTTGATGGTCAGATCATCGATGGCGTGCGCACCCCGGTCTGCAATCAAGGCGAGGGTTTGGTGACCTGTGACGGTGCAGGCACCACCGTGGGTTACATCTACACCTTCGACTTGGGTAACAACCAGGACGGCTGGTTCCAGTTCAGTAACACGTCGCTGGTCGCGCCGTTCAAGCGCCTGCAGACGCAGCTTTATATTCGGTAGCCCAAGCTCCCGTAGCAGTTGACGAGTAGTACGAGGCTACGTCCGGAGGCGTAGCCGCCGTCAAGTCAGGCGCTTGGGTATCTCAGTTCAACCCTGCCGTTAGCATTTACGATCGCTTCGCAATCGGACGTAGCCTCGTACTACTCGTCAACTGCTACGCAATGGTTTTGCGGTGCGCCATCGTTAATCCTCAATCAGCCGATCACGCTTGGCCAACCCCGGGAACAGTTTTATCCACAGCCCGGCGATAAACAGCGTGCCCACACCACCCAATACCACCGCCGGCACAGTGCCCAGCCAGTGCGCCGTCACCCCGGACTCAAACTCGCCCAGTTGATTGGACGCGCCGATAAACAGGCCGTTGACCGCGCTGACCCGGCCGCGCATTTCATCCGGGGTTTCCAACTGCACGAACGAGGCACGGATCACCATGCTGATCATGTCGGCTGCACCAAGCACCACCAGCACCGCCATCGAAAACCAGAACGAGGTCGACAGCCCGAACGCGATGGTCGCCACCCCAAACACGCCCACCGCCGTAAACATGGTACGTCCCACCTTGCGCTCAAACGGGAACCGCGCCAGCCACAGTGACATCAACAACGCGCCCACCGCCGGGGCGGAGCGCAGCATGCCCAGGCCCCAGGGTCCGGTCAGCAGAATGTCTTTGGCAAAGACCGGCAGCAACGCCGTGGCGCCCCCCAGCAATACCGCAAACAGATCCAGAGAGATGGCGCCCAGAATGTCCGGGCGGCTGCGGATAAAGCGAATGCCGGCCAGCAAGGAGTCCATGGTGGCTTTGGCCTTGTTCAGTGGGGTCTGCCGCGCAGGCAGGTTGCTCATTAACAGGGCCGCAATCAGATAAAGCACCACGCTGGGGCCATATACCCAGACGCTGCCGAATGCATAGAGCAAACCGCCAAACGCTGGCGCAATGATGGTTGCCGACTGTTGCGCCGCTTGTGCGGCTGCCACGGCGCGGGGAAACAGCGCCACCGGCACGATAGAGGGGAGTAATGCCTGGGTGGTGGGCATTTCGAATGAACGGGCCGCGCCCAGCAAAAACGCCAGCATAAAGATCAGTTCACGCGTGATGTGCCCGCTGGTGCTGCTGATGGCCAGCGTCAGGGCAATCATGGCTTGCAGCGATTGGCACAGTGCGGCCACTCGGCGCCGGTCATAGCGGTCTGCCACATGCCCGGTGTGCAGCATAAACAACACGCGCGGGGCGAATTCGATCAACCCCACCCAGCCCAGGTCCATCACGTTGCCGGTGAGTTGGTAGAGATTCCAGCCAATAGCCACGGTCAGCATTTGAAACGCGCTGGCGGTGAAGATACGGGCAAACCAGAAGGCCACAAAGGGCCGGTGATGACGTAACAGGAGGGGCTGGCTGGTCATTTAGAGGTCGTGGCAGAGGGCAGGGGAGGTCGAGATTATCACTTTTCTGTAACAAATAATGACCCGGCACTGAGCCTTCATCAAAGTGCCGAACGGTTGCCGAAAACGCCGGGTTTTTGCATTGCATACGGTTCCTGCAACGGTCTATTTCAGGCCCTGGGACAACCTGTCACGCGACAACCAACCACATTAGCCACACGGCAAGAATGGACTACTCTTTCAGCAATGTTTGATCCAGGTCAAAACCCTCGGCGGTTTATCTGGAGTGGCCAGACGGCCAGATCCCCTTGAGTCGTGGTTAAAAGAGCGAACGTTGATTCGCGATGGCCATTGCTGCGGGGCTGTTGGACACCGGCGTCCTGCCTGTGTCCTGAACGACCTGATACCTGATAGAGGAAGACTTATGTTCGGTTTGGAGGCTCTCGATCTCGCCCGAATTCAGTTCGCGTTCACTGTATCGTTTCACATCCTGTTTCCCGCCATTACCATCGGTCTCGCCAGTTATCTCATGGTGCTCGAAGGCATGTGGCTGAAAACCCGTGACGATACGTACCGTGACCTGTACCACTTTTGGTCGAAGATTTTTGCAGTCAACTTTGGTATGGGCGTGGTCTCGGGCCTGGTCATGGCGTATCAGTTCGGCACGAACTGGTCGCGGTTCTCTGACTTCGCAGGCGCGGTCACGGGCCCATTGCTGACCTATGAAGTGCTCACCGCCTTCTTCCTCGAAGCCGGCTTTCTGGGCGTCATGCTCTTCGGCTGGAACCGCGTCGGCCGCGGCATGCACTTCTTCTCAACCGCCATGGTGGCCCTTGGCACCCTGGTTTCGACCTTCTGGATCCTGGCGTCCAACAGCTGGATGCAAACCCCGCAAGGCTACGAAATCATTGATGGCCGCGTGATCCCGGTGGATTGGCTGGCTGTCATCTTCAACCCGTCGTTCCCTTATCGTCTGGCCCACATGGCCACGGCCGCCTTTGTCGCCACGGCGTTCTTCGTCGGCGCGTCGGCTGCCTGGCACCTGTTGCGCGGGCGCAACACGCCCGCCATCCGTCGCATGTTCTCGATGGCGATGTGGATGGCGTTGGTTGTCGCGCCGGTGCAAGCGTTTATTGGCGATGCCCACGGTTTGAACACGCTGAAATATCAGCCAGTGAAAATCGCGGCCATTGAAGGTCACTGGGAGAACAAGCCCGGCGAGCCGACACCGCTGATTCTGTTCGGCATCCCGAACATGAAGACAGAGACCACCGATTACAAAATTGAAGTGCCGTACTTGGGCAGCCTGATCCTGACCCATAGCCTGGATAAACAGATCCCGGCCATGAAGGACTACCCGGCGGCAGATCGTCCTAACTCGACCATTGTGTTCTTCACGTTCCGCATCATGGTTGCGCTGGGCATGCTGATGATCTTCATCGGTCTGTGGAGCGTATGGCTGCGCAAACGCGGCACTTTGTATGAAAACCGCTGGTTCCTGCGGTTGGTGTTGTGGATGGGTCCATCCGGCCTGATCGCGATTCTTGCGGGTTGGTTTACCACTGAAATCGGCCGTCAGCCGTGGGTGGTTTACGGGCTGATGCGCACCGCAGATGCCTCCTCCAACCACAGCGTGACGCAGATGAGCATCACCCTGATCCTGTTTGTGCTGGTGTACTTCTCACTGTTTGGTGTCGGCATCGGCTACATGATGCGACTGGTACGCAAAGGCCCGATTGCCCATGAGGGCGATGGTCACACCACCGGTGGACCGGGTCAGCAACGCACGCCTGCTCGTCCTTTGTCGGCTGCTGTTGAAGGCACTGACGATGGCCACAGCGACAGCCTGAAGAAGGGGAACTGAGTCATGGGTATTGATCTGCCACTTATCTGGGCAATCATCATCATTTTCGGGGTCATGATGTACGTGGTCATGGATGGCTTTGACCTCGGCATCGGCATCCTCTTCCCCTTTATCAAGGGCGAGAAAGACCGTGACGTGATGATGAACACCGTTGCGCCTGTCTGGGACGGCAACGAAACCTGGCTGGTACTGGGCGGCGCTGCGCTGTTCGGGGCCTTTCCGTTGGCTTACTCGGTGGTGTTGTCGGCGCTGTACCTGCCACTGATCCTGATGCTGGTCGGCTTGATCTTTCGCGGGGTGGCGTTTGAGTTCCGCTTCAAGGCCACGGCCGATAAGCGTCATATCTGGGACAAGGCCTTCATCGGCGGCTCGATTGTCGCGACCTTCTTTCAGGGCGTGGCGCTGGGGGCCTTCATTGACGGCATCCCGGTGGTCAATCGTGAATATGCGGGCGGCGGTCTGGACTGGTTGTCACCGTTCACTGTGTTCTGCGGCATCGCACTGATCGTGGCTTATGCTTTGCTCGGTTGCACGTGGCTGATCATGAAAACCGAAGGCCATTTGCAAGAGCGCATGCACAAGCTGGGTCGGCCATTGGCGTTGTTGCTGCTGGTGGTGATGGGCATCGTCAGTCTGTGGACGCCGCTGGCGCACTCCGACATTGCCGCGCGCTGGTTCACCTTACCTAACCTGTTCTGGTTCTTGCCGGTTCCGGTGCTGGTGCTGGTCACGATGTACGGCTTGCTCAAAGCCATTGCCCGCAATGCTCACTACACGCCGTTCCTGCTGACCCTGGTGCTGATATTCCTGGGCTACAGCGGTTTGGGCATCAGCCTGTGGCCGAACATCATCCCGCCAGCGATTTCGATCTACGAGGCCGCTGCACCGCCACAAAGCCAGGGCTTTATGCTGGTCGGCACCTTGTTCATCATTCCGTTCATCCTGGGTTACACCTACTGGAGCTACTACGTGTTCCGCGGCAAGGTGACCCACGAAGACGGTTATCACTAGTCGCAAGTGCCGCTGCGCCCCGACGGGCGCAGCCTTTTCCTCAGAGGAGTGCCTGAACATGGCTGGCAAGGATTATCTGAACGACGTGCAAGAGTGCGAGAAAAAGCCGCTGTGGCAACGCATTGGCTGGTTGGTGCTGATCTGGACCGCCAGTGTCGCGAGCCTGGCGGTGTTTGCCATGCTGATTCGCTTGTTCATGACCGCAGCGGGCATGAAAAGCCATTGATCGTAAAACGCGTAGCAGTTGCCGAGCTTTGCGAGGCTACGTCCGGCGGCGTAGCCGTCGCAAATCGGCAGGTTCGGTTGTTAAGTCAAATCTGAGTGTGGGCCTTAACGATTGCTGCGCAATCGGACGCAGCCTCGCGGAACTCGGCAGCTGCTACAGGTTTAGGTTCATTTGCGTGCCTTGAGAATGACGAACTTGGGGGTAGCAGCCACTTGCTCAACGCCTCGGAACAGCTTGGCCAGCTTGCTGTGATAGCCCAAGTGGCGATTGCCCACAATGTACAGCGCACCGCCGACTACCAACGCTTCGCGGGCTTGCTGGAACATGCGCCACGCCAGAAAGTCGCCCACCACTTGCTGCTGGTGAAACGGCGGGTTGCACAACACCACGTCCAATGAGTCCGGCGCCTGACCGGCCAGGCCATCGCCTGCACGCACGATCACTTCGCGATCACCCAGCGTCGCCTGCCAGTTTTCACGCGCAGACTGCACCGCCATAAACGACTCATCGACCAACGTGTACTGCGCCTCTGGGTTGTTCAGGGCGCTGGCGATGGCCAACACCCCATTACCGCAACCCACATCAGCGACCCGGGCCGAACCCAGGTTTTTCGGCAGGTGCGGCAGAAACGCACGCGTACCGATGTCCAGCCCTTCGCGACAGAACACATTGGCGTGGTTGAGCAATTCGATTGCAGGCTCATCCAGCGAATAGCGCGTTGGGAAGGGCGAGGTAAACGGTGCTTTGGCTTCGGGGGTGGCGATCAGCAGGCGGGCTTTTTTGACTGCCAGCGAGGCTTGCACCGGGCCGATATAGCGCTCCAGCAAGTCGCCTGCCGCGCGTGGCAGGTGCTTGACCATGGCACCTGCTATCACCTTCGCGTCTGGCGCCAACTGGCCTTGCAGGCGAATAAGCTGCTCTTCAAGCAGCGCCAGCGTTTTAGGTACGCGTACCAACACGCAATCGAATGGGCCTGCCAGGGGCTCACTGGCTGGAATGACTGAGACGGCATCAAATGCATGGCCATTGCGCACCAAATTCTTTTCCAGCGCTTGGATGGCCAAGAACGAGTCGCTGCTGCTGGTGACGTGCATCGTGCTCACCAAGCTGATGGCCAAGGCCCCAAAACTGTCGTTGAGCACCAGCACCCGACTGCTGGCGGGTAGCGCCAATTCGGCCAAGTGGTTAAGCAGGTACTCATCCGCAGCATCGAAGGCCTGCAGCGGCTCGTTCTGCTGTTCAGGTTGGCGGATCAAGCGAAGTTGGGCAAAAGGGCTTTCGAGCACAGGCATGTATACAAACTCTGAGGAATCGACAGTGGCTGGCGTTGACGGCTAGGGTCATCCGGGCAGCCATGGCGTCCGTGGTATTTTCAAGTGACCGCGATTTTACGTTTATTTACTGGAGATTGCCCGACGGTTTTGTACGCAGCACTACGCTCGCACGGCTCAAGGCCTGCTTTAAATGAGCCCGCACTTGGCCGCAGTGACGACCGCAGCCGTTTTATTGCTGGCGCCCATTTTGCGGATGGCACTGCTGATGTGAAAATTCACCGTCCGGGTTGTCAGGCTCAGGATCATGGCAATGTCCGAAGCGGTTTTACCCTTGGCTGTCCAATTCAGGATCTCGGATTCGCGTTGCGATAAGCGGCCGATGGTCTCGTTTATCTTCACGCGGGCCTGAACAGTGTCCTGCAACGCACTGTGTAACTCATGGCATAGCCACAGTAAATTGGCGACTTTGTCACTGGATTCTTGTGGCGTAATGGCTGCGTTGCGCCGTGTCATGCTGAGGATGCTCACCACACCCTTAGCGTCGTGAATCGAGAATGACCAGCCATAGTTCAAACCATGCAATTGCGAGGATTCCCAGAGTCTGGGCGCTTCATTGAACAGAGTCTGATCCCAAATAAGAGGACTGATAGAGGTCTTACAGTGTTTCTCAATAGGGTTTTCATGTATGAGACTGCTCGCTTTAAAACTCTCTATAAACTCATTAGGATAGTTTGTTAAAAATAAACTATCCGAGTGAGTGTTTTTGTTGGGTGGGGCCATTAGGAATAAAAAGTGTTCGAATCCACTAAGTTCTATTCGATTGAGTGTGTGAGTAAATAAGCTGGATTCTGCTTTGTGTGTAAGTGCTTGTTTTTTATAAAAGGGGTTCGCTGTGCCCATAATATAAGGTGTCCCAAACGTGGATCCAATGTGAAGTTTCAGGTTAGTTGATTAAATAAGGAAGTGTAGGAGATTTCTTGATATTGAGTTTATAAGAGTAATTACTCTATGGTGCGCGTCGTGCAGAATCCTTACAGTTTGTAGTGAAGTGCGGGGGTGTTTTTTTGACGCCAGTTTTTAGGGGTTCTTGAGGGGGTTCAGAGTTGCATTCAGCGTTGTGTGTGTTTATTAAACGTGATGTGTATGCAGGGAAGTTAGTTGTTCTATTGAGGGTGTCTGTATCTGATGGTTGAAGCACGCAATGCCAGCACAAACCGTCGGTGTTCCTGCCGGCCTGTTTGCGCGACACTAGGCCCATCAGCCCAATGGAGCGCACCATGACTGCCAGCGCAGAAAAATTCACCTGCCAGACACTGCTCAGTGTCCAGCCTTTGACCCCCAGCCTTTTTTCCTTGCGGACCACGCGTGATCAAGGCTTTCGCTTTCGTGCAGGGCAATTCGCCAGGCTCGGCGTGACCAAAGCGGACGGCAGCACGGTATGGCGTGCTTACTCCATGGTGTCGTCTCCCCATGACGAATTTTTGGAGTTTCTCTCGATTGTCGTGCCAGGGGGGGAGTTCACCAGTGAACTGAGCCGTTTGGAGGTCGGTGACACCTTGATGGTTGACCGTCAGGCATTTGGTTATTTGACCCTTGATCGTTTTGTCGATGGTCGTGATCTATGGTTGTTGGCAACGGGAACCGGAGTCGCACCCTTTATCTCGATCTTGCAAGACTTCGACGTGTGGGAAAAGTTTGAGCGTATTGTGCTGGTTTACAGTGTTCGGGAACCGAAAGAACTGGCCTATCAGGAACTAATTGCTGGACTGAGTGAGCGCGATTACCTGGCGGAATATGCGCACAAACTGACTTATGTTCCGGTTGTCACGCGTGAAGTTATACCCGGCGCACTCAGTGGACGTATTACCACATTGATTGAAAACGGAGAGCTTGAGAGTGTGGTGGGTTTTGAACTAACACCTGAGCATTCACGCGTCATGTTGTGCGGGAACCCGCAAATGATTGATGACACGCGCAAGTTGCTGAAAGAGCGAAATCTACAGCTGAGTTTGACTCGTCGCCCTGGTCAGGTGGCGGTTGAAAACTATTGGTAGTTGTTAAGTATCTTATTTAATAAAAAACGGCGCCCTAAGGCGCCGTTTTTTTAACTTGAATCCTCAGGGTTGCTTATGTTGTGCTTTAAGGAGATCACGAATCTCACCCAGCAGTTCTTCTTCTTTTGATGGCAGTGGCGGAGCGCTGGGTGCAACGGCTTCTTCGCGTTTCAGGCGGTTGATGGCTTTGACACCCATAAAAATGGCAAACGCCACAATCAGGAAGTCGATGACCGTCTGAATGAACTTGCCGTACGCCAATACGACTGCCGGGGCCCCATCGGCCGCGGCTTTGAGCGTAACGGCCAGATCGCTGAAGTCCACACCTCCGATCAACAGACCCAGCGGTGGCATGACCACATCTCCGACGAAGGATGAAACGATCTTGCCGAACGCCGCGCCGATGATGATACCGACGGCCATATCGACCACGTTCCCTTTGACCGCGAAGGCCTTGAACTCACTTATCACGCCCATTGGTTATTCCTTGTTACAGATGAGGTTGGTAGGTGCAGTGTAAATCAGCCTTGCAAATCTCGCCTGCCGAGCCATTTACAAACTGAGTGATTGACCTGCGCAGGCCGCATAAGTTTAAACGTGCCTGCGCTTAACGCGTCTTGCCTCCTCAATACCAGCCTTTTTTGTTAATCGGTCCGTTCAGGCCTTTCAATTTAGAGAACCTCACGTACGCCTCTAGCCTTGGTGCAACGCATTGATATGCCAACCAAAAAACCAGAGGACATGTAAATGACCATTCCCTTCGCCCTTGGGGCCCGTACCCAACGACGCCTGTTTTGCGCGTTGAGTATCAGCGTGCTATCGGTGTCTGTGCACGCCGCGACCTTGACCCGTGATAACGGCGCCGCTGTCGGTGATAACCAGAACTCACAAACGGCCGGGGCCAATGGCCCGGTGTTGTTGCAAGACGTGCAGTTGTTGCAAAAACTTCAGCGTTTTGATCGTGAACGGATTCCTGAGCGCGTCGTTCATGCCCGTGGCACGGGTGCACACGGCACCTTCACCGTCACCAACGACCTCAGTGATCTGACCAAAGCCCGCGTATTTGCCGCCGGTGAAACCACCCCGGTATTTGTGCGCTTCTCGGCCGTGGTACATGGCACCCACTCGCCCGAAACACTGCGCGACCCGCGCGGTTTCGCCACTAAGTTCTATACCTCTGAAGGTAACTGGGACCTGGTTGGCAACAACTTCCCGACGTTCTTTATTCGGGATGCCATCAAGTTTCCGGACATGGTCCATGCGTTCAAACCTGATCCGCGTACCAACCTTGATGATGACTCGCGTCGCTTTGACTTCTTCTCCCATGTTCCAGAAGCCACCCGCACCCTGACCGAGCTTTACTCAGATTCAGGCACCCCGGCCAGCTACCGGGAAATGGACGGCAATGGTGTACACGCCTACAAACTGGTGAATGCCAACGGTGAAGTGCGTTATGTGAAGTTCCATTGGAAGAGCCTTCAAGGCATTCGCAACCTTGACCCTAAAGAAGTCACTCAGGTCCAGGGCCGTGACTACAGCCACATGACCCATGACTTGGTCACTCACATCAACCAGGGTGATTTCCCCAAGTGGGATTTGTACGTGCAAGTGCTCAAGCCTGAAGACCTGAAGTCATTCGACTTTGACCCGCTGGACGCGACCAAAATCTGGCCGGGCGTGCCAGAACGCAAAGTGGGGCAGATGGTGCTGGACCGCAACCCGGCCAACGTCTTCCAGGAAACCGAGCAAGTCGCCATGGCCCCGGCCAACCTGGTGCCGGGCATTGAGCCCTCCGAAGACCGCTTGCTGCAAGGTCGGGTGTTCTCGTACGCCGACACGCAGATGTACCGTTTGGGTGCCAATGCCCTGCAATTGCCCATCAATGCCCCTCGGGTGACGGTCAACAATGGCAACCAGGACGGAGCGATGAACCTTGGACACACCACCACGGGTGTGAATTACCAGCCAAGCCGTCTGAACCCGCGTGAAGAACCGCAAGCTGCGCGCTACAGCGAAATGCCACTGTCAGGCACCACCCAGCAGGCGAAGATTCAGCGTGAGCAGAACTTTAAACAGGCTGGCGATCTTTACCGCTCATACAGCAAGAAAGAGCGTCAGGACCTGATTGAAAACTTCGGCGGTTCGTTGGCGACCACTGACGATGAAAGCAAGCACATCATCCTGTCGTTCCTTTACAAGGCCGACCCTGAATACGGCACCGGCGTGACCAAAGTGGCCAAAGGTGACCTGGCACGGGTCAAGGCGCTGGCTGCCAAGTTGGTGGATTAACCTTCACCGGTCGTTGTAGGAGCGAGCTTGCCTCGCGATCTTGAAAGCGATCAAAAGATCGCGAGACAAGCTCGCTCCTACGTGGATCTGTGACCTCTGATAGGTAGCGTACACATGCGAATTTTTGCTTTAGCTGCGATGCTGCTGTTGAGTGGGTGGGCACTTGCCGACCAACCTGACACCCAGACCCAACTCAAGGGCTACTACTTCGACGCCGCCCGGCGCGGTGACGTGGTCATGCTCTACACCTTCATCGACTCGCACTTTGACCTCGATGCCCAAGACAGCAAAGGCTACACGGCCCTGATTCTTGCGGCTTATAACGGTCATGACGAGGCCGTCGAGCACTTGCTCAAGGCAGGCGCCAATGCCTGTGCGCAAGATCTGCGCGGCAACACCGCCCTGATGGGCGCCATTTTCAAAGGCGAATTCAAGATCGCCCATCGGCTGATGAGCACCGACTGCAACCCCGATCAGCGCAACGGTGCGGGGCAGACCGCTGCCATGTTTGCCGGATTGTTCAAGCGCGTCGAATTGCTCAACGACTTATCCCAAAAAGGCGCCGACCTGAATGCTCAGGATGCCCAGGGCAATACCGCCGCTCAGCTGGCCAAGGGCGAAATCCGCATGCGCGAGTCGAACAGACCCTAGCCTTGTGGGCTATCATCGCGGTTTTTCCGTGGAGTTCAGATGGCCAAGCCTAAGCGCATATTCGGCTGCACAGAGTGCGGTGCAACCTTTCCCAAGTGGGCCGGGCAGTGCGCAGAATGCGGCGTCTGGAACACCTTGGTCGAAACCATTGTTGAAAGTGGTTCCGCCGCGCCACCCAGTGGCCGCACCGGCTGGACCGGGCAACAGGCCCAGATCAAAACCCTGGCCGAAGTCAGCATCGAAGAAATTCCGCGCTTCTCCACCGCCTCCGGCGAACTGGATCGGGTACTCGGCGGCGGTCTGGTCGACGGCTCTGTGGTGCTGATCGGCGGCGACCCTGGCATCGGCAAATCCACCATCTTGCTGCAAACCTTGTGTCAGATGGCCACGCGCATGCCCGCGCTGTACGTCACCGGCGAAGAATCCCAACAGCAAGTGGCCATGCGCGCCCGGCGTTTGGGCTTGCCGCAAGACCAACTCAAGGTCATGACCGAGACCTGCATCGAAAACATCATCGCCACCGCCAAGCTCGAAAAGCCCAAGGTCATGGTGATCGACTCGATCCAGACCATCTTCACCGAACAACTGCAATCGGCGCCGGGCGGCGTCTCGCAAGTCCGCGAAAGCGCGGCATTGCTGGTGCGCTATGCCAAGTCGAGCGGCACGGCGATCTTCCTGGTCGGCCACGTGACCAAAGAGGGCGCACTCGCCGGTCCGCGTGTACTGGAACACATGGTCGACACCGTGTTGTATTTCGAAGGCGAGTCCGACGGACGTTTGCGCTTGTTGCGCGCGGTCAAAAACCGGTTTGGCGCAGTCAACGAACTGGGTGTGTTCGGCATGACCGACAAAGGCTTGAAAGAAGTCTCCAACCCGTCTGCGATCTTCCTGACCCGAGCACAAGAAGAAGTCCCGGGCAGCGTGGTCATGGCCACGTGGGAAGGCACACGGCCCATGCTGGTTGAAGTGCAAGCGCTGGTGGACGACAGCCACATGTCCAACCCGCGCCGCGTGACCTTGGGTCTGGACCAAAACCGACTGGCCATGTTGCTGGCGGTCTTGCATCGCCATGGTGGCATTCCGACCCACGACCAGGACGTGTTCCTCAACGTGGTGGGCGGGGTCAAAGTGCTGGAAACCGCCTCCGACCTGGCCTTGATGGCTGCTGTCATGTCCAGCTTGCGCAACCGGCCTTTGCCACACGACCTGCTGGTGTTTGGTGAGGTTGGCCTGTCGGGCGAAGTTCGCCCGGTGCCGAGCGGTCAGGAACGTTTGAAAGAAGCGGCCAAACACGGTTTTAAACGCGCCATCGTGCCAAAAGGCAACGCGCCGAAAGAGTCACCGCCGGGCCTGAATGTGATCGGCGTGACCCGTTTAGAGCAGGCATTGGATGCGTTGTTTGAATAGCGTGTTGCCTGTGTAAAACAATCTGCCCTGCCAGGGCATGGATCGTTCTGCAAGGTCCGTAGCAGACAGCGGCCTTGCAGGCGTGCAAATGTGCAGGTTCGCCCAGCACAAATCTGCAAAAGAAGGCTCTAGACCAAGGTAAGGGGCTGGTCTTTAGAGCCAACAGCGCTAAACTCCGGTAGCAGTCCTTCTTGTCCAACTGGCCGGAATATAAAAATGAATAATAAAAATAGCCTGCTACGCCACCTCCCGTGGCTGGTGCTGGCAATTGTAGGAGCCTGCGCCCTTGGCGTAGTGGCGTTACGCCGGGGTGAGGCGATCAACGCGTTGTGGATTGTGGTCGCTGCGGTGGCTATCTATCTGGTCGCTTATCGTTATTACAGTCTGTTTATTGCTAACCATGTGATGCAACTGGACCCGCGTCGGGCAACCCCGGCGGTGATCAATAACGACGGTCTGGACTACGTGCCGACCAACAAACACATTCTTTTCGGACACCACTTTGCCGCTATCGCCGGTGCTGGCCCTCTGGTCGGCCCGGTACTGGCTGCGCAAATGGGCTACCTGCCCGGCACACTGTGGCTGATAGCCGGTGTGGTACTGGCGGGCGCGGTTCAAGACTTCATGGTCTTGTTCATGTCTACACGTCGCAACGGTCGCTCTTTGGGCGACATGGTGCGCGAAGAAATGGGCAAGGTGCCGGGCACTATCGCGCTGTTTGGCTGCTTCCTGATCATGATCATCATCCTCGCGGTGCTGGCGCTGATCGTGGTCAAAGCCTTGGCCGAGAGCCCATGGGGCATGTTCACCGTGATGGCGACCATCCCGATTGCGATGTTCATGGGCGTTTACATGCGCTACATCCGCCCGGGCCGTATCGGCGAGATTTCGGTCATCGGTGTACTGCTGTTGCTCGGTTCGATCTGGCTGGGCGGGGTTATTGCAGCAAGCCCTGAGTGGGCGCCTGTGTTCACCTTCACCGGTGTGCAAATCACCTGGATGCTGATCGGCTACGGCTTTGTGGCAGCGGTACTGCCGGTGTGGCTGGTACTTGCGCCGCGTGACTACCTGTCAACTTTCCTGAAAATCGGCACCATCATTGCGCTGGCTATCGGCATTCTGATCACCATGCCCGAGCTGAAAATGCCGGCCGTGACTCAGTTCATCGACGGCAACGGCCCTGTGTGGAAAGGCGGTCTGTTCCCGTTCCTGTTCATCACCATTGCCTGCGGCGCGGTCTCGGGTTTCCACGCCCTGATCTCCTCGGGTACGACCCCTAAACTGCTGGATAACGAAAGCAACGCCCGTTACATCGGTTACGGCGGCATGCTGATGGAGTCCTTCGTGGCCATCATGGCAATGGTTGCCGCTTCGGTGATCGAGCCGGGTGTGTACTTCGCCATGAACAGCCCGGCGGCCATCGTCGGCGGTGACGTGGTGACGGTTGCGCAAACCGTCACCAGTTGGGGCTTTGCCATTACCCCGGACCAACTGACAGCCTTGGCCAAAGACATCGGTGAAACCACCGTACTGGCCCGTGCTGGCGGCGCGCCCACACTGGCGGTGGGTATCGCGCAGATCCTGCACCACGTGTTGCCGGGCGAAAACACCATGGCGTTCTGGTACCACTTCGCCATTTTGTTTGAAGCCCTGTTCATCCTGACCGCTGTAGACGCCGGTACCCGTGCCGGTCGCTTCATGCTGCAAGACCTGCTGGGCAGCTTCGTGCCTGCGCTCAAGCGTACCGAGTCGTGGCCTGCCAACCTGATCGCAACCGCAGGCTGCGTGGCGATGTGGGGTTACTTGCTGTACCAAGGCGTTATCGACCCACTGGGCGGCATCAACACCTTGTGGCCGCTGTTCGGTATCTCTAACCAGATGCTGGCGGGTATCGCGCTGATGCTGGCGACCGTTGTGCTGATCAAAATGAAGCGTCAACGCTACATCTGGGTGACCATGCTGCCAGCCGTCTGGTTGCTGATCTGCACCACCACCGCAGGCTTCATCAAGCTGTTCGATGCTAACCCGGCTGTCGGCTTCCTGGCCCTGGCCAAAAAATACAGCACGGCGCTGGATGCGGGCCAAGTGATTGCCCCGGCGAAAAACATCGACCAGATGCAACACGTGATCATCAACGCGTACACCAACGCGGGCCTGACCGTGCTGTTCCTGTTCGTGGTGTTCAGCATCCTGTTCTATGCGCTCAAAGTCGGCATTGCTGCTTGGGGTAAAAAAGAACGTACGGACAAAGAAGCGCCATACCAAGCCATGCCGGATGCGTGATAGAGGATTGCAACCATGTTCAATGACCTGAGTCGCCTCGGTAAATACCTCGGTCAGGCCGCGCGCCTGATGGTCGGCATGCCCGACTACGACAACTACGTCGAGCATATGCAAACCAAACACCCGGACAAGCCGGTAATGAGCTACGAGGCGTTCTTTCGAGAGCGCCAGGAAGCCCGTTATGGCGGCAAGGGCGGGCCCAAGTGCTGTTAAATGGCTAGACCTCTGTAGGAGCGAGCTTGTCTCGCGATCTTTTGAACCTTGAAAAGATCGCGAGGCGAGCTCGCTCCTACAGTTGTTTTTGCGCTCCCTCTTTCAAGGAGACCCTGCATGTCATCGCCCATCCCCGTCACCATCCTCAGTGGATTCCTTGGTGCCGGCAAAACCACCTTGCTGCGCTACCTGCTCAAGGCCGAACACGGGCTGAAAATTGCCGTGATCGAAAACGAATTCAGCGACGCCGGCATCGACACCCAATTGCTGGGTGACGAGCCGGTGCAAGTCATGACCCTGGCCAATGGCTGCGTGTGCTGCACCATTCACACCGACCTGACCAAAGCCCTGTATTTGCTGCTTGAACGGCTGGACAGCGGCGAAATCGCTTTCGACCGCTTAGTCATCGAGTGCACGGGCCTGGCCGACCCGGCTCCGGTCGCACAAACCTTCTTTATTGATGAAGAACTGCGCGAGCGCTATCTGCTCGACGGCATCATCACCCTCGTCGATGCTGCCCACGCTGACGTGCACTTGAGCCAAACGATTGCCCAGGCGCAGATTGGCTTTGCTGACCGGCTGTTGGTGAGCAAGCGTGATTTGGTGGACGACGCCACGTTTGATGCGCTGAGCGAGCGCCTGACCCGCATCAACCGCCGCGCGCCGATTTGCGTAGTTGAACACGGCAAAATCGATCTGGCTGAACTGCTCGATGTACGCGGGTTTAACTTGAATGCGGATTTTGGCGGTGGCTTGAGCTTGCGCCCGGTGCAGCCAGCGGCCTCGGTTGACCGTATCTCCAGCCTAGTGCTGCGTACCGACAAACCGTTGGATATCGACAGCCTCAGCGCATTCATGAACGACCTGTTGGAAGACCATGGCAAGCAACTGCTGCGCTACAAAGGCGTGCTGAACATCGCAGGCGAAGAGCGCCGATTGGTGTTTCAGGGCGTACTCAAACTGTACGGCTTTGACTGGGACACCGAATGGGCAGAAGGCGAGTCCCGTGAAAGCGTGATGGTGTTTATTGCCGATGATTTGCCCGAGGCCAAGATTCGCGAAGGGTTTGCGCAACTGACCCTTTAATACAGAGGGTGTGTATGCCCACGAAATTGCGGGATGTTTCGCACAGCTTTGCCAATTGTTGCGGTTGTGGCGCCTGCGATCTGCTCAACGTCTTGGGCTGGCGCTTACAGCCGAGCTAACCCGCAAACTTATGAATGTGCTGGCTGTGCGTGCAATTCCACGCCCATTGCACGCATGACTTTCACCACTGTGTCGAAGCGAGGCTTGGCCCCAGGGGCGAAGGCCTTGTACAAGCTGGCACGACCGAGGCCGGAGTCTTTGGCGATTTGCGCCATACCTCGGGCCTTGGCTACATAACCAACGGCACGAATCAGTTCATCGGTATCGCCATCAGCAAGTACCTGGGACAGGTACTTGCTGATCGCTTCATCAGTATCGAGTAGCGCCGCCATGTCGAACGCAATAGGGGTGTTAGGCATCTCAGACCTCCTTAGCCATCGACGCAAAGTATTTCGTTTGCTGGATGATGTAATTCATTGTTATGAATGTATCCGTACGGAGACAGATGGCAAGTCTACACGGCTTCGTACTCCAGAGAACTCCGGCTGTCGTTTTACTGTAGGAGCGAGCTTGCCTCGCGATCTTTTGATCTTTAAAAGATCGCGAGGCAAGCTCGCTCCTACAGAGGGGGCGCCCACAAAAAAGCCCGGCTCAAGAGCCGGGCTTTTTGTTCAGCTATTTACACTCAGTTGCCGTAAACAGGCAGCTTTTTGCAGATGGCTTTTACTTTCTCGCGAACTGCATCAATCACGGCTTCGTTGTTGATGTCGTCCAGGATGTCGCAGATCCAGCCAGCCAGTTCACGGCATTCTTCAACTTTGAAGCCGCGCGTGGTCACAGCCGGAGTACCGAAGCGCAGACCCGAGGTGACGAACGGGGAGCGTGGGTCGTTTGGCACGGAGTTTTTGTTCACGGTGATGAAGGCTTTGCCCAGAGCGGCGTCAGCATCTTTACCGGAGATGTCTTGCTTGATCAGCGACAGCAGGAACAGGTGGTTTTCAGTACCGCCCGATACCACGTCAAAACCACGCTCGATGAACACCGAGGCCATGGCTTGGGCGTTTTTCACCACTTGTTGCTGGTAAGCCTTGAACTCAGGTTGCAGGGCTTCTTTGAAGCACACGGCCTTGCCGGCGATGACGTGTTCCAGCGGGCCGCCTTGCGAACCTGGGAAAACAGCCGAGTTCAGCTTTTTCTCGATGTCGGCGTTGGCTTTGGCCAGGATCAGGCCGCCGCGTGGGCCGCGCAGGGTTTTGTGCGTGGTGGTGGTGACCACGTCAGCAAATGGAACCGGGTTCGGGTAAACACCCGCTGCTACCAGACCGGCTACGTGAGCCATGTCGACGAACAGGTAAGCGCCCACTTTGTCTGCGATCGCGCGGAAACGTGGGAAGTCCAGGATCTGCGAGTAGGCAGAGAAACCGGCCACGATCATTTTTGGCTTGTGTTCAACTGCCAGGCGCTCAACTTCGTCGTAGTCGATCAGGCCGTTGGCGTCGATGCCGTATTGAATCGCGTTGTACAGTTTGCCCGAGGACGAAACGCTGGCGCCGTGGGTCAAGTGACCGCCGTGGGCCAAGCTCATGCCCAGGATGGTGTCGCCCGCCGACAGCAGGGCCAGGTAAACGGCGCTGTTGGCTTGCGAGCCGGCGTGCGGTTGAACGTTGGCGTAATCGGCGCCGAACAGTTCTTTGGCACGGTCGATAGCCAGTTGCTCAACCACGTCGACGTATTCGCAGCCGCCGTAGTAACGCTTGCCTGGGTAGCCTTCCGCGTATTTGTTGGTCAGTACCGAGCCTTGAGCTTCCATCACCGCAGGGCTGGTGTAGTTTTCCGAAGCGATCAGCTCGATGTGTTCTTCCTGGCGCTGAGCTTCTTGCTCCATGGCGGCAAAAAGGTCGGCGTCGAACTTGGCAAGTGTCAAATCACGGCTGAACATGGCGGTCCTCAAGGATCGGGGGCAGAAAAGGAGGGCATTCTAACCCAATGGGTTTTATCTGGCATATGAAAGCGATTCACGGCGTTCGTGATTAAGTTGCAAGCTTGAATCCATACGCCTGCAATTGCTTGACCAGCAAGTGCGCAGGCATGGGGCGCCCGAACAGGTAACCCTGTACTTCGTCGCAACCGTGCTCGCGCAAGAACTCAAGCTGTTCGTGGGTCTCCACGCCTTCGGCGATAACCGCCAGGTTCAAGCTGTGGGCCATCGCAATAATGGCGCGGACAATTTGCGCGTCTTGCTCGCCTGCGGGCAGGCCGTCGACAAACGTGCGGTCGATTTTGAGCACGTCAATCGGGAACTGTTTGAGGTAGTTGAGCGACGAATAGCCGGTGCCAAAGTCGTCGACGGCAATGCTCAGGCCCAGGTTTTTCAGGCTGGCCAAAATTTGCAGCGCTTCGCTGACTTCGCGCATCAGGATGCTTTCGGTCAGTTCCAGCTCAAGACACGCTGGGGACACCCCGGTTTCCTTGAGGATATTGGCAATCCGGGTGCCGAGCTGGCCGTCCGAGAATTGGCGCGCCGAAATGTTGACCGACACTTTGGGCACGCGCACTTTTGCTTGATGCCAGCGCTTGAGCTGGCGGCAAGACTCAGCGAGCACCCAGTCGCCCACATCCACCACCAGCCCCAACTCTTCCAGTACCGGGATGAAGTCGCCGGGCGGCACCAGCCCGCGACGCGGATGGTTCCAGCGCAGCAGCGCTTCAACGCCTGTGAGGCGTTTGCCGTCGCCACTGAATTGCGGCTGGTAATAAAGGATGAACTCTTGCTGTTCCAGGGCATGGCGCAGGTCGCTTTCGAGCTCCAGACGCTCCAGCGCGCTGGCGTTCATATCCGCCTGGTAGAACTGGAAGTTGTTTTTGCCGCGCTCTTTGGCGTGATACATCGCGGTGTCGGCGTTTTTCATCAGTTGGCTGAGCTCGTTGCCGTCTTGCGGGCTCAAGGCGATGCCGATGCTGGCGGTGACGAAAAACTCGCGGTTTTCGAGGACGAACGGCTGCACCAGACTGGCGAGGATTTGTTCTGCCACGCCGACCGCCTGGTTCAGCGCCATGACGCGGGTAGCCCGTGGCTGCAAGAGCAAGGTGAATTCATCGCCGCCCATGCGCGCCACGGTGTCGTCGTCATCGACGCAGGCCAGCAGGCGTGTGGCCATGTCTTTGAGCATGCGGTCGCCCGCTGCGTGGCCCAATGAGTCGTTGATCGGCTTGAAGCGGTCAAGGTCGAGGAACATCAGCACCACCCACGACTTGTTCCGCTCGCCTTGTTGCAGCGCGGTGTGCAGGCGGTCCTGGAACAATGTGCGGTTGGGCAGGTGGGTCAGGGCGTCGTAGTAGGCCAGGCGGTGGATCCGCTGTTCGCTGGCCTTGCGTTCGCTGATGTCGCTGAAGAAGCACACGTAGCTGGCCAGATCGCCTTCGTCATCGAACACGGCGGTGATGCCGACCCAGGCCGGGTAGTGCTCGCCATTGCGTCGCTTGAGCCAGACTTCGCCTTCCCACGAGTTGTGCTGGTTGAGTTGTTTGATCACGTACTGCAAGTGCGCCTGCTGTTGCTCATCCACGGTCAGCAGGCTCGGTAACTGGTCGAGCACCTGAGACACGGCGTATCCGCTGACCCGACTAAAGGCTTCGTTGGCTTGCACGATGTAACCGGCCGGGTCGGTGATCAAAATTGCTGAGGTGGAGTGTTCAAACACTGTCGCGGCCATGCGCAGGTCTTTCTCGGCGCTGCGCTGCTGGCTGATGTCGCGGGCAACGCCCAGAATGCCTTCGAATTTATCGTGCTCATCCCACACCAGTACCAGACGCAGCTCGATCGGGATTTTGCGCCCGTCAGCGCGCAAACAGTCGAGCAGGAACAAGTGGGTTTTCACTTGCCCGCGCAAGGCCGCCAGTTGTTCCGGGTGCTCCAGTGCGGCACTGACTTTGTCCATCAGGCTGTAGATGCCTGTCAGTTGCAGCGGGTTGGCAATGGTCGAGCGCCAGCCGTTGCTGAACACCCAGGCCGGGTCGTAACCCAGAACCGTTTGCACCGAGGGGCTGACGTAGTTGAGCTGCAAGTCGCTGTCGGTGGAGAAAATCACGTCGCTGATGCTTTCGGCCAGCATCCGGTAGCGGTGTTCGCTGTCGCGCAACGATTCGCTGGCTTCGATTTGATCGGTGATGTCTTTGGCCACCCCGACAATGCGCGTGACTTGATCGCCCGTGCCGCGGGCCAAGGCTTGTTCGCGAATATCAAAACGCCGCCATACGCCACTGTGGTGCCGGAAACGCAGTTGGCATCCCAGGCCTTGCGCATAGCCACTGTTGAGCTGTTGCTTGCGCAGGCGGTGATAGTGCTCGGCGTCTTCGGGGTGAAGCAGAAGCTCCCAGAAGTAGGGCCCCATTTGCTTCAATTCAGCGACGTTGTAGCCCAGGGTTTGCCCCAGGTGGTGGTTGCTGAAAATCATCCGCTGGCTGATCACATCTTGCACATAGAGGTGGTCGGGCACGGTGCGCACCACATCTGACCAAAAGCTTTCGCGCTCTTGCAGTGACAGTTCGATCAGCTTGCGGCTGGTGATGTCGCTGATGCTCAAAATGACGGCGTGATAGTCCTGCAGATCGTCGGGCAGACGCAGCACCAGCCATAAATGCTGGTCATGACCCTGGGTGTCGGTGAGCTTTATTTCCAGTTCGAGCTGTTGCTGCTGATTAAGCACGGCTTCGACCAGCTGATAGCCAATCGCCGAGCTATTGGCCGGGCAGCCGTTGATCAGTTTCTGCCAGGCTTCTTCACCGCTGCTGACGCCCAGCAGGTGCAAGGCGACCTGGTTCACTTCGGTCACACGCAGTTGTTCAAGCAAGGCGCGACGCTGCTCGGGGTTGTTGTCCAGCCAGTGTTTGAGCGTGTCGCTGTCTTGCAGTTTTTCGCGCTCAAGAAACCCTGGCAGGCTTGATAGATCGAGTACGCACAGCGCGACCCCGGTGCCTTCGAAAATGTCGTGATAGCGCCGACGCCCTTCGTGCAACTGACGCTGGCGTTGGCGCATGTTGAGCAGCGCGAGGATCGGCAGCAGCGAGAACAGCAAGCCCAGCAGGCATTTGCCAATCAACCCTGGCAGCAGTTGTTCCATCGCTTTGTGGCTATTGAATAGACCGCGCAATTGCCAGTCGCTGTGGCTCAAGGGCGCCAGCAGTACCGTATCGTCTTCGTCGGCAGGGCTGAGGGGGGTGGCTGAAGTCGAGGTGCCATCAATGCGGCTAAGCACTTTTGCGGTTTGACTGTTTTCGATCAGCCATTGCGCACGGTGATTGCCCGCATTCTGACGCGTCAGTTTTTGCAGCGCCTCGGGGCTTAAGCGCAGCAGCCAAAACCCTTTGACTGTGCCAATGGGCGGACGCAGCAGCAGATAGAGGGTGTTTGAGTCACTGCTATTGCCGTAGTAATAAACATCGGCACGACCTTGCGTCGGAATATTTTTGACCCAGCTCTTAACAAACGCGGCATCAGGGCTGATGCCGGTGCTGTCTAGCAGCACATCACCTGACAGATTCAATAAGGCCAGGCTCTGTAACGCAGGCAAGGTTGGGCGCAGTTGATCGACCAAGGCCTGTTGTTGCCGCTGGTTTTCTGGGGGTTCGTAGAGGGGGAGTTGGTTGAGCGCAGTTTCGGCTCTGAGGGCCAAACTCAGACTGATGTGATCAGCCAGGTCGGCACTGTAATTAATGCTGGCTTGGTGCTCTTGCTTGAGCGTTTCCTGGAACTGTTCAATTAACAACCAGAACAGCATCGCCAGCAACAATAGAACAAGCGTTGCAAGGGCGCCTTTTAACGTGCCGCGCACAGGTGTACCAAGGGTTTGGCCTGGCACATTAGCGAGAGTTTGCGGGTTTGCGTTGAGCAAGCTGTGATCCTGCGTTTTGGCTGCTATGGTGCGACGCCACAGGTGAGCTGGACACCCATAGGGCGGCTAGCATGCCTTGGGCTGTGGCAAAGTGCCAGCCCCGTGGCTTTCGCTGGTTTGCCCTGTACCGCGCATTCAGGTAGCTTTGCCGGTTACGCGAGGGCATTTTAGCCCCTACACTCAGGCTTTTTCTGCGAGCAGGCATTGATTGAAATCAATTTCTGTCTTTGTGCTATGGCCTGATCCGGGCATCGCTCGCGCCTTAATCATCAGTCACTGACGCTAGGTTATCCATGGCTCAATGCGTGGATCTACCCTATTAGATTTTAGTCATGTTTTACGATCTGAAGCCGAGGCCTGACTGTTACTAGTTCTCCAGGATAATCAGTATTTTTTTGCTCTCAATCGTGCGTCAGGGCCTAGCTTTTAGTTAGCTTTTGATGATTTTGAGCCAATTTCGGCTCCAAAACCTAACTTTTTGTAAGCGTACCTCTGATTGCTCCTGGTCAGGTATCACGATGCAGATATCACCGCCGATGTGCCGAAGCCGATGACTCTGCGGAACGTGCGGAGGATGAGTTCCGAATCCCTCGTTAAGCGAAGCCCTTTAGCATCATCACTGAACCACTGGCACGTCGTAATCTCGCAACTGTATGCCTAGGAAGACTGAGGTGAGGATAAGCAGTTGCAACGTCCAGCGTCCAACTGCGTCGACCCTCCGATTAGCCACGCAGCGTTGATCCCAAAGTCGTGTATATGCCCAAGCGCGCCGATCTGACGCTTGAATGCCCATCCGGGGCGGTCTGCCGCCCAAACACGCCGCTGCCTACGATATGCTTGACGTCCGAACGAATGCGCCCTCCTACGGCCGGGGAATTATGCTAAAAATAAAGATGTATCCCGCCAAAAACGGCGATGCCTTCCTGGTCAATGCAAACGGTACTCACATCCTTGTTGACGCGGGTTATGCCAGCACCTTTAACACCTATATAGCACCTGATCTGGCGTTGATTTCAAAGAATGGCGGTTGTATCGATGTGATGATGGCAACACACATCGATCTGGATCACATCGGAGGCATCATCGAGTTCGTGTCGCGTAACGGCTCGCCGCAGGGTCGAGAGATCATCGAAGTCAAGGACGTTTGGCATAACAGCCTACGTTCGCTCTCGATACAGGCTAACCTCCCCAGCGATGGAGAAGATCGAAAGCTATTAGAGTCCATTCAGAGACGCGGATTTCCATTGGAGCGCGGTCCGGGTGCTAACCCAATCGGCGCGAAGCACGGTATCTCGTTAGCTAAGGCGCTCAGGGAAAAAGGCTATCGCTGGAACACCGGAGATGGAACGGATTGCATCACAAACGATACCCCATACCGCACTTACGCCAATGGTGTTGAGATCAGCGTGATAGGGCCCACTTTGGCTCGCTTGGAAGCACTGCGCAAATGGTGGCTCAGAGAACTACGTCGATTAGGTTTCAGGGGAAATCCTGCTGGCGACGATCTGCTGGACGACGCCTATGAAATATTATGCGCCACGGCATCGGAGCCTGCTACGCCATCCATCCGCCCTATTGCAACTCATCACGCTCGGCGTCTTCAGGAAGCCTACACAGTCGATCCGTCGCCCACCAATGCCAGCTCCATTGCCTTCATCTTGAATGCGTGCGGGACCAAGGCCCTGTTTCTGGGTGATACCCGGGCTGAAGATATGGTGACAGCCCTTCGACAGGTAGCTGCAAATGGCTCTTCTCTGCAGTTCGACGCGATCAAGGTTTCTCACCACGGAAGCCTGCGCAGTACGAATGTCGAGCTTTTATCACTTATAGATGCCCCTGTTTATTTCATTTCATCCGACGGTTCTCATCACGATCATCCCGATTTTGAGGTCTTGGCCGAGATAGTTGATCGCCCGGCCGATTTTGAACGCAAATTGTATTTCAGTCATGAGTCTAAAGCTTCCAGACGCCTGCGAGATCACAGCTCCAGGTCAGGCGCACGGTTCAGCGTCCACACAGAGGCAAATGACTGGATCAGTCTCAAGGAAAGTGATGTATGACAGAAGAAGAAGTGAAGCTTGCCACCTGCCAAATATTGGCTACGGGTGAGTCCGGGACAGGATGGCTCGTCTCACCCGAGCACATCCTGACCGCCTATCACTGCGTTGATTTTTGCGAGGAGCCGGTGGTGGGCGACATGGTGCGCGTTCGCTTCGGTGCGGGTGCTTCTGCCTTTGACCATGAGGCAATAATCTCTGCACTTGATCCCGACCTGGACATCTGTCTTCTTAAACTATCGGTCGCGGCGCTTTGTCGTCCTATCCCGATAGAACTCCATCGTCCGCAGCCAGGCGCTCGATGCTATGCCTTCGGTTACCCAGGGGTGAAGCTGGAACTTGGGCATATTTTGCATGGCATTTTGCAGCAGGTGTTTAGTGAACGGGTGCTCGGGATCGATCTTGACGTATCGGTTCAGACGGGCAGCGAGTTGTCTGACTATTCAGGAATGTCTGGCGCCGCCTTGATGGTAGGTTCTCGTTGCTGCGGATTGCTTCGCGTCAGTGTGGACAGGTCTCTAGGGGCAGTTAGTTTTGTGAATCTGGCAGAGTTCCTAAGGTCCCACGGCGTGATTACAGAACCTGCATCTGACTCCGTTGATGACGTCCACGCCGCTCAAAGGCCAGATTTTGACGAGTTATTGGAATCACGTGTGCTAGCGATGGGTACAGGCTATCTGCTGTTGGACGGCGCCCATGGCATTGGCAAGTCGACCTACTGCCGCAACTTCACTCCGCGGAACGCAACGGTTGACGTTATCGGCGTTTATGCACTTTCGGACAGAAGTCGCGGCTGGACGCCTGCGCTCCAGTCGCAGCCCGAGATCTTTGTAGGATGGTTGGAGTCGTTGTGGTCGTCCAGGGTGACAGGCAGGCCTGCACGATTGGCCGAGCGTCCCTATTCCCAGCTTATACAGAGTACCGCTTCGATACTTCAGGCATTTGCAGATCGCTCTGCGGAGAGTGGCAATGTAAGTGTACTGTTCATCGATGGCATCAACGAAGCCACTGGAGTAAGTGGCGACGCCTTGCGACGCTTTGTGGATCTATTGCCCCCGGTGCTACCGACAGGGATTGTCATAATCATCACCGGTGTTGGTCTGGAGGCACTTACCAGCGACCTTGGCGCTCTCGCCAAAGGCGCTCAGCGACTGACACTTCCAATCCTGGATCTGGACGAGCAGCAAGCGCTGTGTGCGTCCTTGCTTCGGCAAGATCACAACACTGGGCAAATGATCGCTTTTATCTGCGGCCGAGCGCAGGGCCATCCCCTGTATTTGCACTATCTGATCGATATAGTTAACCAAGGCATCCCCGACGACGACCTGCACGCGATCCCGCCATTCACGGGTGCTATCCAGGACTACTACGAGACCATCTGGTCGCAGCTGTTGAACGACCAAGAAGCGGTGAACCTACTCGGAATCATTGCCAGGCTGCGTTGGGGAATAGCGACGTCTGCAATCACGTCGATGCTCACAGCAGCTGAATCAACGGCGTTTGTCCCCACGATGGCCCGTATTCGTCACCTTCTGCGTGATCCTGATAAAACGGAAATTTATCACTCCTCGTTTTCCGAATTCATCGCGCAAAAGACCCTAGCGCTGGACGAATGGATTCAGGGCAGGCTGATGGAGTTTTGCGTATTAACCGCCAGTGCCGAGTATGGGCCGCTGAACAGGATTTACCATGGGCTGTTGGCTGATGCTGAGAGGCAAGCCACGGCATTGAGGGAATGCAAGCAGGAGTGGGTCGATCGATCAGTACTGTTGGGCGCAGAACCCGATCGACTGTTGGGCGATATTGACGACGCACTCGCCGCAGCAGCGCGTCTAGGTACTGCGGCGGAGTTAATTCGCTTGTTGCTTCTCTCTCAGCGACTGACCTTTCGCTACAACACCCTATTCGCGCAGTCTGCGGCCCTGGTTGCCAGAGCGTTGATTGCTCTTGGAGAGACACAACAGGCGCTCCGCCATATTGTACGATACGAGCACTTGATTGTGACGCCTGACGACGCGTTCGCGGTTGTCGTCATGCTTATCCAAACTCAAAGGCTTGATGAGGCACGGGCGCTCATCCAAAAAATCCAAACGGCATTGGCAGCCCTGGCCGACCGCGAACAGAGCCAGGAGGAGTTTCTTGACGTCACTTGTCTGCAGTTGCACCTTATGGCGCTAGTCAAGTTGGCCGGTGGGGAGGCGTACTTCAAACCTTTCCTCCTCAACATCGGACATATTCTGCGTCACGCTCGGAACGGATTTTCCGAAAGCGCAAGAGAAGGCATTACCTTGAGCCTAGTAGGTGACATGCTGGGCGCAGCGCTCTGTTTCGAAGGAAAATATACGCCACTTGCGGCAGTGCCATTGCCACCCGATGCGGATCGACGTCAACGAGTGGTGATGCTACGAAATCTGTTGTCACACGCTCACACCTACGCGTGTGACTACGGTATGACACTCCTTAGCGATAGGCTTCAGTTGGTGCTATCGGATATCGAGGAGCAGATTGACGCACCATTAGCCCCGACGGACACCAGTCTCGCTACTGTCGACGTATTGATTTCAGTGGGAGCCTCACCCGCCTTAGTGACACAATTTGTTAATGGTGTCGCATTGGACCCGCAAGCCCTGCCCCTTTTCACAAAGAACAGAGCGATGCCCGATGAGACTGCGTTTGATGAGGCGTATGTAAGGCTGCGCGCCGGATCTTTTCTGAGTGTATGGAGCATTCCACCGACTCTTCTGGACCATGGAGTTTCAGGCTGGGAAAGCGCACTTCAGTCCCTTGGACAGGCAATCGCCTGGTGTGACGGCACCGCAAGAAGAGCCAAAGTCACTTCGGATCTGGGCGCCTTGGATGAGGTCCGCAGCTTCCTGAATCAGAAGATTTTCCCTGAACTTGCTTTCTCGTTGTCAGTACGCATCACCTGGGAAAACAGCTACTTCATTCCCGAGCATATTGTACCGTTGCTCTACGATCACCTGACCCGGCTCTATGTGGATTGTCTGCCATCCGACGCCAAACGGATGCTTGACCACATGGATCAGGCGTTCAGCACTCAGCTCGGCCTTTACCAGGAGGGTTTCAGAGAGATCTTGCGTTCCTTCACTGCCCAATTCGCCAAAGCGAACTTGGGCGAGGAATTGAATGAGCAACTGTTGGACCTGATGTTTCGCTGGAAGGATTATATTCAGTCGAATGTTCAGAACCGATACGAATTGATTCCTGAAATGCTCCAGATGATCCCTCTGTTCACCCAGCTGGGAGCATCAGAGGAGGCTTTGAGAGTTTATCGGGAAGTGCTCGCAGTATCGATGGGACCAAGTTGGTACAAGGAGGATCAGCTTTCGTTAATGTCAGGGACCCTGAAGGCGTTTCCCCAGTATACGGACGTGTCCGATACAGCGTATCAACAGATCGCCGCGAACCTTGAACGCGCAAGCGGCGAGATGACCTTCCAGCGCTACGTCCGTGCAGAGAAGGGAAACTTCATTGGCGAGCTGTGTCGCCGTAAGCGCTATACGGACGCCATCAGTTATTTCAAACATCAGTCCTGCGGATCCGTGGAACAATTGCTTGAGCAAGCACGCACAGGAGATCTTGATCGAGTATCCGACCTGGTAGGCATGCGTTATCCAGGAGGATCACTGGAAGAGCAGGCATCGCTGCTGGAAATCCTCAAGAACATCCAGGGACATGCAGACTGGCGACTGTGCTGGGCGCTGCTGGAGATCTACCAAAATGGGGATAAGCGGCATCTAGGGGAGTGGGGCGAGGCATACGCGCGCATTGTTCTCAGTATTAATCAGCAACCAACCGACATTGCGTGGGTGACGTCGCGCGTGCAGATCATATGTAATTCGATGAATGCACAAAATGCCTGGTTCATGCTACGGGGCATGGTTCACATCTTGCCAGACTCGTGTGCAGCTCCGTTTAAAGCGATTCTGGAGAAGGTCCAAGGCAACCTTTCCAGGCAACAGCTTGATCGATTGGTTTCCGGGTACGCTGGACGTTATGGCCCGCTGGAAACCAAGAAGCAGAAAACGGCCCCCGATACCGACGAATCTAGCCAAGACCCAAACCTGGATGCTCTTTACCTTCCGGGGACGTTCGGCAAACAGTCCGCCATCACCGAGTCCCGCCGGGCGCTCGATGAGGCAAAGAAACAGTTTAAACGGAAAAATGAAGCGGTAGGCATCAGTGCCTGTCTTGAATCAATCAAAGTGCTACAGTCTGGAGGGTGGTCTGTATGGGACGCCGACGCTAGCACCCGCGAGGCAGTGGCCTTGATAGAAAGTCATACCAAAACCGCTGAGGATCTGACGCAACTCTACGGCCCCTTAGCATTGCAGGAACGATATTCCGAGCGCTGGCGCATCGCGTCTCGCCTGACAGAACTGTTCGCGAGCAAGCTCAATGCGGTGCAGCACGCCAGCGTGACATCGGCGGCAATTGACCATATCAGCCAAATCATTGGCGAAGCATCTGTCGCGCCGTTCACCTACATGGGCGCCAACGATCAGGGCGACCCATCATCGGCAGCGTTCGATCTGATCCTTTGGAGCTTGGATCACCCGAAATGGGAGCGCCGTGACAGCGCGGCTGCCATGTTGCTCTGGCTGCTTCGCTTCGACGACACCTACCTCAAGGAGGTTGCCACGCTGGCATGCTCGATGACTGCTCAGAATCGGGCAGACATCGCGTCCGCCGTACTCGATAAGCTTTCCATAGAGAAGCCAGTTGTGCTCTGGCAGCGGGTATCTCGTTTTCTGGATACTGACCGAATTATTAATGAATGCCAGCATGCGGGCCGTTATGCCACGCTTATTCGAATAGCGGAACGGGCCGCATCACATGAAGAGCTTAGTGCAGCGGCGTTTGCCGGCTCGCTTCGTGAGACATTGGTATCCACATCCTCCGTTGTGAGGGGTGCTGCGCCCGAGATCCCTGCTTACTGGCCGTCTACTCTGGATGCCGTTTGGCAAACGTTGATCGAAACAGGCGCTCTAGATCATGCCACCATACGACGGTTTGAATCTACGCTGGCAACCGTCTGTGCTCCATTGGAGGTATCGGTCGCCCATGAACTTGAAGGGTTGATCGCCAAAGGCTCTCGTGAGTCCGCAACATTTCCTGTCGGTCGCTGGACAGGCAAACTGCGGTATGCGATGAATGTCGCACTCTTCCCCTATGCTGGTGTGGAGTGCATTTTTCAGGTTGAGGCTGCACTGCGTAGCTACAACCCAGCTTCACTGACGGAACCCACCAATGGGCGCCAACTGATCGAAAATCTTACTCAAGCAGTTTTTAGCGCAAACCCACAAACTTACCGTCCTTCTGACAAAGACTGGGTGTATCTCGACTTTAAATTCGTCACCGAGTTTAAGCATCACTCAATACAAGTCGAGCTTGTATCTCGACTCATTCCATCGATGCCCCAAGCAATGCGACCACCTTTTGATAGGTCATTCACATCGGTTGAAATGCCTCATGCCGGGCACGATGCTAGATTAGCCGTATGTGGCCGTGTTCATCCAGTCATGACGCACTTTGGAACGCTGACCCCTGCTGTCCCCACACCTCAGTTTCTGCAACTGCTCGGCGTTGGTTCCTCCGCAACCGTCAGGTATCACTGGCGGGATGGAATCGTTTCGGGATCGACGTCAGGAGGCCGTCAACATGAAGCATCGTTGTTGGCCGTTCGCCGCGGGGCATTCGCACTTCCCCCTGGATGGCGCATAGGATGGGCATTACGTGTGAACAACGACATCGTGGCAACTCTAGACAGGTACTGAAAGTATGGGCCCGAAGATGACGACTATGACCCGACCCGAAACCCGGGTGGAATTTGAAGAGCGCATGCATCTCTATCAGGAGCAAATGCGTTTGGGATTGATGCATTTCGCAGAAGGGCTAGATGCCGAGGAAGACGTGCTAGCCGTACGCACGCTGCCTAATGGTCGCGTCGACTTGCTGAGTATCGATGAATCCGTTCGGGTACAGATCAATACGGCCTATCAGATGCTGAATAAAGACTTCCTAGCGATGGTCAAATTCCCTGACGAAAGGCTAAGTGAGGATGACTGAAGAGGCCCTGATTTTGTAGATAATCAGCAGTCCTTTCTGGTCGTTAACTCCCCGCCGGCATGGCAGCTTTGGGTCGTTTGCTGACGATCATACGGCCAATCAAACCTCCACTTCACACTCCCCCCCAGTGTCCGGACCGACTAAAACCTACACCCACCTTACCTACAAGACACTTGCTGTAGGCGCTGATGAGGAATTGATCCAACTGCTGAGAAATCGCTGACCCAGACAGCCTTAAAGGCTTTGGCCGTTTGTGCTGGCTATCTACCTGTTTATGTTGGGGCAGTCTCGCCCCAGAAGGTGGGGCAATTCCGCATCAGCGCCTACAGATGGTGTTCATCCACAGAAGCGACTCGCCCTGATGCTCGCTCACAAGCTGGATCTGCTTTGCATTTTCGATTCCATGGAGTGGCATCTCCAGTTTACTGATTTCCCACCCCGCGAATAATGCCACGGGGTAGGAAGAGCTATGTGACTCTATGCAAAACCCGCCCCCGTATTAACTGGCCGGGCTGCGTTCACGAAACTCTTCATCTTAAGGCTACGGCATAACCCAGAAACAGACCTCGATGATCGAGCTGTCAGGCAGGCTGGTTTTGACGGTGAGGGTGACGTTATCCGTCGGTGCATTGGTATTGCTAACGCTTTGGAACGTAACGCCAGCTCCTCGCCATACGTTTTGCAGTACGCCGTCAGCGATATTCATCGGCGATTGCATTGGGCCGCAATGCGTCTCGAATTTCTTAACTGCCGCGTTTTTGAGAAACTGAACCGCATTTGCCTGCAGCGGGTAGCTCTTTTCAAAAGTAGACTCATTCTTGATCAGAAAAGTAGCGGTCTGGTCGACGTTGTAGAAGTTGAACTTCATTGCTTACTCCTTGGTTGATGAAGATGTCGGCTGGGCCGGCACTTTGCCAATATGAGTGGATGGGGCGTTGTAGTCCAGCACGGAGATCCACGAAATTGGGGATTTTTTGCTGAAAGCCTGAATAAACATCTACCCCGAAACTACTGACATAGAGCGGTTTTTTTTGGGGGGGGGCGTCGAACGCCCTCGAGTCGGGTAACGACCGGGTACCGAGACCGCATTGGCCAGGGTGATTGCGGTGTTCGGTGCGGCGAAGCCGCACTGCGCTTATCTGTTTGCCAATCGCCGGGCCAATCGCATGAAAGTGCTGGTTCATGACGGGATTGGTGTTTGGTTGGCGGCACGGCGGTTGAACCAAGGAAAATTCCACTGGCCAGGCATTCGACAAGGTTGCGAGCTGGAACTGGATGCCGAGCAACTTCAGGCTTTGGTGCTGGGCCTGCCGTGGCAGCGCGTAGGGGCTGGTGGTGCAATCACGATCCTTTAAAAAGGCTGTAATTAACGCTGAATCTGCTGCCGTAGGTGGTCTGCTTTGGTAAAATCCACGCCATGACTTCCTTGCCCAACCTCGACCAAATGACCCCCACCAACTGCGCACTCTCGCTGCGCAGTTGCTGTCGAAGGTCGACACCATGGGCAGAAAGATTCACCGCGATGAAACAATTATCGGACAGCTGACCCACGAAATCGCGATCCTCAAGCGGCACCGGTTTGCCAAGCGCAGCGAACAGATCAGTCCTGAACAAGGCAGCTTGCTCAACGACCTGCTTAACACTGATCTTGAGGCTATCGCCGCTGAGCTGACGGCACTCCAGCCGGTTCCGGCTCCAGAAGAGGCGCGCCAAAAACCAAAGCGCGCACCGCTGCCGCCACAGTTTCCACGCACTATCATTCATCACGAACCGGAAAACACTCAGTGCTCCTGCGGCTGCCAACTCCAGCGCATCGGCGAGGACGTCAGCGAGAAGCTCGATTACACACCGGGCGTGTTCACCTTCGAGCAACATGTACGTGGGAAATGGGCCTGTCGTCAGTGCGAAGCATTGATCCAGGCGCCGGTGCCAGTCTACGTGATCGACAAGGGCATCCCAACCGCAGGCCTGCTGGCCCATGTGATGGTGGCGAAGTTCGCTGACCACTTGCCGCTGTATCGGCAGGAGAAAATCTTCGGGCGCGCCGGTTTAGCGATCCCTCGCTCAACGCTGGCCCAATGGGTCGGGCAGACCGGTGTACAGCTTCAGCCGCTGGTTGATGCCTTGCGAGAAGCTGTCCTGGCGCAGCGAGTCGTCCACGCCGACGAGACGCCGGTGCAGATGCTTGCCCCCGGACAGAAGAAAACTCACCGTGCTTATGTCTGGGCTTACTGCACCACGCCGTTTTCGGCCCTCAAGGCCGTGGTCTATGACTTTAGCCCGAGCCGTGCCGGTGAGCATGCGCGTAACTTCCTTGGCTCCTGGAATGGCAAGCTGGTGTGCGACGACTTTGCTGGTTACAAGGCTGGCTTCGAAAAAGGCATGACCGAAATCGGCTGCATGGCCCACGCCCGCCGCAAGTTCTTCGATCTGCACGTAGCGAATAAAAGTCAGTTGGCAGAACAGGCACTGCACTCGATTGGCGGCCTGTACGAAGTGGAACGCAAGGCGCGGGACATGGGTGATGAAGATCGCTGGCGAATACGGAAAGAAAAAGCAGCGCCGTTAGCGAAAGCACTGCACAACTGGATGTTGACCCAGCGCGATCTTGTGCCCAACGGATCAGCAACGGCCAAAGCCTTGGATTACAGCCTTAAACGCTGGGTAGCGCTGACGCGCTACTTGGAAGATGGGGCTGTGCCCTTTGACAACAACCGGGTGGAAAATCAAATCAGACCGTGGGCACTCGGACGCTCCAACTGGTTGTTTGCCGGCTCGCTTCGCAGCGGAAAACGGGCGGCGGAGATCATGAGCTTGATCCAGTCAGCGCGCATGAATGGGCATGATCCGTATGCCTATCTCAAAGATGTGCTGACGCGGTTGCCGACGCAGCGAGCGAGTGAGATTGAGCAACTACTGCCGCATCAGTGGGTATCTGCCTGAATCGTGCAACGGCGTACTTACGATTCACCCTCCTCACTAAAGGCGTCATATGTCCGCAACCATTCGCTATGCTGTACCGGAAGATGCACAACTCTTGCCCGCCATTGAAACCTCCGCTGCGCAAGCATTCCGCATGATTGAGGACTTGAGCTGGCTGGCTGATTCGCCTCCCATGTCCATTGAGCGACACCGCCAGCTCATCGCTCTATCGACATGCTGGGTTGCCCTTGATGTCGAAAATCGGCCGCAAGGATTTCTCAGCGCTGAGCGCCACGGTGACGATCTTCACATTTTCGAATTATCGGTCATGCGATCAATGCAAGGACAAGGTTTGGGGCGAAGTCTGGTTGAGGCCGCGAAGGATTATGCTCGCTCAAAAAGACTGCGTTTCGTAACGCTTACCACGTTCAAAAACGTGCCTTGGAATGCACCATTTTACTCGCGGATGGGATTCAAGGCTGATACCAGCACAGATTTGGATCAAAGGTTAGCGGCGATTCTGCACGAGGAGTACAAGCACGGATTCACTCCGGGAAATCGATGCGCAATGGTATGGCCAGTGACTTGAACAGAAAATTTCAGGCACCTACGTTGGTAGCCGTTAAACGTGTATTTGCCGGACGCTTACACACAGATGGCCATTGAAGTTAGACAGTTGCTGCCGTGCCAGTGGGTAACTCCATCGCATTGATCAAATGGGCGTACCCCACTAGATTTCCCATTTTTTCCCCTGTCGTAGGCAAGTTTTTCTTAACCGCGCCAAGATTTTCTTAAAATGTGCGCCGAACACTCAGAAAATGTTAACCGTAAATGGCCGCGCAACCACTATTTTGGGCTTTCCGCTTATTGGTGGTAAGCGTCCCGCAATCACACCTTGCCGCATTGCGCTTTCTGGACGACCTGGGCTTTGAACGGTTTGGGATAAGAGCTACGTTGGCGCATGGAAATCCTGGCGATAAGGGTGAGCGCGCTCGCTTAAAAAAACGCGGACACCATCGTCCTTAATGCTGGAGTTCGGTAGGTGACTTGGCCGGACGGTTACATATCGCATGCGTCAGAGCATGAGCCGGCGAGGAAATTGTTGGGATAATGCGCCGATGGAGCGGGTGTTCAGGAGCCTGAAAACCGAGTGGATACCGAACACTGGCTACACGACGGCCCAACAAGCTCAGCGGGATATCAGCCATTTTTTGATGCACTGGTACAACTGGATTCGACCGCACCAATTTAATGGTGGGCTGCCACCGGCTCAGGCCGAGAAAAAACTTAACGTCGTGTCCGGGATTAGTTGACCACTACAGGGGGCAGCCAAGAAACCTTCGACTACTACGCAGATCTGCCCTGACTCTCTAGCAAACGGAGTTGTAGGGTATTCTACGGGTGGTGAACCGCACTACCGCCCCGGGTTTCGGAGACAACTAAGTATGACCGCTTATGGCCGATTGTGTTGAAAAAGTCGGCTTCGGTTTTCGGGTCAAAAAAGAGCGCATCTGAGATTGAAATCTTGAATCTTCGCAGAGGTTTTCGGGCTTAGATTTCACGTAGCAGCGTGCTAAAAAGGCGCTTTCACCGATCAATGTTCCGGCAGTTTGAGAAAACCGACTTTTTCAACAGAATCGGCCGATTGCAGCCTTTCGTGACAGGCAGAAATCGGCCACAAGCAGCCTCTCGGAGGTATCTACGAAGCTTGAGGCGATTCAGATTTCAAGGCTTTAAAAGAAAACTAGGGGCGCCGCTCTTGCAATAACTGACGGGCGGAATCAGCCATCACCGGAAGAGCGCCGGCCAGCATCAAGAGATCTTTGAGCACTAGGCGTCCTGCACCAGACAGGAATGGAAAGCCATGTTCACCATCACCAAGATCCGGTACCCAGGCTTCAGGTGTGGTGAGCAGGAAGGTTAAGGTCACCAGCGGTGTACCGAAGGCCAGCGCCCCACCAAGCAGACCGGCGCGTCGCGAGATCGGGTTGGAAAGCACCAGCAGACCGATCAGAATTTCTACTACGCCCAGGCCGTTGGAAAAGATGTATGTGTTATTTGCGGTCTGCCAGACGCGCTTTTCCGCATTCAATTCACCCTCGTGGGTCAGGTGTGCCTTGTAATCCTCGGGATGTTCATAAAAAAAAGACATAAACGGGCTGTTGGCGACAAATGGGGTAATGCTATCGGCTTCGTAAGGCGCGAATTTGAGCGCCCCGATCCACAAGAAAACTACGGCGATCGCCAGTCTCATGAGGTGTGTGCCAAGGGTGTCGAGCTTGCTGATGAATTGCAGCCATGTAGTGAATGAAGCGAGCATCAGACTTATCCGAATATTTGGAATGTGAAACCAGTCTGAGGCTTAGCCGCGAGACGCTTTTGTGCGTCATGCTCAAGTTATTGTTCGATCGTCTCAACAAGTGGCTGACGTCTGGATGTATCAGGTAAGCCCCGGCACGTTTAAGTGTGCGGGGCCGGTGGAGTTATGGCGAAAGAGCTATTTTTTCAAGGTGTCGTACGCCTCAAGAGCGCGCAGTGAATAAATATAAGCGGCGCCTGCGTTCAACGAGATCGCAGTGGCCAAGGTCGCAGCCACTTCCTCGCGGCTCGCACCAGCCTTAATGGCCGCATCAGTGTGAGCTGCAATACAGCCGTCGCAGCGTGTAGTGATGGCGACTGCAATGGAGATCAATTCGCGGGTCTTGGTGTCGAGCACATCGTTTTCGGCAGAGGCTTCTCCGAGGGCCATGTAGGCTTTGACCATTTTTGGATTACTTTTGCCCAGCGCGCCGAAAGCTTTCTGGATGGAGGGTAATAATTCGGACCAGTTAATGAACATTGCGGTAACTCCTGAGGGGGGGGGGGGTGTAATGTTTAACCTTGTTTAGTGTATGCCCTAGTCCTATTTTGATTAGTTCGATACGCTCTGTTTTTTCTGCGATGCGCTCAAATGAATTCGATCGACAAGCTCATCAGCCTCGCCAATGTTCGTGGCAGTCTGGATTTACGTTGCCAATTTCAGGGTGACTGGTCCCTGGAGCATGAGCAGGAAGCGCTGGGCAAAGCGCCATACCACGTGGTGCTGTCGGGTGAGTGTCGGGTGGAGCTTCCAAGCGGGCAGCGTCTTTCTATGCGCGCCGGCGACGTTCTGCTCCTGCCGGGTGGTGCGCCGCATGTGCTGCATAGTCCGGGCAAAGCTGTTGCGCCAACATTGGTATCGGCAAAGCGTATCGACGCTGGCATATTGCCCATACATCGCATTGGCGGCGTGAGTGCGGATCTGGACATGCTATGCGGCTGCTTTCACTTCAACCGAACTTCGTTGCTATTTGCTTCATTACCTGACTACCTGTTGATACCCAGCGGCACGCTCCCAGCGGATGGACCATTACAGTCTCTGGTCGATTTATTACGCGGGGAAGCAGACGGCGATCAGATTGGAGCAAAATTTTTGCTCGATGCTCTTTCTCAGGCGTTATTCACCCTGATCCTTCGCGCCCATCTATCTAGCCATGGCCAAGACATCGGCACGCTCGCCTTGCTCAGCGATAAACGTCTGGGCCCCGTATGGCAGGCGATGTTGGCTGATCCTGCGCACGAGTGGACCATCCAAAATCTAGCAGATATCGCGTGCATGTCCCGAGCATCTTTCATGCGGGCGTTCGTTCGTGTGGCTGGTGTGTCGCCATGGGTATTGCTTACGCAAGTCCGTATGGAATTGGCGTTCAGCCTGCTGAGTCATTCGCATCTGGGATTAAAAGATATTGCCTTGCAGGTTGGTTACCAATCGCAGGCGGCGTTCAGCAAAAAATTTAAGGAGGTTTATGGGGCGCCTCCAGGGAGAATGCGCCGCAGAATTTAGAGCTGTCACTTAGGTAGGGGTGACCAGAGATGGCCGTTTTCTGCCTGTTGTGATCGGCGGAGAGCGGCCAAAAGCGGACGATTGCTGGCAGGTATTCAAGCTATGTCCCCAGGCCCTGGGGAAATAGCTTGGGGTTTGAGAAAGCCTGCTTAAGGTGGTCGTACACCAATCGCACCCGCTTCGATACAGGACCCTGCTGCGGGCGGTATATGAACAGATCCCATGGTGCTGGAGCGTGATCAGCCAAAACGGCAACCAGCTTTCCTGACCGCAGATGAGGCTCAGCCAGATAGGCAGGAATTTGGCCAAAACACATGCCTGCCAGGGTGGCTTCCAATTCCGTATCTGGATCATCACAGATAAGCGCTGGCTGCCTGGGCGCGAACGTTTGCCCGTCGGCAAATAGCCAAGGCCAAGGGCGGCCATTTTTCCGGTCGATCAGGACTGAAAGTGGCAGCTTAGCTAAGGCATCCAAAGATTTAGGTGGTGTCTTTTGGCCTATGAGAGACGGGCACGCGACAACGTAAAACGGCACGGGAGCTAAGGCACGTGCAACGTAGCGCCGGTCGCGAATAACCCCCACCCGGATACCAATATCGATATGCGCTTCAACGGCATCAGTCATCTGATCTTCCAAGCGGAGATCGAATTGCAGGTCAGGATGTGCAGCGGCCAGGGGCTGAAGAAACGGTATTAGGAAGCGCCTGCCAATAGCATGTGGAGCCGTAATCCCCACCCTACCTGACAGCTCAGGCTCCGTCCTGTGCGACCGGAATAGCGTATCGAAATGATCCAGAGCTGACCTGGCATCTTTGGCGTAATCCTGACCGAAAGCAGTGATGCTCACCTGGCGGGTATTGCGGTGGAACAGTGATTCGCCAAGCTCAGTTTCCAGGGCTTGAATGGCTCGAGTCACCCCTTGTGGGGAGATGCCTAATCGAGTTGCCGCTTCGCGGAAGCTACCTGCCTCTGCTGCTGTGCAAAAAATCCTAACCATCTCCATGCGGTTAAGCATGTTGCCCCTCCCATTTATTCCATTTTCAGGAATAGCATAATCCAATCATTTCCATTTATTGAGATCAATCATGGGTCTAAAGTTTGCGCACTGCCAGGTTAACCAGCCATGGCGAAGTACAAACCCGCCGATGAGGTTCTCAGCATGAGCAATAACATTTCTGGAAAAGTTGTCGTTATCACCGGTGCCAGTAGCGGCCTGGGTGAGGTTACTGCACGCCACCTTGCTGCGCTTGGCGCTCGCGTAGTGCTGGCTGCACGTCGCAAAGATAAACTCGACGCATTGGTGGCTGAGCTGACCAATGCAGGTGGTCAGGCAATCGCGTATCAGACCGATGTTACCTCTCAGGAAGAGGTCAAAACGCTCATTCAAGGTGCCGTGGACACCTACGGTCGCATTGATGTACTGATCAACAATGCCGGACTGATGGCGATTGCACCGCTCAGCGATACTCGCACTGACGAGTGGGATCGCATGATCGATATCAACATCAAGGGTCTGCTGTACGGAGTCGCGGCTGCATTGCCAGTCTTCCAGAAACAAAACAGTGGTCACTTCATCAACATCGCATCGGTTGCAGGCCTGAAGGTGTTCAGCCCAGGTGGCACCGTGTACAGCGGCACCAAGTTTGCTGTGCGGGCTATCTCCGAAGGACTGCGTCACGAAGTCGGTGGCAGCATCCGCACCACGACTATCGAACCGGGCGCCGTGGACTCCGAACTGAAATTCGGCAGCACCCACCAACAGAGCCGCGATTTCGTGGTGGACTTCTACAAGCATGCAATTCCCGCCGAATCGGTCGCTCGAGCTATCGCCTTCGCAATTGAGCAGCCTGCTGACGTGGATATTAACGAGATCGTTCTGCGCCCAACCGTGCAGGAATTCTAATGAGTTGAGGGCCTGTCTCTTCGGCGTCAGGCCCCGCTTATCTGGAGTGAAAAGCGGTGAGTGCCACATGGCCCGGAAGAAAAGAAGCAAGCGCTCGATGTAGGTGCTGAATGCCCTGCTATTGTTCAGCAGCTTGCAGCTGTTAGTGGGGCTGACAACGGATTGATGGCAACGGTTATGGAGAGCTATCTACGGGAAGAGTTTCCCAGTAGCGAAATCAGGAGCGATTCGCAGAACAAGTCCATTGACGAGACCATCTCCATCGTCCGCTCCTACCTGCGGTAGAGGCACCAGGGTGCCCTCGGTGAGGGAAAATTTAGTTAGCTAGTAAAGGAAGCGACATCATGAAATCACGTGCAGCAGTTGCCTTCGGGCCTGGAAAGCCACTGGAAATCGTCGAGATCGACGTCGAGCCGCCGCGCAAGGGCGAGGTGCTTGTCAGGATCACGAATACCGGCGTTTGCCATACCGACGCCTTCACCCTGTCGGGCGAGGACCCGGAAGGCGTGTTCCCGGCGGTGCTGGGCCATGAGGGCGCCGGCATCGTGGTCGAGGTCGGCGAGGGCGTGACCTCGGTCAAGCCGGGTGACCACGTGATCCCGCTGTACACCGCCGAGTGCGGTGAGTGCCTGTTCTGCAAGAGCGGCAAGACCAACCTGTGCGTGGCGGTGCGCGCCACCCAGGGCAAGGGCGTGATGCCCGATGGCACCACCCGCTTCAGCTACAACGGCCAGCCGATCTACCACTACATGGGCTGCTCGACCTTCAGCGAATACACTGTGGTGGCCGAAGTCTCGCTGGCCAAGATCAACCCGGACGCCAATCCCGAGCATGTCTGCCTGCTGGGTTGCGGTGTGACCACCGGCATCGGCGCTGTTCACAACACGGCCAAGGTTCAGCCGGGTGACTCTGTGGCCATCTTCGGCCTCGGCGGCATCGGGCTCGCTGCGATTCAGGGGGCACGCCAGGCCAAGGCAGGTCGCATCATCGCCATCGACACCAATCCAGCGAAGTTCGAGCTGGCTCGTACCTTCGGCGCGACCGAATGCCTCAACCCGAAGGACTTCGACAAGCCGATTCACGAGGTTCTCATCGAGATGACCGGTTGGGGTGTCGATCACACCTTCGAGTGCATCGGCAACGTCAACGTGATGCGCTCGGCACTGGAAGCAGCACATCGTGGCTGGGGCCAGTCGATCGTCATCGGCGTGGCTGGTGCAGGCAAGGAAATTTCGACGCGCCCGTTCCAGTTGATCACCGGTCGCACCTGGAAGGGCTCGGCTTTCGGCGGGGTCAAGGGCCGCACTCAACTTCCCGGCATGGTGGAGGACGCAATGAAAGGCGAGATCGATCTCGCCCCGTTCGTCACCCACACCATGGGCCTCGACGACATCAACAAGGCCTTCGACCTGATGCATGAAGGCAAGTCGATTCGCACGGTGATCCACTACTGACCGCCCACTACCCATTCAACGCCAACCACCAAGGAAATTAATCATGTCCACTCCTGTCATTTCTGGCGATGGCATCTTTTCGCACATCTTTATCGGCGCTGCCGACCTTCAGAAGTCGGTCGCGTTCTTCGACGCCGCTCTGGGTGCTCTTGGCATCAAGAACCTCGGTCCTTTCAACAACGGATGGGTACTTTTCGGTCGCGAAAAGCCGGCTTTCATCATCGCCCGCCCGGGCAATGGTGAAGCGCCTTCCAGCAACGGCGTGACGATCGGCTTTGCGGCCGCCACTCCCGCTGAAGTGGATGCCTTCCACGCCGCCGGCCTTGCCGCAGGCGGCACTGACGAGGGCCAACCTGGCGCACGTGGTCACCTGCCGGGTGCCTATGCGGCCTACCTGCGTGATCCGGCGGGCAACAAGGTCTGCTCGTACACCTTCGTCTGAAAGCAAGGAAGCTGAGAGCGTTCTGACAGGGTCAGCACAAGCCTCTATTATACGGCGAGCCTGTTAGATGGACTGTGTAACGCGGTGCCTGCTCATGAAGATCGGCCCGCAGCCATGTGTGAAACGCATGGCTGCGGGCATTTGTTTTGAAGCGTGCTTTTCAACCAATGAGAAATGAGGTCGTTAAGAAAGAGCCGGCCAATATCAATACGACGACCGTACAACCCACCCCGACCGCCACCGTGTACGGCATGCCGGCCTATGCCGATCGTGCTGCAGCCGTGGGTGAAGTGCATGCGCGCCCGCATCTGTTGCTTCAGGCCCCCCGCGGTATATTGCAGCTCTCTTTCATGACCGAAGGCGACCAGGCCAGGGATCAGATGGCGATGAGCGAGTTATCTCATCGCTTCGGCGTTGCCGAGCCCGACCACGCTACGCCGCTACACGGCGTGACATGGGATGAGGGAGACCTTCACTGTGAAAAGCACACCGAGTTCTCTACGTATCTCTGGTGCGCTTCGCTGGATTCCAAGACGGGAGAGCCTTGCGGAGAAAATCCCTTCAAACATGGATTTGTTCCTCCGGGCCCGGTCGTATCCGGCATCCGCTTGAGACTTCTTCCGTGGATGCCAGAAACGGAGAAGAAGGCTGATCGCTTCGATCCTGCCAGCCTGTGCTACTCGCTGGTAGAGAACGGCTCTGCCGCCATCTTGACCGACTTCCGACAGGATGAGGATGGCCTGACGCAGATCCTCATCCTTGCTCGTGATTTGACCCCGGCGCGGGCAGGTGCGCTGGCTCAACGTCTATTGGAGATCGAGACGTACCGTACCTTGGCGTTGCTGTCTCTGCCGTTGACGCGATCGATGACGTCGGAGCTGCGACGCATGGAGTCGCGCCTTGCAGCGATCACTGACGAGATGTGTACGAGTTTGGTAGAACGCCGCGATAGCGACGTGCTGCTTTCCGAATTGACCGGTCTGGCCGCCGAACTGGAAGCTGGCGTCGCGGCAAATCTCTATCGCTTCGGCGCCAGCCGTGCCTACTACGAGATCGTCGAGGAAAGGCTGGCTGCGCTTTCAGAAGTGGCCGTATCCGGATACAGCACCTGGGCGGACTTCCTGCAGCGTCGCATCGCTCCAGCCATGCGGACGTGCCAATCCGTAAAGGAGCGCCAGGCCAAGCTCTCCGACAAACTGACCCGAGCCATCGCGTTGCTGCGTTCGTGGATCGACGTCGAACTTGAACGCCAGAACCGCGATCTGCTGGCTTCGATGAACAACCGGGCCAAGTTGCAATTGCGCCTTCAGCAAACCGTCGAAGGCCTGTCGGTCGCGGCAATTTCTTATTACGTCGTGAGTCTTCTCGGCTACCTGCTCAAGGGCATTCCGATCGTTCACGACAGCGTGGCGCCGGTGATGGCGGTTCTGGTACCTGCGGTGATGCTGACGATCTGGTGGATCGTCCGCAGGATAAGACACGCCCACAGCGACACGGCGGCGGAAGAGAAATCTTCCTGACGAGCTGCCGTCCTGGCGCGCGATAGCTGCGCCGTCCGTTTGAACAGAGGAGAACAACATGCCAAGCAATTCTTTCGGTGAATCCTCTTGTACCGCTGCGGCCTGCATTGAAGCGTTTGTAGACCTTATTCCAGTAGCCAAACGCCTTGGGCAGGTCTCTCCAGGGACATCCCGTGCGCATGCGGTACAGCATGCCCTCCACGGTCATTCGTAGATCACGCTTGTTGTAGATGGCCTTGTGCAGCAGAATTTCCCGCAGCTTCGACCAATGCTCATCGCTGAGCAGTAATCGGGGCATTGCAAGCTCGTATCGATGTTGGGTCAGAGCTTCAACGATACGGGCTTGCTCTTATAGATCAATGGGTTAGCGCGAAATGGCAACAGACCCTAGCAAACCAGTTCAAATAACGTGGCGCAGTAGTTTTATCAGGTCCAAATGCGCCGTTTGGCCTGCGTCAGTTTCCCGGCGGTCTCCAGCTGTACATACACCAAACGCCTCTGGTCATCCACCGCGTCGCAACTCCCTGACACCCCGGCCCAGCTTGCGGCGCAACAGGGATCGCAGGGTCGCCCCATCCGAATACCCGACCTGTGCGGCGACCTGATCGACGCTGGCGTTTCCGGTGCGCAAGAGATGGACGGCATGCTCCACGCGCAGGTCCTGGAAATACGACAGCGGTGTCTTGCCCAAAACGCTTTGCAGCCGCCGCGCCAAGGTGCGCTCGCTTGTGCCCGCGGCGCTGGCCGCCTCGGCGAGCGAGAACCCCTTCGCGAGCCGACTTCTGGCCCAGCACTCGAAGCGCTCCACCATCGGGTCGGCATGCGCAAGGTGGTCGGGAATCACGAACTCGGCTTGCGAACTGCGTGCCTCGACCAGCAGATAGCGTGCCACCAGGGCCGCCAGCGCCGGACTGCGCCCGCGGATGATGCGCAAGGCCAAGTCGACGTGGGCCAAAGCGGCACCCGCGGTTGTGAAGCGTGGCGAGTTCACGATCATGCGTGACTCGTCCAGCGTGACGTTCGGATAGCGCTGCCGAAACATCGGCCCCAGCCACCATGACGTCGTCGCACGATGCCCATCAAGCAGGCCGCTCTCTGCAAGCAAGAAACTACCGGAGCAGGCGGCACCAAGGTGCGCGCCAGCGGCGGACCACTGCTGTAGCACGGCGACCGCATCGGGCACGTCGGGGCGTGTGAGCCGAGCCGAGAGCGTGTCAGGCATCTTTTCACCAAACGCGGGCACGAGCACGACGTCTGGTTCCGGCACACCACGCGCAGTGACCACGGGGACCGTCAAGCCTTGCGCAGTTCGGATGCGACGCCGCACGCCCACCAGCGTGAGCTCTATGTGCGCGGGAGCCTGTGGCAGCGAGCCCGACATCGCATTGGCCAAGCCCACTGTGTCGGTGAGCGCCGCAAGCCCCAGATCAAACACGCCATCACAAACAAGGATGTGGATTTTCATGGCAACAATGATATCAATGTTGTCATTATTGTCTATAGAGATGGCTGTCATGAAGACTTAGACTGCAGGCTCGTCGATCCATTCATCTAACCCAGTTACCCAAAGGATTACAGTATGACCAAGCTCGCCCTGTTTGTTCGCCTCGAAGCCAAACCCGGCCAGGAGGCTGCGCTTGCCGACTTCCTGGCCAGCGCACTGCCGCTCGCCAACGCCGAGTCCGGCACCACTGCCTGGTTCGCATTGAAGTTTGGCCCTTCGACGTTCGGTGTGTTCGATGCCTTTGCCGATGAGGCAGGTCGCCAAGCACATCTGAACGGCCAGATCGCCGCGGCCTTGATGGCCAACGCCGCGACCTTGCTCAGTTCTCCGCCCAATATCGAGAAGGTCGAACTGCTTGCAGCCAAACTGCCTGCATGACAACCCGGCCTTGACCAAATCAGGTCACGCTGCAGGATGGGGGGCACAAGCTCTACGCAGCGATCCCCCCCTCGATTGCACTTGCCCAGGGAGCTACCTTCCACAGCGATTGGGGGGCAATATTGCAGCCAGAACTTCCAAGCTGCGTCAGCAAGCAGGGGCAACATCAGGGCTGGCTGTGATGTTCCGATTCGTCGGGTAGTTATCGAGAAGTACCGACTGTTTGCAACGTGTCGGTACCGAGAGCCGTCTGGGCGAGCCAGATTTCCGGCCCATTGGAAGTCCGCAGTCCGCAAGCGCGGATCGATCGAGCGATTTGTTGAAAATCAACGACCTAGCATCGGGCCGTTCGGGCCGTTCGGGCTAGTGAGGGTTTCTGGGGGGGCGTAACGATTCGAACTCCTGCAGGGGCTCGGTGGGGTGGAACCCTGCGCCAAACCTATGTAACTCAGCGCCTTGCGACCGCTGCAAACTCCTGCGGAAAGGTGCGGAATCCGGACCTTGATGCCCGCAATCCTACCAGTTCTGCCCTGGTCGGGTCACCAACCGAGCGCATCAGACAGGGCGCCAGTTCAATTCCCGTTTGGGAATTGAACCCGCGTCAGCATCCACTCATCCGACGTTCGATCAGGCGGTGACGAACCGCTCCCGAAATGCTCGCCGGACCTGGTCGTAAGGCACAGGGCTGGTGGCGTGCGGGACCAGCGCGCTTCTGTCGCCGATGAGGTAGTTGATCCGGTAGGTGCAGTTTCCGGAGGGGTGCAGCATGCCGGCAATCACCCGGTCGGGATTCAGAACCCGCTCCTGGATCAGGCGGTCCAGCACGCTCTGGACCTACGGCCCCAAGCCAACGAACATGGCATCTTTCAGTTCTTCGACTTCCGCCGCGAAGTGCTACAGCAGGTACTTCCTCAGCAAGGGGTGCTTGGTCATATCCGGTGAGCCACGGTAATCGTCGTCCTTTACGAATACCGGATAGCGCAGACATTGATTTTCGTGCGTTAGAGAGGGCCTCGCTGCCCAAAAGCCTCACGCGCAAACTCCAAGAAGCTGCGCAGCTTTGGAGTCATTCTTCGGTCAGGGGCATAGAGGATGTGCATTGCGGTATTCGGCACCGGGTACTGCGGCAACAGACGCACCAGTGTCCCATCGCGCAGTGCATCGCTAACCAACTCTATCGGCTGTAGAACCACGCCTAGACCAGCTACAGCCGCTGCCAGCAGTGGATCACCTTGATTGATCGTTAATTTGCTTGTAATAGGAACATCTATACGCCCCTCCGGGCTGTCGAAGCTCCAGTGTGAGCGGCCATCAGAATAGGTAAACCCCAGACATTCCTGCTGCTGTAGATCCCACGGATTGATGATGGGAGGGCGACGTGCAAGATAGGACGGCGCAGCGCATAAAACCATCTGATAGGGCTCCAGTGGCAATGCCTTCAACCCACTGCTCGCCAGCTCGCCGATGCGAAATACCACGTCGTAACCATCATCAACGATATCGACCAGTTCGTTCGATAACGTTAGGTCAACAGACACCTGAGGATACCGAACCATGTATTCCAGCAGGCGTGGCGAAAGCGTGCGGATTCCGAACGTGACCGGCGCGTTGATGCGAAGGCGGCCGCTTGGTGTGCCCCGAGTGAGGGCAGCCAGGCTCTCGGCAGACTGCATGTCTGCAAGGATCAGTTTTGCTCGCGGGTAGAACGCCCTGCCGAAGTCGGTGAGGCTTTGCCTGCGCGTAGTCCGGTGCAGCAGGGAAACACCCAGATGTTGTTCGAGCATTTTCACCTGTTTCCCTACCAATTGAGGGGACAGATTCAGGTCGTCCGCAGCGGCGCTGAATGAACCCAGCTCAACTGTTTTGACGAACGTGGCCATCTGGGTCAGGCGATCCATTATAAACACTCTGTTTCTAGTAATACGCCATCGTAGGCATTTATCTAGCGCCAACCAATGACTAAATTTTTGACACCTTTCGAGTGCCCGGATACCTTCCGGATGTACGTCGAGGCCCATTGATAAACGAGGTATTTATGATGGCACGCATTGTCAGAATTCATGAATACGGTGACGCCAGCGTTCTGAAGCTGGAAGATCTGGAAGTATCGGCACCAGCAGCAAACGAGGTGCAAATTAGTGTTAAAGCTTTTGGCTTGAACCGAGCCGAAGTGATGTTCCGCAATCACGCATACCTACAAGAAGCGGAGTTCCCCAGCCGCTTAGGCTACGAGGCCGCAGGCATCGTAACGGCAGTTGGGAGCGACGTAACCGAGATCACGATTGGTGACTCGGTCGCTCTGATCCCACCTCTGGATATTGCTCGCTGGGGCACCTACGGCGAGTTGGCCAATGTACCGGCCCACCTGGTGGTAAAGAGCCCTGAGAACTTGTCCTTTGAAGAGGCTGCGGCGTCTTGGATGCAGTACGTCACCGCCTGGGGGGGATTGATTGAACAGGCGAAGCTACGTCAGGGCGATTTTGTCATCGTTACCGCCGCGTCAAGCAGTGTTGGCTTGGCCGCCTTCCAAATGGCTCGTATGGTCGGCGCCACATCGATTGCGATCACTCGAACTCACGCGAAGAAGCAAGCCCTACTTGATGCAGGCGCTGCGCATGTCATCGTCAGCGATGAAGAGGATATCGTCGAGCGTGTTATGACGATAACTGCCGGTCAAGGCGTTCGCGTTGTATTCGATCCTGTAGGCGGGCCGTCCTTGGAACCTCTCACGCAGAGCATGGCGCGGGGCGGAATTTTGCTGGAGTACGGCGCACTTAGCTCTGAACCGACACCATTCCCACTGTTTACCGTGCTGGGCAAAAGCCTGACTTTGAAGGGCTATCTCTACGCAGAGATTGTGGCCGACCCTGAAGCCCTAGAGAGAGCAAAGGCTTTTATTCTGCAAGGGTTGGAGTCCGGTGCGTTGCGCCCGATCATCGCAAAGACATTCACACTTAGCGACATCCAGGATGCCCATCGTTTCCTTGAAGCCAATCAGCAGATCGGCAAGATCGTGGTAACTGTCTGACCAGCAATTATGGGGCTGAGAGCGTAATCCTTCGGCCCCGATTCAAGCCAGCCCTGATGACCGCTTTTGGCCGATTCTGTGTATCCGTCCGGCCAACACACCTTCTTGGCCCCGACGCCAAAGGCGATGGTGTCCACCTGATTTAAGTGGACACCATTTCTAGCCTTTTATGCCGCTGGGCAAACCTATTTTCCCGAGGGCGTGGCGCGGCCGGGTTGGTATCAGCCAACGGACAGAGGTGTTGAGCGCAGGCTGGGAGAAAGACTCGCTTGGCTGCGCTCGCTCGATGATGAGACGCCGCCAGAGGCGGACGCCTGATCGGTCCATCCGAAACCTGCCCATCGTGATCTCACAAACTACAGGATAAGCACATGCCAGCCTCTTCTTTTGGTGAGTCCTCGGCGCATATCAGACGGAGACGCGTTGCCCACTATCTACGCACGGAGTCTGGCGCTGCGGTGCTGCTGGTGATCGTCACGGTTGTGGCGCTCGTGTGGGCGAACTCGCCGCTATCTAACGCCTATTTCGAGTTGTGGCACCTAGACGTCGGGTTCAACTTCGGGCCACTGCGCCTACACATGGATCTGCATCACTGGGTCAACGACGGCCTGATGGTCGTCTTCTTCTTCCTGATCGGACTGGAGGTGCGTCAGGAGTTCGCCCACGGATCGCTCCGTGACCGCAGCCGTGCCCGCCTCGCCCTGATCGCGGGGGTCACGGGAGTCGTGCTTCCCGCGCTGGTGTATGTCCTGATCGTGAAACTAGCCGGAAGTGAGGGCCTGCACGGGTGGGGTGCGGTGGTCGGCACCGATACGGCGTTCATGCTGGGCACCTTGGCGATCGTCGGCCCGCGGCTATCGGGTCAGTTGCGCGTGTTCCTGCTCACCCTGACCGTGGTCGATGACTTCCTCGCAGTGTCCATCATCGGCATCGTCTATAGCGAGGAGATCCGGATCGTCCCGTTGCTTATCGCCCTCGCCAGCCTCGTTGGATTGTGGTTGTTGGGGCGCACCCGCCAGTGGCGGGCGACGCCGTATGTGTTGATCGTGATCGTGCTGTGGTTCGCAACCGTGTATTCCGGCATCCATGCCTCCCTCGCCGGGATGGCCGCGGGGCTGCTGATCCCCGCCTATGCGACGCAACGTCACGGGGTCGTTGCGGCAAGACAGTTGTTCCGTGACTTCTGGCAGTCTCCGAGTGCCGCATCGGCCCGCGCGGTGGACTGCGGGCTGTCCCAGGGTATCTCGGTGAATGAGCGGCTGCACGAGTTCCTGCGGCTGCCGACGGCGCTGCTGATCGTGCCGGTGTTCGCCTTGGCGAACGCCGGGGTGGACCTGCGTGGCGGGCTGCTCGCCGAGGCCTTTGGCTCGCCAGTCACGTGGGGCGTCATCGCAGGGCTCGTGCTCGGCAAGCTCCTGGGCATCGGGCTCATCACGCTCGTCGCCATCCGTCTCGGCCTGGGCCGGCTGCCCGAGGGCGTCGGGGTGGGGAGCGTGTTCGGTGGGGCGGCGCTGTCCGGGATCGGGTTCACCGTGTCGCTGCTCATCATCGGGCTCGCGTTCGGCACGACCTCGGACCTGGGCCGCCAGGCGACGGTCGGCGTGCTCGTGTCGATGGTGTTCGCCACGTTGCTCGGGTGGCTGATATTCAAGGTCGCCGCTCTCAAGTGGGGGGAGGAGACTGCCGATTTGCCGATGGTACTTGAGCCACCAGTCGATCCGGAAGTCGATCACATCCGCGGTCCGGAGGACGCCCAGCTCACGCTCGTGGAGTACATTGACTTCGAGTGCGCGTACTGTGCACACGCCACCGGTTCGTGGGACGATCTGCGCGCCCACTTCGGGGACGACCTGCGGTATGTGGTGCGCCAGTTGCCGCACCACCCCCACGGGCCGATCGCCGCGCGGGCGTCCGAGGCGGCATCGAACCAGGGGATGTTCTGGCCGTGGCTGGACTTCGTGTTCACCCGTCAGCATGCGCTGGAGCGAGAGGACTTGATCGGCTACGCCGCCGAGCTGGGTCTTGACATCGATCGGTTCATCGCGGATCTCGACAGTCCCGCAGTGATAGAGCGTGTCGAGCGTGACCTCGTCAGCGCGGTCGCCAGCGGTGCGCACGTCACTCCTACGTTCTTCATCCAGGGTCGTCGTCTGCTCGGCAGTTACGACGCCCGCACTCTCACCGCAGTGCTCGAAGCCAGTCGCCGCGGCCCTCGCACTCAGGAAGTCCCGTCCTGAGCGGGGCGAACTACAGGATAAGAACATGCCAAGCAATTCTTTCGGTGAATCCTCTTGTACCGCTGCGGCCAGCGGCCTCGTGCAGGTGCGTGGCGCGCGCGAGAACAACCTCAAAGAGGTGGACGTCTCTATCCCGCGGAATGCGCTGGTGGTGTTCTCGGGTGTCTCCGGCTCCGGGAAGTCCTCGCTGGCCTTCGGCACCATCTATGCCGAGGCACAGCGACGCTATTTTGAGTCGGTGGCCCCCTATGCACGGCGCCTGATCGACCAGGCGGGCGTGCCGGACGTAGATGCGATCGACGGCCTGCCACCAGCGGTGGCGCTGCAGCAGCAGCGGGGGTCCAGCAATGCGCGTTCCTCCGTGGGCAGTGTGACCACCCTGTCCAGCCTGGTGCGGATGATGTATTCGCGCGCCGGCACCTATCCCGCCAACCAGCCAATGCTGTACGCCGAGGATTTTTCGCCGAACACGCCGCAGGGGGCGTGCCCGGCCTGCCACGGCTTGGGTCATGTGTACGAGGTGACCGAGGCGCTCATGGTGCCCGACCCCTCCCTGAGCATCCGTGAGCGGGCGATTGCTTCCTGGCCACCCGCCTGGCAGGGCCAGAACCTGCGCGACATCCTGGTCAGCATGGGCTACGACGTTGACCGGCCGTGGAAGGACCTGCCGAAAAAGGATCGCGACTGGATTCTGTTCACCGAGGAAACACCAACGGTGCCGGTGTACGCCGGTTTCACGCCTGCCGAAACCCGCTCCGCGCTCAAACGCAAGATGGAGCCGAGCTACATGGGCACCTTCACCGGCGCCCGGCGGTATGTGTTGCACACCTTCGCCAATACCCAGAGCGCGCTGATGAGAAAGCGCGTATCCCGGTTCATGGAGGGCAAACCGTGCCCTACCTGCCACGGCAAGAGGCTCAAGCCCGAAGCGCTGTCGGTCACCTTCGCTGGGGTGGACATCGGCGCGTTTATGCAGATGCCGCTGGACCACTTGGCGGCATTGCTCGAACCCATCGCACAGGGCGATTTCCGCGCCCATGCAGCGGGTGCGGCTACGGACAAGGAAGCGACCCGGCGCGAGCGTGCCGAACGCGCTGCCACCGGCCATGCGGTCCATGCGGTATCGCCCGACGTGCGCCATACCTCCGCGCTGTCGGAAGAAAAGCGCCTCGCCGCACAGCGCCTGGCTGGAGGCGTGATGGCGCGCCTGCGCCAACTGCGCGAGCTAGGCCTGGGCTACCTGACGCTGGACCGGGCCACGCCGACGCTTTCGGCCGGCGAGTTGCAACGCTTGCGGTTGGCCACGCAATTAAGTTCCCTGCTGTTCGGCGTCGTGTACGTACTCGACGAACCCTCGGCGGGCCTGCATCCCTCCGACAGCCAGGCCCTGTACGATGCACTCGACCGGCTGCGCGACGCGGGCAACTCGGTGTTTGTGGTGGAGCACGATCTGGACCTGATGCGCCGCGCGCAATGGCTCGTGGATGTCGGGCCGGATGCCGGGGAGCGTGGCGGCCGCGTGCTCTACAGCGGCGAGCCGGATGGCCTGCGCAAGATTGCCGAATCGCGTACTGCACGTTACCTGTTTGACGAAATTCCCGCACCCGGAAGCCGAGCACGCGAAGCGACCGGCTGGTTGGAGCTGCAGGGCATCCACCGCCATAACCTGCATGGCGTGGATGCGCGCATTCCGCTGGGCGTGCTGACAGCCGTTACCGGCATCTCTGGCTCCGGCAAATCCAGCCTCATCGCGCAGGCCCTGCCGGAATTGATGCTGCTGCACCTGGGCCACGAGCCTGAAGACGATGCCGCCGAAAGCGCCACCAGCGAAGGGCCGGCAGTGGTCGAAGCGACCGGCGGCCATCTGGCGGGCGACGTGGACGCCATACAGCGCCTGGTGCAGGTTGACCAGAAGCCGATCGGGCGCACGCCGCGGTCGAACCTGGCTACCTACACGGGTCTGTTCGACCATGTGCGCAAGCTGTTCGCCGCCACGCCCGATGCTCGACGCCGCCGCTATGATGCCGGACGGTTCTCGTTCAACGTCGCCAAGGGGCGCTGCGAGACTTGCGAGGGCGAGGGTTTCGTTAGCGTGGAACTGCTGTTCATGCCCAGCGTGTACGCGCCGTGCCCGACCTGCCATGGCGCGCGCTACAACGAGGCCACGCTGAAGGTGCAGTGGAACGGGCGCAACATCGCCGAGGTGCTGCAGATGACCGTGGACGAGGCCAGCGAATTCTTCGCGGGTGAAGACGCGGTGGCAAGGCCCCTGCAACTGCTGCGCGACATCGGACTGGGCTATCTGCGCCTGGGACAACCAGCCACTGAGCTTTCCGGTGGCGAGGCGCAGCGCATCAAGCTGGCGACCGAGCTTCAGCGCAGCCAGCGCGGCCGAAGCCTGTACGTGCTCGACGAGCCGACCACCGGGCTGCACGCGTCGGATGCCGACCGGCTGCTGGTGCAGTTGCAGCGCCTGGTCGATTCCGGCAATACCGTAGTGATGATCGAGCACGACATGCGTGCGGTGGCCCAAGCCGACTGGATGATTGACGTAGGGCCAGGCGCGGGCGCTGCCGGCGGCAGCATCGTGGTGGCGGGTTCCCCTCAGCAGGTGGCCCGAAAGTCTGGCAGCCGAACCGCTCCGTTCCTTGCACGGGAGTTGGCGCGGGCCGAGTAGCTTAGTTTGCCAAATGTTGCCAGCTTCGCGGGGCATTGATCGTCGCCATACGGTGGTGACGGTCGCTGCCCGAGTCGCGTCATCCTTCCTGAGTCAGAGCAAGATAGGGATTGTTGGGTGGTATTTCGGCGAATACCAAGGACCCATTTTCGAGGAGGTAGCCATGCAGTCGGCGGGACTTCCTCGGGCCCGTGACTTCACAGGTCCAAATGTTCAGGCCATTTGGGTGCTTGCGGTGTAGCTGCAGTTTCTAAAAGCGCTTTTGCACCCACTGCCAATCCGGTTGCTTGTCTTGCCTGACCAGCGCATCCACCTGGGGATGTTCCTGCGCATAGCGCTGGAACACGCCGGGACTGACCAGGTAGGCGGTGTCGCTCACCGTATGCACGAGCGCCTTGGCGTCGTTGATGATGAGTCGCCGCGCGGCGACTCCCTGTTGCAGCCACGTCATGAAATGCTCCCCGGATGGTATCGCGACTGTTGGAGTTGATGCAGGTCCAGGCGCAGGGGTAAGTGGCAAGGGAGACGCTGCGGCTGTGGTTGGGGCAGGGACTTTCTCCACTGGATCTTCACCCTTCCCCATGTCGGCCGTGCCATCCAATCCAACCATCGCCAGCATGTCCTCCATGACGTCAGGCACGGGCGGGGCCGCAGTCGGCAAGGCGGTATCGCTGCGAGGGCATTCCCAAGGGGGAGTCTCCTGACCTTCGGGTGCTGGCTGCCCCACGACCGCGGGCGGTGTGCCTGGTGCACCGCCGTTGATTTCCGCTGGCGTCGTGTCGATCGCCACCGTGCCTGCGAAAAGCGCTGGCCGCTCGCCGGATTCCCAGATCAGCGCGGGCGCGAGGCGCAACAGGGTGAACGAGTAGGACCAGCCGGTCGCACTGGTCACGGTCGCGCGCCAGACCGCCTTGCCGTCTGAGGTAGGCTGGAGCATGCCGTGGTCCTGCAGCACGTTGAAGACGGCGGTGTTGTTCGCAGGAATGCCGTCGATCCCCTGAGACAGCAGGTGCGCGCGCAGCTTGTCCGAGACAGTCTTGCTCACCAGCCACAGCCCATCCTCAGTGAGCCAGCCATCGGAGGCTTCCGGCTGATTCAGCTTCAACTGTTCCTTGAGCAGGAAGCGCAGCCCGTCCAGCAGCTTGCGTTGCAGCGCGTGCCTGGGCGCGGCCATGGCGCGCGCGGGATCGCCGCCCAGTTCCTGTGCCACAGAAGCGCGATCAGCCTGCACGACCAGTTCACCCAGCACGCCGGCGTGCTCGTACTGCCCGGCCAAGACGTAGAGCAATGGTGCCCACAGAGACGGATAGCCGCTGAGCCAGTCTAGGAGCGGACCATCGAGCAATTGGCGGTAGAGCAGCCCTGTTGCGGCGCTGTGCAACCGGTACTCGCGGTCTTCGCGGTAGCGGAAGCGGTACGACTGGTGCAGCGGGCCGTGCCAGGGATGCCACAGCGAGCCGTCTGCCAGCTCGACCAGCAGATCGACGGCCACCTTGCCGATGTCGTGCAGCAGCGCGGCGTAAGCAACGGCGGCGGTCCAGGCTTCCGACTGCGCCGCCTGGTCTTCGGGGCTGGCGCCGATGGGCAACAGATGGGACTGCCGCAGCTTGAGCGCATAGGCGACGATCTCCAACCCGTGATCCAGCATGCCGCCGGGGTAAGCGTGATGATGGCTCTCGGAAGCGGGGAATTGCTGGACCAGCTCGGCGTAGCGCTCCAGCGGCGTGCGGTACAGCGTGGCGAACTGCCGGCGCGACAGCGACGTGCGCTGCCAGATGTGTTCCAGCAGCTTCTGTCGGCGCGGTGTCGCCAGCAGCGATGCGGCCGATTCGGGCCGTAGCAGCCCTTTGGGGAGGTCGGTGGCGGGCGCTGGTGATGGGGCAGTGACCGGAGGCCGTTTTCGCTGGAACAGGGAGAGCATGTGGGTGTCCTCTGGGGGGGCCGGCCGGGATGCCTTTTCGTCTTTTCGAGGTAGGGCCTTTCCCCTTGCACTCCCATTCCCTTGCCTTTTCGGCCCTTTGGCCTTTAACCGCTTCGGTATAGCGGGAAATGGGATGCGGCTCCAGCGTCAATGGGGAACCCGCTGGAGTGGAATGGTCAGCGTCCTTCAGGTCACGCTCGATGCCGTAGAGCTTGTTGATCAGGCTCAGCGCCACGTCGGCACGCCCAGTCTTGCCCTTGGGCTGCACCTTTTGGGCTTCGACGAACTTGCGTCGCGCATGCGCCCAGCAGCCCAGGCGTTCGATGCCGTCGCGTGCAGCCACGGCGTTGTAACCGGCGTAGTCGTCGGTCATCAGGTAGCCGCGGTAGCCATCGAGCAGGCGTAGCGGCACCTCCTGCGCGCGGCTGGCTGTGTAGTCGAAAAGGATCACCGGCTTGTCCGGCGGCCCACCGCTTTGCACCCACATCCAGGATTGTGCCGAGGGGTCGCGTCCCGGTTCATGCAGCACCTGCAAGCGCGTTTCGTCGCAGTGCAACACGGGGTAGTCCAGCAGCTTGTCGCGCATCAGGTTGAGCAACGGTTGCAGTTGCTCGCCACTTTGGATCACCCAACGCGCCAGGGGCTGGCGTGGGATGTCGACGCCGTGGCGGCTGCCCCCTAAAGAAGGTTGGCCGTAGAAGAGCACTTGAAGGGCTTCGCGTCCCTCTCTGGAGTGTGCTGTCTTTTGCGTGTACAGCCCCTGGTTTCAGCGTTGTCAAGTGGCAGTTTTGCTATAGGAGCGTTTTTTCCGCGCACCGCATCACTGGTAATGCTATTCGATCACTCGAAGCTTCGGATGATCTGATCGTTATTTGGTCAGATTGCTGTTTTTGACATCGGCAAAGACTGAAATCAGTCAGAAATACAAGGGTGTGCAGCCCTAGATTCTTTCTTGCAGCGCCTTGAAGAAGGCATCGATATTCTCATCGTGGCGTTTGTAGTAGGTCCAGGGGCCGATCCGCTGCGATGTCACCAATTGCGCGCGCTGTAGAGCTGCGAGATAAAGCGATGTCGTTGACTGCGAGAGGCCCGTGCGCTCTTGGATGATACTGACGCACACGCCTACCGTTTCTGGGTCGACTTCCTGCTCGGGAAAGACTGTCCTGGGATCCTTGAGCCAATTGAGGATGGCAAGGCGCGTCGGGTTCGCCAATGCTTTCAGGGCTTCGTTAACGTCAATAGTCATGAATTTTTTGAGACCTGTTTTTTTCGATATCTAGATATCTTCCTGATTCGCGCATCAAATTGGAAGGCTTCGCCATGATCTCTGCGCGCCTGCCCGTCGCAATGACGGGCTGGTTTGGACTGGAATCCTATTGCCCTGTCAGGTAGGACTATCGGGCACCTGTGCGCCGAATTGCGGGACGATATGTTTGCCAAGTTCCTCGATAACCTCTGCTGCGGGGCGTTTACCATACTTGAGGTTCAGGATGACGTGATCTACACCGATTTCCTGAAGTGTATCCAGCAAGGCCCGCAGGTGGTTACGTCCCAGTCGGAATCCTAGATGGATAGGCGAGGGTGGCGTGGATGGGTGTTCGTCCAGGTCGATATACAGCGATTGCAAGAACGGCTTGTAGATAGTGCCACATTGTTTAGCCGTTTCCTGTCGCCAATCTTCCACGATGAGTCGCTGCATTTTTGGCGGACGTGGATAGTTGATCCATCCATGGCTTTCACGCGCGATCCAATCGAGCGGCTGGCGGCTGTGTCCGGTTACGAATAGCGGTATTTCCCGAGTCGTAGGTTTGGGAACGAGATCGGCCCCCAGTAACTCGCCGTGACTCCAGCGAATGGGCTCGAAGTGTGTTCGATGGGCTTGGCGTATCACATTGAGGTTTTCTTGAAAGGTCTCGCCACGCTGTTCTGGATCAATGCTGAATGCGGGAAACTCCACGGGACGATCGCCAGAGGCTACTCCCAGGAGCAAGCGACCTCCGCTCAACTGATCAATGCTCGCTGCGGCCTTTGCCGTGTGCAAGGGATTACGCAAAGTAAGGGCGATGGAGGCGGTGCCTAGTGCGATTTTTGTTGTATGGGCTGCCATGTAGCCCAGATACACCCAAGGGTCGAAAACCTGGCCGACATCGCCGAAGCTTGGGTCCCTGAGTGGGACGTCGCGAAACCAGAGCGCCGAAAAACCAAGTGCCTCTGCACGTTTGGCCAGCGCGACCTGATCTAGCATGCTCGGTGTATCACCTTCGAAAGCCTCCAGGGGAAAGAACAGCCCAAGGCTTAGATGACCCTGCCTGAAGGTTCGTTTGAATCCCCTATGCTCTTGGTAGGGGATCGTGCTCGGTTGGTACATGCTTAACTTCCTCGGTCAACAATCGCTGAGCCACGCCCCTGAGTTATGGGGCGTGGCATTGAGCGTTTAGGATTTGTAAGTCGGGTAGTCGGTGTAGCCTTTATCGGTACCGCCGTACATGGTGCTTGGATCAACTGGGTTAAGCGGCCAGTTGTTGGCGATACGAGCGGGCAGGTCGGGGTTCGCAATGAAGGGGCGGCCAAAAGCGATCAGATCGCCCCAGCCAGCTTTTATCACGCGATTTCCTCGTTCAGCGGTGTACTTGCCGGCATAGATAATCTTGCCGCTGAAGGTCTTACGAACAGCTTCCCGGAACGTCTCAGGCAGCTCGGGTGCGTTTTCCCAATCGGCTTCGGCGAGCGACAGGTAGGCAATGCCCACTTCCTCGAGGATCTTCACTGCCTCGATGTAGGTTTGATGAGGATCTTCTTCGACTAGACCAAGGTAGACGCGGTCTTCGTCTGTGGTCGCGAACAGCGGGGCGAAGCGAACGCCAACGCGCTCCTTGCCGACCACACCAGCAACAGCGAGGGTGATTTCGCGCAGGAAGCGAAGACGGTTCTGCAGCGAACCGCCATATTCATCATCACGCTGGTTGGTATGGGCCGAAATGAACTGGTTTACCAGGTACCCGTTCGCGCAGTGAAGCTCCACCCCGTCAAAACCTGCGTCCAAAGCATTTCGGGCTGCTTGGGCGTAGAGCTCAACCAGTTCCTTTACCTCCTTGGTGGACAGGGCTCGTGGGGTCGAAGGGTCGGCCAGTGTACCCGTGCCGGGGCCAGTTTCGATGAACACCTTGACGTTGTCCGCGCGGATGGCTGATGGCGCGACGGGCGCTTCACCACCGGGTTGCAGCGATGTGTGCGACACGCGGCCCACATGCCAAAGTTGAGCAAAGATCACCCCCCCTTCGGCGTGAACAGCGTCGGTGACCTTACGCCAGCCTTGTATCTGTTCCGGGCTATGAATGCCAGGTGTCCAGGCATAACCCTGTCCTCGGGGTTCGATCTGTGTGCCCTCGGTCACCATGAAGCCAGCACCGCTGCGCTGACGGTAATAGGTGGCCATTAGGTCGTTCGCAATATTGCCGGGTTGGGAGCTGCGCGAGCGCGTCAGTGGCGGCAGAACGATACGGTTCTTAAGGGTGTATGGGCCCAGCTGAGTGGTTTTGAAAAGTTCTGATTGTGACATTTCGTTTACCTGCATATCTAAAATATTCGATGTTATAAGTCAAAAAAACATGGATCAACGAGGTCAGAAGAGCCCGAGCGGTCCAGGTCACGAAGGCGCGCTGTGCGCCCTGCACCGCGCGGGCGACGTCGGCAGCTGTGGCGTTGATAATGTCGAGGGCTTCACCGTATTTGTCCGAAACTCACTGGTTGTCAATAAACAGGCCGTAGCTGCTGTCGGGAAGGTGATTCGGATGGGTATCGCTGGAATCTTTCATGGGACTACCTCCTGGGGTTTCTAGCGCGGTTATGGGTAGACTATTCTCGATATTCATATATGTCAATATATTAATATTGCTTCCGGCACGTACGCATGGTTCCACGCCCTTGCAGCTCACTTCTGGATCAGCTGGGAGCGCGCCGTGCTTCGCGCCAGGGTTGCCTATGCAGCCAGCTCCCTTGATTTTTTCATCAAGGAGGCTGGTTGCATCAGGTATTGATGTTTGCGTTGATGTGCAGATGAAGTTAGAACGGCGCGTCAATATCGATGACGCTAATCAGCTTCTGATTGACGAATTCCTTGATGCCCAAAGCCTGCAAGCGATGCTGACTTTTCAAAGCTGAGAGATACAGTGCCTGCTCGAATGCGTGCGGACGCCGTGGCCCTTAATGATCAGCGAGACTTGGATCGTAGGTCTGAGGTCGCTGACGGCTGAGGTGATGTGGTCATTTCAGCGGACAATCAGAGGAATTCCTCAGGCCATAGAGCGTTTGTATCTAGCTTTGGTTTCGATAGCGGCTTCTAACTTTACGTCGTGGATGCCCGGGTGTCTGTTATGTAATATTGCGCACATGGGTTGCTCACTGGCAGCTTGCGGCCCAGAGTGTGTAAAAACGCCCGTACAAACCCTTGCTATGATTTCTGAGACTGTCATCGCAAGGGACGCCCATGAAACGGTTTATCCAGGGTGAACACCGAGGTCAAAGCACCTTACTCCCCGAAAGCCTCGACGATTACGTCAGCGATACCAACCCAGTGCGCGTGGTCGACGTTTTCGTCGACGAACTCGACCTAGCCACGCTAGGTTTTGATGGCGTCATTCCAGCCGAAACCGGAAGACCGGCTTACCACCCTGCGATCCTGCTGAAGATCTATATCTATGGCTATCTAAACCGCATTCAATCGAGCCGGCGTCTTGAGCGAGAAGCTCAGCGCAATGTCGAACTCATGTGGTTAACCGGGCGATTGATGCCCGACTTCAAGACCATCGCCAACTTCCGAAAAGACAACAGCAAAGCCATTCGTGGCGTTTGCCGCCAGTTCGTTTTGCTCTGCCAGCAGTTGGGCCTTTTTAGCGAAAACCTGGTTGCCATCGACGGCAGTAAATTCAAGGCGGTGAACAACCGAGACCGGAATTTCACCAGCGCCAAACTGAAGCGGCGCATGGAAGAAATCGAGACGAGCATAAGCCGTTATTTGGCTGCGCTCGATGTGGCTGATCGACAGATTCCTAGCGCCTCCGCGCCAGACACTGCCAGCCTGGAAGATAAAATCGCCAAGCTCAAAGCGCAGATGAAAGAGCTTCAGGGGGTCGAAGCTCAGCTCAACGAATCGCCAGACAAACAGGTTTCGCTGACCGACCCGGATGCCCGCTCAATGATGACGCGCGGCAGCGGTATCGTCGGCTACAACGTGCAGACGGCTGTCGATACGCAGCATCACCTGATAGTTGCTCACGAGGTCACCAATAGAGGCTCCGACCGTGACCAGCTCAGTTCAATGGCGAAGCACGCTCGTGAAGCCATCGGCGCAGAAACGTTGTCGGTAGTCGCCGACCGAGGCTACTTCAAAAGCGAAGAAATCTTGGCCTGCCATGACGCAAACATCACCGCCTATGTACCAAAGCCGATGACTTCAAGCGCCAAGGCAGAAGGACGGTTCAACAAAGATGCCTTCGTTTATGACGCGACGAAAAACGAATACACCTGCCCGGCTGGAGAGGCACTGATCTGGCGTTTCTCCAGCGTTGAAAAAGGCATGAATTCCTATTAGTTGGACGTTTCGGATGAAGTCGTTGACGGCTGGGTGATGGTCTTGCGAGACGATCTCAATAGGAGGCATTTCAAGGCGCTCACTGAATCGCTCATGGGCGCTACTCTTGAATCCAGCATTGGCTACCTACCGCATGAGCCGGTAGCCAGATACCGTCAGAAGCCCTCCAGAACGATCTTGCCCTTTGCCTTGCCGCTCTCCAGCAAGGCATGGGCGCGACGTAGGTTTTCGGCGCTGATACGCCCGTAGTTTTCGCCAACGGTGGTGCGCAACACACCCGCATCGATCTGGCGGGCCACTTCATTGAGGATGTTGTGCTGCTCCTGCATGTCCTCGGTCTCGTACAGCGAGCGCGTGTACATCAGCTCCCAGTGCAGCGACAGGCTCTTGCGTTTGAGCGGTACGACGTCCAGCGTGGCCGGGTCATCGATCAGGCCCAACCTGCCCTGTGGCTTCAGTGACTCGATGATCTGCTCGTAATGCCGATCGGTCTGCGTCAGGCTTGCGACGTAGCTGACCTGCGGAAGGCCGATGCGCTTGAGCTCTTCGCTCAGTGGCTTGGTGTGATCGATCACGTAATGGGCGCCGAGTTCGGTGACCCAGGCCTGGGTTTCAGGGCGCGAAGCCGTACCAATGACGGTCAGGCCGGTCAACTGACGCGCCAGCTGAGTCATGATTGAACCCACCCCGCCTGCAGCGCCAATGATCAGCAGCGTTTCGCCACGGTCGGTGGTGTCGCGCGCTACGCCGAGGCGATCAAATAGCAATTCCCAAGCGGTCAGAGACGTCAGGGGAAGCGCCGCGGCCTGGGCGAACTCCAGCGACTGTGGCATCGATCCGACAATGCGCTCGTCTACCAGCTGCAACTCACTGTTGCTGCCCGGGCGGATCAGCGACCCGGCGTACCACACCTTGTCACCGGGCTTGAACAGCGTTACGTCGGAACCGACCGACTTGACCACGCCGGCAGCGTCCCAACCGAGGATGCGCGGCTGTGTTTCGTCTGTATGCGGCACGTAGCCCTGGCGGACTTTGGTATCGACCGGGTTGACCGATACGGCCTTGACTTCTACCAGCAGGTCGCGCGGCCCCGGCACTGGCTCGGGTAGATCGATCTCCACGAGGGCGTCAGGGTTCTCAACAGGCAGACATTTGAAGTGTGCAATGGCTTTCATTCGGAGCTCCTCAGGAGACGCGGTACATTTTCATGACGGAGAATTTTTCGGCGGCGCGTTCGATGACGGGCAGCGCTGCCTGGAAATGCGGGGTGGCCTCGTGCGCAGTCAGCGCCGCTTCGTCTCGCCACTGCTCAACCATATGGAAGGTGCGAGGCTGTTCTGCATCTTTATGAAAGTCGTATTGGATGCAGTCTGCTTCGGCGCGACTTGCGCCTTGCAGATCCTGCAGCGTCTGCTGGAGCTCATCTTCGGAGCCGGCCTTGGCGACCAATGTGGCAACCAGTGTGAGTGGGGTGATCATCGAACCTCCTGTCTGTGCATGTGTGAGAGACGCATCGAGCTGGCATGGGCTTATCGACAGTGACCCTACCGGCCATGCCGCGAAGACCTGCACGTGGTTTAAAGCGTTACAACAATCTTGCCCACCTGGGCATTCGATTCCATGTACCGGTGAGCCTCGGCCATCTCGTCGAAGCTGAATGTACGGTCGATTACCGGCTGCAGCTGCCCAGAGGCGAGCCCTTCGTTGATGAAGTGCTTGGCCCGTTCGAGTTTTTCTCGATCCTGGGTGATCTCGAACAGCTGATAACCACGCAGCGTCAGATGCTTGCCGAGCAGGTCCATGACCGACACAGGGATATCCCGAGTGTCCAAAGCGCCGTACTGGAAGAAGATGCCGTGGTTCGCCAGTGCCTTGAGCACCAAGGCCACTTCGGGCCCGCCAACGGGATCGAAGGCCATGCGAGCGCCTTTGCCATGAGTCATCGTCATGACCTCGGCCACCATGTCCTGCTCCTGCGTCGCAATGACTGCCGCCGCCCCGGCCTGAAGTAAGGCCTCGCGCTTGTCGCTGGTGCGGGTCAGCGCGACAGGAACGGCGCCCACCATGTTCGCAATCTGGATAGCGGCAAGCCCCACGCTGCTGGACGCCGCACGGATTAGCACCGTCTCGCCGGCCTGCAGCCCACCAAGCTCGATCAGTGCGCCATAGGCAGTGACAAACTTCATCCAGGTCGCCGCTGCTTCCGTGAAAGAAAGCGCTTCCGGGTGTTTGACCACCGCGTGAGCCGGCGCGTTGACCAATTCACCGTACAAGCCGTATTCGTCAAAGGAGAACGCGGGCACTACGCTGACCGCATCGCCAACAGCGAAGCCGACCACACCGGGACCCACTGCAGATACGGTCCCAGCCGCTTCATAGCCCAGCATGGCGGGAAACGTCGGTTCGATGACGTACTGGCCTGTGCGGTACATCACTTCAGCCCGGTTGATGCCGAGCGCCCTGACGTTGATTTGAACCTCGTTCGCGCCGGGAGCCGGCACGTCGATCTCGTCGATCTGGAGAACCTCCGGTCCACCGGTGCGATGAAAGCGTATGACGCGAGACATAGCGTAATCCTCAGCTATCTATCGGAAGGGCCGAGCCATGAGCGGCCCAGCCAGGTAGCCACCAGCGCACATCGGCGCTGAGGCAGCGGGCGATTAGGCCATGACGGCCGTCTTCGCCCCGACGGATCACTTGTAGCGTTCAAGCCAGTGGGCATAGGGAGCCGGCAAGGTCCAGGACGCACGCTCTACGCCCAGCTCTTGGGCGGCAAGATAGGACCAATTTGGATTGGCCAGATGTGCTCGCCCAATCATCGCCAAGTCCAGCTGACCGCTCTTGACCGCTTCTTCGGCAACGCTTGGCGTGCCGAAGCCCCATGCCGAAGCCACTGGTATCCCCGCCTCACGCTTCACGCGCTGGGCAACTTCGCCCATGAAGCCAGGCGCCCAGGGAATGTTGGTTTCAGCGATGGTGAAACCAATGCTGACGCTCAGCAGATCCAGGCCACCATCTTTGAAGCGACGTGTCAGTTCGATAGCCTCGGTCAGCGTCTGTTCGTCCCGGCCGTCGTATTCGATAACCCCTAGACGAGCGGTTAGCGGCAGGTGCTCCGGCCAAACCTCACGAACAGCCGCCAGCGTTTCAAGCAGGAAGCGGCTACGGTTGTCGAAACTGCCACCGTAGGCGTCATCGCGATGGTTGGAGTGTTCGGAAAGGAACGACTGGGCCAGATAACCATGGGCGAAATGCAGCTCCAGCCACTCGAAGCCAGCGTCACGCGCACGGCGAGCGGCTGCGACGAAATCCTCACGCACACGGGCAATGTCTTCCAGCGTCATGGCTTGCGGCTGCTTGGCCAGGTGACCGCCAAAAGCTATGGCCGATGGAGCGATGGTCTGCCAGCCACGGGCGTCATCTTCAGCGATGTGGTCATCACCTTCCCATGGACGGTTTGCGCTTGCCTTGCGACCGGCGTGGGCGATCTGCAGGCCGGGGACCGAGCCGGCTGCCTTGATCGACTGCACCACCGGTACGAAGGCCTGGGCCAGCTCATCGTTCCAAATACCCGCACAGCCAGGAGTGATCCGCCCTTCTGGCGCTACAGCGGTTGCTTCGACAATCACCAACCCCGCCCCGCCACGCGCAAGGGAGGCGTAGTGAACACTGTGCCACTCGTTGATCAGGCCATCGTTTGACGAGTACATGCACATAGGGGGAATCGCAATACGGTTGCGAAGCGTGACGTCTTTAAGCGTGAAGGGTTGGAACAGCGCAGACATTGGTTTCTCCGAGGGTTGTCTATTACGTTAATTCGATAGTATTCGAACTATGGAGATAGAGCAAACCCGTGTATGCTTCGTTCATGCGCCCCTACAAACACCCTCCCGTCACTGAATTCGTCCTCGAGCGTCTGCTATACGCCTTGAGCGATCCTGTGCGCCTGGAGATCGTCCGACGCCTTGCCGAACTGGGCGAAGCCAGCTGTGGCGAATTGGACGGTGGCCGACCAAAGTCCACCATGTCCCATCACTTCAGGGTGCTGCGAGATGCCGGGTTGGTCCAAACCCAAACCATCGGCACGACCCATATGAACTCGTTGCGCAGGGATGATTTGAACAATCGATTTCCTGGTTTGCTCGAGACGATCTTATCTCAGCGCGGCTAAGGCTGGCTTGAGAGTCAATTCATCGAGGAAGACGCTGAAGACGGCCTGCTTCGAAACCTTGGGCTCCAGTGAGCTCAGGGACTACCTCGCCGCTGACTGCGGAAGCATGACTAGTCCCGACGTAAACGCCTTACCCAGATGGCCTCAATCGAGCAGCTGGAGCGTTTCGCTTGTGCGCAGTATCGGTGGCTCGTCTACAGATTATGCCGCTTACGACAGGCCGCTAGTGGCCGTTAGCGACGGCCTGACTTCGACCGTCGCTATACATGGTCAAACCTCGGTCTGCTCTGCCATTTCCAAGGCGTCGTCGACCTTAATCCCAAGATATCGAACGGTGCTCTCCAGCTTCGTATGGCCAAGCAGAAGTTGAACGGCCCGCAAGTTCTTTGTCCTGCGATAGATCAGTGATGCCTTTGTACGTCTCATTGTGTGAGTGCCATACATGGCCGGATCAAGGCCAATGGCTTGCACCCAGCCTTTGACGATACGAGCGTATTGACGAGTGGATAGATGGTCTGAGGTGTGCAGCCTGCTCGGGAAAAGGCAGTCCTGGCTACGGAGCTGGGCTTGGTGTATCCAGGCCGCGAGAGCAGACCGTGTTTGCTCAGTAATTTCGAACTGCACTGGTCGCTTCGTTTTCTGCTGCATAACCATTGCTCGTGATGACACATGCTCGCCATGAGCAACGTCGCATACACGGAGCTTGGTTAAGTCGCAGGCTCGAAGCTTGCTGTCGATGGCCAGATCGAACAAAGCCAGATCCCGGGTTCGTTCTGCAAGCTGAAGCCTTACTCGGATGGCCCAGATATCTCTCAGCCGGAGCGGGGTTTTCTGTCCGACCAACTTTCCTTTGTTCCAGGGCCGGCGGGTGCAGGTAGCAGTGATGTTCATGGCAAGTCCTCCACATGTGGGAGGACAAGCATGGCTAGCCAGAGAAGTGGTCGCTAACCGGCCAAAAGCAGCCGCTCAAAGTTATCTAGGAAAGCCGGGGCGATTCAAACTCCATTTGTTTAAAACGTCGCTTTGATCTGTAAGCCCACGGCCAAAGCGTTGCCTCTTTTTTTGCCGGAGAACGCTCCAGGCTCAATGTAGTACTGCAGGTCAGGACGCAGCAGCAGCCAAGGGGTGACCTGCGCGCCATAGTTAAGCTCAATCATCTGCTCGCCATTGTCGAGGTTGGCAATCATCTCGTATTCGCCGAAGCTGGTCGCCGCCGCTTCTTGTACATCACGCGTACGGGAGTTGAGCACGGCCCGGCCATAACCCAAAGCAATGCTGTCATGCGGGCGGCTGGCAAAAGGCTTTTGCTTAACCAGGCCGACCGAGTACCAGCGACGCATTGGTGAGGTGGCTGCGTTGCTGGTGGCTGCCTGGCCGAAGAGGCGTAGCACCCTTTCAGGGTCTTGCTCATCCTTCCAGATTGCCTGGTCCATCAACACGTAAGCCCCGGTGCGATTGCTGCTTTTTTCTGTGCTGCCAATTTTTTGCGAGTTAGAGCTGTCGTAGTACCAGCCGACTTTGTATTGGCCATTGAGAAAGGCGTTATTATTGAAGATGGCTTCCAGAGGCAGAATGGCCCCGGTGGAGTCGTGGCTGGGCATGGAAAACGCTTCAGAGGGAAGGCTGTTGTGCTCTGGGTTGACCTGGAATACCGCGGTTTGCAGCGTCAGTGAGTCGTTGACGTCGTAACGCAACTCTCCACCCCAGTGGGCCGTCGGGTAGTTGCCCCACCCGCTGCCGCTGGACATGGTCAATGGGTGTGCACAAAAGCCGGCGCTCACAAAGTTGGTCAGGATCGGCATGCCACCAAAATCGGTGCCCATCACCATGTAACCGATTTTGGCAGACACGTCCGGAGAAAACAGATTGCGCTGGTAACTGAACTCGGTCAGTCGCGTGTATTCGCCACCGTAGTTTTCTTGCGCAGAAAGGCGGTTGCCGAGCAAGTCTTCCGTGGCGCTGTGGCCGCGACGGTCGTTAACCAGAATTTGCACAAATCCAGCGTCCGGGGTGTCCAGCAGTTTACTCAGATCAAACTTGGCGCCCACGCGTATTTGTTGCGCATAGCGCGTACCTCGCTTGATCCCGCCATGCAAGTTGGAAATCGTTTCAGAGCTGTAGTCACCGGTCAGTGTGATGCCCTTGTCCACCAGTTTTTGGCGCTCCCCCCCCCAATCGCCGGTTAGTGTCGAACGACTCATCAGGTCGGAAGTGTCAGCCAGTGCTGAAGTCGGGCTCAAGATACACAGCGACAAACCGCTGCACAGGCTGGTGGTCAGCAGCGCGCGGAAAGAAAAAAACATTGGGGTGTGCTCCGTTGCAAAAAATTTTGGTGTATCGCTCAACGACACGCTGGCACGGCAGGAAACTGGCCCGCTTTAGCTTTTCTGGCCTGATACCGTCTTGAGAACTGCGGTGTCATAACCTGAACCCGGGCCGAGTTGATCCCTCCTTGGCTGTGCAAGAGGGTGTCCATGAGCGGGTATATGACGGGGGTGCGGGTGCTCGAAACCGTTCGGATGTTCGCTTCACATGACTAACAGGCCCTGAAAGTGGCAGGGCTGGTGAATGTCATCCCGTGTGAGCCGTAAGGCTAAGTTTATGTCGATATTTTTTTCAGATAAATCCAGGGAACTAAGAAACATTATTGGGGAGACAGTAATAATCGCGGTGGCGATATCCGGCCTTTCGCTTGCAGAAACGGCGATCGTTAGTGTTCAGCGTTTATTGCTTTTGAGGTCACTCGCACGTCAAAAAGAAGAGAAAACATTTGGGACTTCAACCCCCCTCCTTACCATGGATTATTACTGTTTCACCAACAATGTTTCTCAAACCTTTGGATTTATCCCAAGAAGCACCTGTATAAACTAGCTCAGAGTCTTCAGCTCACTCTCGGAACGTCGAGCCAGCAGTGCCCGGACAAACACCTTCCCGCGTTTCGTAGAGCCTTCGGCATATTCATTGCGACTGCAGCAACCTGCTACACTGATTGCCGGTGCTCGCTTGCTGTCGGCAGGGCGGTAGTTCTGATTCCAACACCTGCCATGCCCAGTCCTGTTCGGGTTGAACTGAACATTTGACCCAGCTGTTCGCACAGCGTGCGGGCAGTTTTGTATTCACCCATAGAGCATTCACTAAATGACGAATGACCAACCATCTCAAACTTCAAGACGCTCAATGAGCACTATCGCGAGGGTACTCTTTTCCCTATTTGTATTTGCCGTGGCACTAGCTTTGATTTATGGCGGGGTCAAACTAGTGGCGCTGGACGGGTCAAGTTATTACTTGATCGCAGGCTTGACTTATCTCGTACTGGCGGCACTATTTCTGTTTCGCAAGCGTTCGGGTATTACTCTCTCTGTTGCCATATTCCTTGCGACCTGTGCCTGGGCCTTTTATGAAGTGGGTCAGTTCAGCTATTGGGAACTGCTTCCACGCTTGGTCATTCCTGCCATCATCCTGACACTCAGCCTGTGGGTCGGCGCCGCATTGCCGGACACGTCCTTGAGCACCCGGCGCGCCGCTAACCGGTTCGGGTTTGCCGTATTCCTGGCACTGGTCGCGACATTTATTGCTGCGTTCTACCCGCACGGCGGGATCTCGAACCCGGTCGCCGCCACTGACGCACCCAAGGCAGAAGAGCCCTCCAACGTCCCTGAAAACTGGGAGTTCTTTGGGCGTAATGCCTCGGGAACACGGTTTGCTCCTTACACGCAAATCACCTCGGACAACGTCAAGGACCTGCAGGTTGCCTGGACCTACAGAACAGGTCGTCGCACCACAGGTGCCGGCGCGGGTGTAGATGAAAATACACCGTTGCAGATCGGCAATGTTCTGTACTCGTGCACACCGGAAAACCTGATTACCGCCCTGGACGGTGATACCGGGACCCCGCTCTGGAAATTCGATCCCAAAGCCAAAAGCGAAGAGCACGTGACTTGCCGCGGCGTGGGTTATTACGACATCGATAAAGACGACAGCCTAAGCGCTGAAGTCAAGGCGTCATATGGCAATGAGCAGCAGTGCCGCCAGCGTATACTGGTGTCGTCTGTGGATGCCCGTTTGTTTGCGGTTGATGCGCATACCGGCACCCTGTGCCCGAGCTTTGGCGACAACGGTTATGTCGATCTCAAGAAAGGCATGGGCCCGACTGAAAACAGCAAGCGCTATCACCCCACCTCGCTGCCGGTTGTCATGGGCCACCTCACCGTGGTCGGCGGCTGGGTACGGGACATTGTGGCGGGCGAACCTTCCGGTGCCGTACGCGCATTCGACGTTCTGACAGGTGCGTTGGTGTGGGCCTGGGATGTAGGTGCACCCGAGGGCAAGAACGCAGTGGCAGACGATCATCAGTTCGCTCTGGAGACGCCTAACGTCTGGACAATTCCGACCTACGATAAAGAGTTGAATCTGGTCTACCTGCCTACGGGCAATGGCCCGCCCGACTACTGGGGTGGTGATCGCAACCAGGTTAAAGAGAAGTTTGGTACGGCCGTTGTTGCAGTCGATGCATCAACCGGTAAAGCCAAATGGGTTTATCAGATCGTTCACCACGACGTCTGGGACTATGACCTGCCTTCGCAGCCTGTGCTCTATGACATCAAAAACGCCCAGGGCGAGAAGACTCCGGTCTTGATCCAGACCAGCAAGACAGGCAACATTTTTGTGCTGGATCGCCGTACCGGCAAGCCGGTTACAGAAGTTGAAGAGCGTGCGGTTCCTACCTCTCCAGCAGCAGAAGGCGAGCACCTGTCGCCTACCCAACCGTTCTCGGTCGGGATGCCGACCATTGGTGTCGACCCGCTGACCGAGAAGTCGATGTGGGGCGTGACAACTTTCGACCAACTGTATTGCCGGATCATGTTCAAAGACTCCGTCTACCTGGGTCCGTTTACACCGCCAAGTGAAAAACCGTACATCGAATGGCCTGGCTTGCTGGGCGGTATGAACTGGGGTGGTATCTCCATCGACGAAAACACCGGCATGATGTTCGTCAATGACATGCGCATGCCGCTGCGGATGTCACTAGTCAAAAAGGAAGACACCAAGAAGTTCAACGTGTCGACCGATGAAGTCCCGGGTTTCATGGGAACCATTCGCCCACAAGTCGCCGGTATCTATGGCGGGGTGAAAATCGACATTCTGCAGTCGCCACTGGGCGTACCGTGCAACACACCTCCCTTCGGCAGCATGAGCGCCATTGACCTCAACACCCAGAAACTGGTCTGGCAGGTTCCGTTGGGCACCGTCCAGGACACTGGCCCTCTGGGGATCAAAACGCACATGCCAATCCCGCTGGGCATGCCAACACTGGGTGGCCCGACCTCAACGGCATCTGGCCTGGTGTTCTTCGCCGGCACCCAGGACTACTACCTGCGAGCGCTGGATTCGGCCACCGGTAAAGAAGTCTGGAAAGCCCGCCTGCCGGTTGGCGCGGTTGCAGCCCCGCTGATCTACAAATCACCCAATACCGGGAAGCAGTACGTAGTCATCTCCGCAGGTGGCATGAGCCACTCGCCTGATGTCGGTGACTACATCATTGCCTATGCATTGCCGGACAGCATCATCCAGAAATAACCTCTTAATTGACGTTAACTCAAATGGCCCGCCTGCTCTCCAACAGGTGGGCTTTTTTGTTCTATACCAGTTGTTGTTCGGCTTCGGCCTAAATAACGCATTAAATTTTGTGCTTGTTACGAGAAGAGGACTTCGACTGATCTCATAGGTCCGGTAGTCTGCTTTCGGCCCAGGCTGTGTAAAAACGTTTTTCGGTGCGAAAGTTACTCAAAACCAGACTGGAAACCGCGCTTCTACCCCAAATCCACATCTGCTGATGTGCTGATGAATTTCAGATTTAACGCAGAAGCGCGCACTTCGAATTTGGCGACTCGTTTTTACACACTCTGGGCCATAAGCAGTCGCTCAAATGTTTCTACGAAACCAGGGGCGATTCAATCCGAATGAATCGCCCCTTGATTGTAGGCATACCCAATCGTCCGCTTTTGGCCGGTTTCTGCCCCCTCACAAAGGGCCGCTATGGGTCGATTCTGTTGAAAAAATCGGATTTTCAGCTCGCCGGAGCTCAGGCAGGACCACCACCGGAGAACCTAATAACCACATTGAGTGGTTTCTCGGCCCTTCGTTGACCTTTGCTGCTCTGTTAATGGGTTAGTTTGAGGTTTTTGCTTCGTGCAGGCGCACCTATCCCGTAGAAGGTGGCCCTTGAGATGCAAGTTTGGCCAGACGTCGCAGGTTCTGTACCGCATCCTCTCAATATTGATGGTGTTGTAAATGATTGACTGCGCCAGTTGCTCCTCGGCCTTACTGAATCTGATGCCCTCGCCGAGAATCCCTCGGGCCAGACCTGAGGCCGCTCCTCAAAGGTCGTGGCTTGAATCGATTGCTGCGGGTGAGTGCGTAGTCTTCAGGCCAAGTCAAGCGTCGATCCCCGTTATCTATCCCAAGCCCGGAATGTCAGGCATTATCGCGCCAGATCGCTTTGGCGATTTGCCAGTGGACTAGGTTAGGCGGGGGGTAAGGTGAAGGACTCATTTTCAAGGCGTCACGGTTTCTCGCAGGTCGATGAAGCCGAAATCACTGTCCGGGAAGACGCACCGCAAGCGCTGCAGGAGTATCTGATTCAATTGAGCTACGAATGTGGTCTCAAGCCATCAGACCTGCGCCAAATAATCTGCCAGACATTGAAGGTCTTGCCCGACAAACAGAACTGGAGTGAGAGGCCCAATATCCACGAGGAAAACGTTCGGCGGCTTGAGCAGTGCAAGTGGTTCAAGGTGTATGACGTCATTGAGCGGCTCGATGATTACCTCGGCAACCGTAACTATGACTCTGGCGTGTACGAGCACTTCACTACTGAGCTGAACGAGTTCTTTATAGAGCACGGCATAGGGTGGAAGCTGCTGGAAGGTCGCATCGAAATCCGTGGTTCTGAATCCTTTGAGCAGGTTTTGACCTCGGCGAAAGAAACTGAGCATCAACATGGGCACGTCACGGCCAGCAAGGAATTGCACCAGGCGATTGCTGATCTCTCACGCCGACCGTCTCCAGACCCGACGGGGGCAATACAGCATGCCATGGCTTCGCTGGAGTGTGTCGCTCGGCAGGTCACTGGTGACCAACAAGCGACCCTCGGGAAGATCATGAATGATTCCCGAACTCTGATTCCAGCGCCATTGGATCAGGCTGTCATCAAAACCTGGGCGTATGCCTCGGAGTTCGGGCGGCACATCCAAGAGGGGCGTGAGCCGTCTTTCGAAGACGCAGAGCTCGTAGTTGGCCTGTGCGCCTCGGTCAGCAGCTATTTGATCAAGAAATCGAAGTGACTTAAGAGGGCTCACAAGATGATCTGGGAGAGCTGGTACTGGAAACAACCGCTGCTAGAGATGGCAGATCGTCTTGAGCACCTCAAAACGGCCAGTGCCCTGTCTGATGAAGAACTTGCCCAGGTGGAACGCAAGTGATGGAGGGAGGCGCGGAGGCGTTCGAGCGACGCTATCAACGCTTGGGGGAGAGGTCTGATTAGGACTGACCATCGGGCGAGCGTTGCTCTGGTGAATGCGATAAGGACTCGGCAATGACGAAGGGATGGGGAATCCCATAGGACTTTGAAATAAATGTTAGGGCTATGCGTTTGCCGGCTGCCACAGTCGGTCATCATAGACAAGCCGAGTTCAGGATTCGACAACACCTCCACAGGGCAACGCCAATCATAAGGATGTTAGACGTAAACGCCATGTTCAATCTGATTCAATAACCTATCCACATCTTCATAACCTAAACGCGTCGACAACATATCGCATGGGACTTGCCATCCTAGCCCGTAGGCCGGATCACGCAACCAGCGTTCGGCATGCTTGCGCGTTCCAAATACCCGCGTTGCTATCATCAGAACCTGCTCGGACCGCCCCGCGAAGCACCTGTGAACCATGCTCCAGCACGCAATTGGGGCGCTAGGGCTTAACGCAACTATCTGCAAATCATTCATAGATTACATCTCGAAGATGTCACCGTTTAACCGCACAGCCTGCCAATCGGTTCTATTTCCCTACCTTTCTGCACGGCGATTTCGAGTAACCTCCCTCGTTTTTCAGACCTCTTCTGTAGCAGCTCTCGGGCTTCCGCTTCCATTTGAGCGGCATCATGCCATTTACGGGTTTTGATTTTGCGCCGGCCTTTCATTCCATCTCCTCAATGTCAGTAATCATTACTATCAGCAGCCGCCGAATTACGCACCGCGCACCATAGTCACACCGCACAGGATAGCTCAGCCCTTGCTGCGGCCCATGCGAGTGATGGTAGGGCCGGAAGCGCCCACACCAAGACAGCTTATCGGGGTGAAGGCCCAATAATTTCCGTTCGAATTCGATCCATCATTGAGTCCAGCGTGACGGTTTCGTCCATAAAAAGGTAACACTGCGTCAAAATCGTCAAAGGATGTACACCCATGGCAGCGGCCAGCGCTTGAACCATTTCAAGCGTAGGGCCCTTTCCGCCGCCTTCCAATTGGCTCAGGTAAGTCTGGCTGCTATGCCCCGCGAAGTCTTCCTGGCTGAGATGACGAGACTTCCTCATCTGTCTCAACGCCTTACCAAATGCCTGTTTCAGCTCCATTTTTTTCATTCCCATAAAAGGAATGATGAAGCCGTCTTGAACGTCAGACATCCATTAACTATTGTTAATATTTTTGGGGTTTTTTCAATGTTCAAAACGTATAGACATGCAGAGCTCAGCCCTGCAGCCGTTTTCGGTGGTGGCGTCGCCAGCTACTGGCAGTTCGTTGAGCTGGAGGTACACCATCCCTGGTTCTACATCGAATTGGTGAGGGATTATGGCGACGACATCGTGGGCAGCATGTTGATGGTCCCAACGGTGCCGATACTTCAACAGATGCTTTCGGAGTTGGATGAACGCTCATGGTTCGGCCAAGCACACCTGATGTCTCCTGGCCATCTACGAGGAGGTGACAACTGGAAAATGGAGCCACTGATTGAGGTAGGTGTTGCTCAAGACAATAAAGGTGAGGTCGAAGGGTATCTGTTCAAGGTTGCGGGAGGAGTCAGTTACAGCACCCACCACTCACGCGATCACAGCAACCTAAAAGTGACTGAGATAATTTTCTCCGCAGATCGCGATTTGCGAGCTTATGGAGGGTAACAGTCCTTAGCAGCCGGCCACGAATCAGGAATCTCTTGGGAGGGGGCTGATTGCTATAAAGTTTCTTGGGCAGGAGACATCGTGACGGTAACTGTTGGTCGACACTACGAGGTCGTTGACCAAACGACAGATGTGAAGATGGTCAACTCCAAGTCAGCTGGAATGCGAACGGCTGGTCAGTACGCGCTATTGCGCAATCATGTCTTCTTTTGAAGCTGTGAAACCGGCCGCTCCAACATTGATTGCGTTAGCCCATGCATATCGGCATTGGCTTGCCAGATCAAAAAACGGCTATGCATATCTCGAACAGCAGCTAACAGCTTCTGATTGTTTGCTGTCAGTTTCTCAATGTGCTCGTTGGCTGCCTGAATATCGCTAATCCAGCCCGGTTTCAGCTTCTGAGCCTTCAATGCCGCCTTGCAATTCTTCATCGCTAAATCCACGGCAGGTAGATTCATCAGGGACTGGCGAGCACGACTGATACCCAGTTTTTCTTTGCAGGCCTCAACGAGCAAAGGCCAGGTCAGCTTCGGCTCTGACCATTCCTCAATCAGCTTAATGATGCGTTTCTCATCCTTTGGCGTTAAATGCCCCATCGTTAACCCTCGATCTCATCAAGCAAAGCTAAGACGTCATCCAACGATGACAACGCCTCTTGCGCCTGGTTCTCTTCAATGACTTTGACCTCGATCAGCCCCGACATTGCGGCGGCATTTTTGGTCAGCGTCCAACCGTTATCGGCGTTCCACACAATGTCACCGTTTTCGAGTTCGGAGTTTTCCAGCATTTGGATTAGCGCCTCGCACTTAAAGAGCTTCTCACCCAGTTTTTTGGCCGACTCCGATGCCCCAAACACACCCCGAGACCGTGCATCCAGGGCTTTATCGAGGCGGCGTTTGAGGTCGTCGCTTTCTTCCTTGAGGTTGGCCAACTTCACCTCATCCCCCTTGACGCAGCCAAGCCGCCCGCAGTCCAGACAAGCGCCCATTTTCGGGCAGGGCTCGGACGCGAAGTTGTGCACACAAACGCCGAGATGGGTTTGATGGATAATGCGGTCCTGCTCACCCTCGCGCAGTTCCATCACCTCAATCAGGCTCAGCGGCTGATTGGTTTTGACCTTCTCCAGACGCTGAGTCGCTGTGCTCTGCTTGGTTTTGGGGTGGTACGCCGCAACCCCTTGAGTGCGTTCCTCGATGGTCTCGTGGTTGTAGACCGATCCCATCGTCGTGCGCCCGGAGAAGGCGTCAATCAGCAGCTGCGACAGACCGGCCTGGTGCATCCGCGTGTTCAATTCGTGCCGAAACGCGTGCGTGTTGACCTTGACACCGGGGTATCCATGGCGCTCGAACAGACTTTTCCTTACCGGGTTGTTCGAACCGCCTAATTCCACAGCCATTCGGATAGTGCTCACCGCGATCTCTACACCAAACCCGTGTGTCACAGCAATGTGGCCTGAGTCTTCAGCCAGCGCTCCCGTGCGCACGGTGAACAAGGCATCACGATACTTCACCCGTGCTTTACCCTGCGTGTACGGAGTGGTGTATGGAAAATCCTTCGGGAGATACTTCTCCCGCAACAGCACATTGAGCTTGCGCAGCGTGATCACACACCGGTCGTCAAACTCAACACCCTGGAGCTTGCCCTTGGCGCGGATCTGCTTCCCTGTGCTGGTATCCCATCCTTCACGGATTTCGGCCAACAGGTCTCGGGCGGCGGGGCTGAGCGCCTTTTTCTGCTCCAGGGGTTTGAGGAAGTTGGCATTGAATTGGGATCGCCAAGCGTTCTCACGACTGGAGAGTTTCAGCGCGGCACAGGCTTCGGCACAGGTGAGCGGTTCATCAGGTCCCTTGGGGGGCAGCCCTTCATGGGGCGGGAACTCATCGGGATGGTCTTCCAGCCAGGCGGCGTAAGCCCGCGCCTCATCGGTGATCGGTTGCAGTAAGGTGATGACCCTCTCGATGACCGGCTCCATCTCGGGCTTAACGACGGGCTTCAGCGTGACCTGGTTTATCTTTTCCGCATACCAGCGCAGGAACAGGCGCCCCTTACCCTGGGTGTCCTCTTTGAACACTAGGCAATCCAATTCAACATCCGCCAATTCACCCACACGACTCGGGGCGCTCAGCAACAGCGCACAGGCGGATGTCACAACGATATCGAGCGGGCGTGTCAATTCGTTATTGAACATCTCCCCGAGCGCTTTGATCGCTTCGGGCCTGGGCAGCTTCTGTTCCCGATCCGCTTTTTGTTGCTTGAGTGTGCCACGGGGCTTCAGCGTCAGCGGAGAGGTCCACCGAAAATCGGTCTTGAGCAGTTTTTTGGCCCGCATCAGGGTGATGAGGGCCGCAAGTGCCAGCCCGGAACGGTATGCGGTGTCGCCTTTTGCCCAGTGACGGTTCAGGTGCTCGCACGCTTTATCACAGACAGCGGCGGACACCTGCGTCACATCCCGCGTGCCGGTCAACTCGAACAGGGCGGCTTCCAGCACCTTCAGGGCATCCAGCCACTCTCCAACAGCCTTTTTCTGCAAATACACCCGCCGGTACACCATGATGGCCTTGGCAAACTCCGTGAAGGGTGCCTGTATCGCCTTCGGGGCAACTCTGGTCGATCCCAGTGCCGTGAAGCTACAGCTTTTGAGGCCATGCTCGTGCCAACTGCCGTCTTCCCAGCAAATACTCTCGTGCACGCGATTGGGAATGCCTTTGGGCAGGGTCTGTTTTGCCCATTGGATAAACGCCGCGAGCTGAGCCTCCGCAGCCAGTTGGCTCCTGGGCTTAAAATCGACAATATTGTTCGTCGGCTCAGAATCAAACGCTTCGGTCACTCGCCTTTCCTCCCTGATTGGCGCATGGCCTCACAATCCAGAATCACCTTGCGGCACGCCAGAATGGCCCGATCCCAGAGCACGCCGGTCGTTTTATCCGTGGCAAGGGTTTGCGCCCGACGACGCTCCAACCGCTCCAGAACCGCGCCGTGATCGGCGTCCAGCAGGGGTTGGAATTTTCCGCAGGGATAACAAGTGAAGGGGGCATCGAGATGGCAGGTGGCAATGGCACCGCACACTGCCACATCCTCGATTTGTCGATCCGCTCGATCCCCGTTCTTTGCTGAGGTGCGATCCGTGACGATGATCCCGGTGAACGCATTCACAACCAAGGCCAGATGGTCGCTCATCTTCGCGTCGATCAACGCCAGCAGTTCAGCCGACACCTGGCGGTACTTTCGCACTGTCTGAGTATTTTTGTGCATCAATGCGCGGGCCATCGACCACTCGTCCAGCCCCGCATTGGACAGGTCCGTGCCGAGGGTGTGCCTGAACCGGTGTCCCCGTGTCACTTTCAGCGGCTGATGGGTGCGAGGCGAAATCGGAAAGCCCTCCATCCGCTCGATTCGCTCATGCCATCTCCGAACCGTGGCTGATCCAACATGAAAGATCGGCTGCGGTGCCTCTTCGAGGGCTTTTTGCAGGGGGCTATCCAGCAAAACAGGGGGGGCAAGCCGCTCCGAAAATTCTGCCTCATCATCCAGCTTCCGACGAAAGAGCGGCACATTCTCAATGGCTGCATTCCAGTCGGCACCGTCTGGATAGGTTTGCCAGAGTTGCGCCAGAACCATGTCCTTGTAAGCCTGCACGGTGTTGTAGAGGTCCTCATCCAGACTGAAGGTTTCGGACTTTGTTCGCCAACCCGCCTCGTCGTCTTTTTGCTTTGCCCAATGAAACCTGACCTTGCAGCCCTGGTCGGTTTTCGTGAAATCACCAAAAACCATCATGCGTACCTGAGCGCCACGCTGCCCGTAAATCATCAACAGGCGCAGATACAGGTACTGCTCGGGATCTAGCTGACCGTGACAGAACTGCTCATGTATCCATTGGTGCAGCGCGTCCTGCTCCACCTGCGTGAACGGGCCTTCTTCGGGGGCCAGGCTGAGGACCACATCCTTGCTGGAACCCTTTTTCCTGGGCAGTGCCTGGTAGGCCTCGATCAGGGGTCGCGGCGGACGTTGTTCGAGGGATTCGCAGTCGTGCCAAAAGGCCATGAAAGCGCCGAGAGTACTGGATTCGTTCCCGTTAAAGCGCTCCCGCAGAGCGATCAGGTGATTCTCGTTGAGCGGGTCAAGCCCGGCCTGAGCAGCCCGCGACAACACACTGGCGAGCTGAGCAACCGAGTCCGCTGCCTGATCGGCCATTCGATACGCCAGGGCGGCGTGCAACCAGGGCTGCCAATCCGGCGAGACGCAGGCAAGGGCCGCTTCCCAGTTCACTGAGAGTCTGGCCGATTTATCCGGTTTCCACATCGGTTCTGCGGGTGTGAACACCTCCCCACATTTCGGCAAGCGAGGCGCGCCCAGCCATACATCGAGGCTGTCCTTCGTGGGTGCCTGAAGTGCTTCGACGGCGATGTTCACGCTGAACCTCCTGGTGTCGTGCCGGCTTTCTGACGATTGGCCTTAAACCGCTCGGCCCGTTTCTGTATCGCTTTGTCTGCCTCCTCCTTCCAGAACTTCGCGCCGTAGAGGCCGGGCATGTTCGATTCGGGACTCCAGCCGAACATCCATGTGAGGGTCTTTTGAACTTGCGTGGTGCGATCCTCCGGCGTGAACGCTGCCAGCTCCTCACGCATGCTTTCCAGCATCGTGTAGACCGCGTCATGCCTGAGAATATGCGGGTGCACATGAGCCAGTTCCGGCGCTATTTCTCGAACCCTGGACAGAACGCCATCGATTGCCTTGATGGTCAGAGGCCCGCCCTCATTTCGCTTGTGCGCCACCAGCAAAAACGGATGCTTCCTCGCTTGCGATGTGCCGCTACGGGGCCTTCTTTGGCGATATTTCGATTCGTACTCAGTGATCGCGCCATAGAGTTCATCGGTCATCACCAACATGCGCTCGTGGGTTTTGAATTGCGGAGCCATCGTTCGCGGATCGAGGCTCTCATCCTCCAGGTTGACCACCGCCAGTTGACGACTGTGCCAGTGAATATCGCTGGTCTTGATCAGCAGCATCTCTGAGCGTCGCAGCCCCATGTCGAGTCCCAACAGCAAAATGATGTAGTTACGCAGCCTGATTGCGCCATCTGAAAAGGGGTTCTCGGCGCTATTCGGATGCATGATTTCCAGCAATCGAGTTCGCTCCTGACTCGTGAGCCCCTTTATCTCGTGCATTCGCGTTTTTTTCCATGCCGGTCTGGCCGCTGTGATCTTGCGGTTGATGCGCTTCTTCAGATCGTCCACCGCCTCATATCGTGTTGAGTGATCACCCAACTTGTCATAGAGGAAGCCCAGATAGTCGCGTACCGCTTCGATTCGCTGCTGCGCATGGGCTTTGCCAACGGATCTGTATGCAGTCGGATGTAAACGTATCCCCGCATACTTCATGGCCAAGGTTTCCTTGCGAAACCCCGCGTCCGACACAAATCTAGAAAGCTCACTGTCTGTCAGGTATTGGCTGTGAGGGCGCTGTTCGAGGCGAGAAATCAGATCAATGGAGGAAAAGGACAGAAACTGCTCAAGCACAATCAGATGCTCAAGGTACTTCTTTGTTGTTTCCAGTGCTCTGCCGGAGTGCTCCATGGTGATGTAAAGATTGGGGTAGTAAACCGGGATGCAGTCTTGCACCAGCAGCTTTCTACGAGCACCATTCACAATCTGCTCTATGAGCTGGAAATCCATGTTGCTCCCTCATAAAACATAACTTTTCTAATTATAGTCAGGAACAGGGTAAGGTCAATGCAAAACCTAACGTTTTGCTTTCCAGAATTTAAGCGTTTTCGCTACCATTAAAGCACTGAAAACACAGGATTAAAGGCGAATCAAACCATGTCAAAAAGTGACAAAGCAGGCAAAACAGGCTCTTACGTTTTCACCATGCATCGGCTGAGTAAGGTTGTTCCGCCGAAGCGGGAAATCCTGAAAAACATCTCCCTGTCGTTTTTCCCGGGCGCCAAAATTGGCGTACTGGGCCTTAACGGTTCGGGTAAATCTACTTTGCTGAAAATCATGGCGGGCGTCGACACCGAGTTCGACGGCGAAGCCCGTCCGATGCCGGACTTGAACATCGGCTACTTGCCGCAAGAGCCGCAACTGGACCCAAGCAAAACCGTGCGTGAAGTGGTCGAAGAAGCGGTGAGCGTGATCAAGGATGCCCAAGCGCGTCTGGATCAGGTTTACGCAGAATACGCTGACCCCGATGCCGACTTCGACAAGCTGGCCGCTGAACAGGCCAAGCTCGAAGCCATCCTGCAAGCCGGTGACGGTCACAACCTGGAGCGTCAACTGGAAGTGGCCGCCGACGCCCTGCGCCTGCCAGCCTGGGATGCCAAGGTTGAACACCTGTCGGGTGGTGAGAAGCGCCGTGTGGCCTTGTGCCGCCTGCTGCTGTCGGCCCCGGACATGCTGCTCCTCGACGAACCAACCAACCACTTGGACGCCGACTCGGTGGCCTGGCTGGAGCACTTCCTGCACGATTTCCCGGGTACCGTGGTTGCGATTACGCACGACCGTTACTTCCTGGACAACGTTGCGGGCTGGATTCTGGAACTCGACCGCGGCGCCGGTATTCCTTACGAGGGCAACTACTCGGGTTGGCTTGAAGCCAAGTCCGATCGTCTAGCCCAGGAATCCAAGCAGCAGTCGGCCCATGAAAAGGCCATGAAAGACGAGCTGGAATGGGTCCGTAAAGGTGCCAAGGCACGTCAGTCCAAGTCCAAGGCGCGTCTGCAACGCTTCGAAGAACTGCAATCGCAGGAATTCCAGAAACGCAGCGAAACCAACGAAATCTACATCCCGGCCGGTCCGCGCCTGGGAGACAAGGTTATCGAATTCAAAAACGTCTCCAAGGGTTACGGCGATCGCGTGCTGATCGACAACCTGTCGTTCGCCATGCCTAAAGGCGCCATCGTTGGCGTGATCGGCGGTAACGGTGCCGGTAAGTCGACCCTGTTCCGCATGCTGATGGGTAAAGAGCAGCCGGATTCGGGCAGCATCGAAATCGGTGAAACCGTGCAACTGGCCTGTGTTGACCAGAGCCGTGACGACCTGGATGGCAGCAAGACTGTGTTCCAGGCCATTTCCGATGGTTCCGATGTGATCCGCATTGGTAACTACGAAATCCCGTCGCGTACTTATGTGGGCCGCTTCAACTTTAAAGGTGGCGACCAGCAGAAGTTCGTCAAGGACCTGTCCGGTGGTGAGCGTGGTCGCTTGCACCTGGCC